>JADKKK010000006.1:117500-485708 GCA_016720545.1 Myxococcales bacterium
GACCAGCCGCATGACGTGGTACCCGAACGGAGACTCGGTGATCCCCGACTGATCGCCCACCTTGGCGAGGGCGAAGAGCGCATTGACGAAGCGGCCGTCGAGCGTGCCGCCGCCGCGCGTCCGGCCGTCGGCGGCCACGGGAGGGAGCACCTCCACGCGGACCTCGAGGCCGGGCGTCTTGGGTCCGTCGGCCAGGGCGAGGAAGTCGTCGGGGGACTTGGCCGACGCGACGGCGGCGAGGATGCGCTCGGCGAGGCGCCGAGCTTCGACCGAAGACTTCCCCTCACCCACGAGCGCCACGGCGTGCACGGCGACGCGCAGCTCGGGGTGATCGAGCTCGAGCCAGGCCTCCTTCGTGAGCGTCGCGACCTCGGCGTCGGTGGGCGGTCCCGCGGCGACGGCCTCGGCCTGCATGCGATCGACGAGGCTCCGCGCCACCGCGGCGCGGACGCGGACGCGCACGGCGGGGCGTTCGTCGACGCCCGTCTCCGCCGCCTCCCGAGCGCCGACGGCGTCGCCCACGAGCCGCTCGAGCGCTTCGTCGCGGGAGAGGTGCGACTCGGCGGCGGTGCGGCCGACCAGCGACGCGGGGATGGAGATCGTGCCGCCCACTCGGGCCACGACGTCCCCCCCGAGCGTCGCCGTGGCGGGCGCCTCTCCGCACGCCGCGCACGCGAGAATGGCCGCGAACAGCCCGAACAGCCTGTGCGCGCCGTGGCGGAGCCTCACGCGCGCGACCCCGAGAAGCGCAGGGCCACGCGCAGGGCCAACGCGCCGGCGACGAGCCAGAGCAAGGCGCGGAGATCGGCGGCGCCCGCGAGGGCGACCCCGCCCCACCCGAGGGCCGCGCTGCCGGCGCCCGCGAAGAGCAACGCCAATGACTCGTGCGACCCCATGGTGGCGCAGGATAGCGGTCCGGCCCAGTCCCACGCAAGCCCGGAGCGCGGATTATTTCGCTATCATTTCAACAGCTTAACAACTACCTGGCGCTGAGCTCGAGCCCGAGCGCGAGTCCGCCGACGACGAGCGCCACGGCGGCCCAGCCGTAAGCGCCGCGGTGCACCTTGCGCGACCTCCCGACCTGACCGGCGACCGCGATCTCGGCGAACACCCCGAGCACCGCCATTCCGGCGAGCAGCGTGTAGAGCCGGACGAGCAGCGCGCGCTCTCTCGGCAGTGCCTCCCACCCGATCGCCTGGAGCGCCGCGGCGAACGCGACGCCCGCGACGAGGATCACGCCCCGCCATCGGGCCGAGCGCTGCCGTGGCGGCAGCCGACCGCGCTCGATCACCCGCGCGTCGTCGGCCTCGCGGCGCGGGAACGCAGGCGCCGCCAGCGTGAAGGCGAAGGCGCCCCAGCCGAGCATACCCATCACCCCCCGCACGGCGTCGAAGCGCGAGGGGCCGACCGCGGCAGGCACGAGGGCCCAGACGAGCAAGCTCGAGCCCACGAGGCCCCACAAAGAGACGTTCCGAGCGACGTGGGGCCTGTCGCGATCGATGGCGATCGCCGCCACGAGGGCGAGCGGGCCGAGGACCACGAGGATCCGCGTCTGCCACGGGACCCCTCGCGCCAAGCCGCAGCTCGCCACGGTGACGGCCCACGCGTACAACCCGGGAATGGCGGCCTGGGACGAGGGACCGAGCGACGCGAGACGCTCAGCCGGGCTCTTCACGGCGACACCTCGCCTCCGGCTCGGGGCCGCCATCGACCTTCGTTCGCCCCTTCGGGGCTCACTTCCCGGTTCATGGCGACACCTCGCCTCCGGCTCGGGGCCGCCATCGACCTTCGTTCGCCCCTTCAGGGCTCACTTCCCGGTTCATGGCGACACCTCGCCTCCGGCTCGGGGCCGCCATCGACCTTCGTTCGCCCCTTCGGGGCTCACTTCCCGGTTCATGGCGACACCTCGCCTCCGGCTCGGGGCCGCCATCGACCTTCGTTCGCCCCTTCGGGGCTCACTTCCCGGTTCATGGCGACACCTCGCCTCCGGCTCGGGGCCGCCATCGACCTTCGTTCGCCCCTTCGGGGCTCACTTCCCGGTTCACGCGGGCGCCCCTTGGCCGAGCCGACTGGCGGAGACGAGCCCGTCGGGGCCGGTGAGCTCGCGCGCCGACGACAGCCCAAGCGCGCTCCACAGGCCCTTGTCGAGCAGGTGCGAGGGGCGCACGTTCTGCAGGGCCGCGAGCATGATCTGCTTCGTGCCGGGGGTCTTCGCCTCGAGGTCGTTCAGCATCGCGCCGACGACCTTGCGCTGCAGCTGGTCTTGCGAGCCACAGAGATCGCACGGAAGCACCGGGAACTGCCGCAGCCGGGTGTACTCGGCGATGTCCTCCTCCGCGCAGTACACGAGCGGCCGTATGACCACGTGCCCCTCCCCTGAGACGAGCACCGGCGGCATCGCGGCGAGCTGCCCCGCGAAGAGCAAGTTCAAGAGGAGGGTCTGGAGGATGTCGTCCCGGTGGTGACCGAGCGCGATCTTCGTGCACCCGAGCTCGCGCGCCACGCGGTACAGGATGCCGCGGCGCAGCCTCGAGCAGAGCGAGCAGAACGTCTTCCCGGCCGGGATCTTCTCGGTGACGATGGAGTACGTGTCCTCCTTCACCATCGTGAAGTCGTGGCCCTCGGCCGCCATGTAGTCGACCAGGGTCTCGGCGGGAAACCCGGGGTGCCCCTGGTCGACGTTCACGACCTTGAGCTCGAATCGGATGGGCGCGCGGCGCTGGAGCTCGCGGAACCGGTCGAGCATCGTGTAGCTGTCTTTGCCGCCGCTCACGCACACCATGACCCGATCGCCGTCGGCGAGCATTCCGAAGTCGGTCACGGCGCGCGCGAAGGCGCGGGAGAGGCGGCGTTCGAGAGCGACGGCGTCCATGTTCCTTCAACTACCACGAGGCGCGCGGGACACGAGGCCGGCGTGCGCCCGAGCGCCAAAGACGCCCGAGGCGACCGCCGACGTCAGCCCGCGGCGAGGACGAGCTCGAGGAACGTGAGCACGCCGTGCCCGGTGCCACCCTTGGGGTTCCACGCGAACGAGCGGTCCGCCATGGCGGGGCCCGCGATGTCGCAGTGGATCCAGTTCTTCGCGTTTCCGATGAACTCGCGGAGGAACAGCGCGGCGGAGATGGAGCCGCCCCAGCGGTCGCCAGTGTGCTTCAAGTCCGCGACTTCGCTCTTCATTTGGTCGCGGAGCTCTTCCAGCAGTGGCATGCGCCACATGTTCTCGCCGGAGACCTTCACCGCCGCTTGGAACGCGGTGGCCGCCTCCTCGGTGGCGGCGTACCACCCGGAGCACGTGTTGCCGAGGGCCACCACGCAGGCGCCGGTCAGCGTCGCGTTGTCGACGAAGAGATCGGGCTCGAGCTCACGCGCGTACGCCATGGCGTCCGCCAGGACGAGGCGGCCCTCCGCGTCGGTGTTGACGATCTCGACCGACTTGCCGTCGAGGGAGCTGAAGATGTCACCCGGTCGGTAGGCCGCGCCGTCGGGCATGTTCTCGGCCGCCGCGAAGATGCCATGCACTTCGACATCGGGCTTCAGCGCCGCGATGATGTGCATGAGGCCGACGACGTTGGCGGCGCCCGACATGTCGTGCTTCATCTCGCCCATGCCGGCCCCCGGCTTGATGCTGAGACCGCCCGAGTCGAAGGTGACGCCCTTTCCGACGAACACGATGCGCTTCTTCGGCTTCGCCGGCGTCCAGCTCATGTGGACGAGGCACGGCTTGCGCTCGCTGCCCTGGCCCACGGCCTGGAGCAGCTTCATGCCGCGGCGCACGATCTCCTTGTAGTCGAAGACCTTGATGGCGAGGCCGCTGCCCTTCGCCATTTTCTCGGCGAACTCCGCGAGCGAGTCGGGGTAGATCACGTTCGGCGGCTCGTTCGACAGGTCGCGCGCGATGTTCACGCCGGCGGCGACATGCTGGGCGAGCTCGACGGAGGCCTTCATGGACGCGCTGACCTTGCCCTCCACCGCCAGCGTGACGTGGCCAAGGTCGGCCTTCGGCTTGCGGTCGCCGGTGAGGTACTTCGAGAACCGGTAAGCCCCGAGCTCGATGCCCTCGACGACGAAGCGTGCGCGCGCCTCGAGGCCGTCGGGGAGGGCCACGACGAGGCGCTTCGCCTTGTCGGCGTTGGCCGCGCGGCCGACCTTCGCCCCCACGGTGCGCAGATCGCCGTCCGTGAGCTTCTCCGGGTCCCCCAACCCGTAGATGATCACGCGATCGGCCTTCAGCTTACCGAGCGTGGGCAGCGAGACGACCTGGTCGCGCTTGCCCTTGAACTCGTCTTTCTTGATGAGCTTCGAGAGCTGACCGCCGAGCGCCTTGTCGACCGCGTCGAGGCTACCCTTGCCCTTCCGCTTCGTGCCGTCGAGCGACCACACGAAGAGCGCGAGGACGTCGGCGGATTCCTTGGTCGGATCGGTCGCGCGGAGAGTGAACTTGACGGTCATTCGAGGTCCTCGGGCTGGGCTGCGCCTTCGCGCAGAAGGGGGGCCGTCGCTATACCCGATTTCGGACCGCTCTTGTGCAGGATCGCCCGGCGCGCCGCGTCATGGCGCCGGGCGCCTCACCCGACGAGCGCCGGACGCGCGCCTCGGGTCATGCCGAGGTGGGGGACAGCGTCCGGCACGGTCGCGAACGAGCTGCGGCCTGGAACGCCGTCGACGCGCAGCGCGAGCGAGGTCGGGGCGGTCCCGAACGCCCACGCGACGCGGCACGGGAGGGAGAGCTCGACGCCGCTCACGGCGTCGGTCGCGCGCACGACGAGGCTCGCGCCGGCCTCGACCGGGACGGGCGACACCACGAACAGCGCCGCGGCAGTGACCGACCGGAGCTCAGCCGAGACGATACGGCCCGCCCCGATCAGATCGACGGTGGCGGTGGGGTTCGGGCGCGCGAGAGGCCCAGCGGTGGGCAGCTTCAGCTCGGGCGTGACCAGCTGCAACAGCGAGAGCAGCTCGATCTGCTCTGCGCCCGTGAGGGGCTCCCCCGCCAGGTCGTGGCGGGCCTTGAGACCCCAGAAGCGAACGAGGAAATCGAGCTTCTCCATCATGACGCACCTTCTTTCGAGGTCACGCGAGCCGTGCGGGGAGTTGCAGCGCCCGTGCCAGCGGCGTGTGAACCCCTCTCCGACGTTCGAGAACGCGATTCGACCTGACGGGTCGAACGCCGCGCGAGGCCAGGCCGTTCCGTGCGGCGCGCGGCCGGGCCACCAAGTGAGAGATCGCGGTGCTCGCGAGCACGGCCGAAGCCCGCCACCCGCGTCTGCGGGATCGCGCGCGCCTACGTGTGGCGCAGCAAACCTTTCCTCGCCGCGACTCGGGCGCCATGGCGCGGCCACTCACGGCTTGCGTGCGCCCCTCCTCGCGGCGAAAGTACCCGCGCATGCGTACTCTCCCTCCACGCGCCCCCCGCGCGCGGCTCGCCGGTCTGCTCGCCGCGTTCGCCGCGTTCGCCGGGCTCGCCGCGCTCGGCGCGCTCGCGGGGTGCGCGCACGGTGGACCGGCCGTGTCGCTCGCGGAGGGCCCTCGCTCGTACAACGGGAGCGAGTACGGCCAGGTGATGGACCGGTGGACGCGCTCGCACAGCCTCGTGCGCCTGCCGACCGTGGACGATCGCCTCACGGTCACGTCCACCTACGAGGGCTGGGACTTTCGCTGGTCGTACGCCATGCGCTACGCGCGCGACTACCGCCTGAGCGCGGCGGAGCGGCAGGCGCTGCTCGACGCGAGCCTTCTCGAGACGCAGACCGCTCACCGCTTTCAGATCGCGCTCTACGGGAACCTGCCGCCCCGGATGACCGACCTGACCCGTCCAAACGCCGCCTGGGTCGTCCGGCTCATTGACGATCGCGGCAACGAGACCGCGCCGATCCGCGTCGAGCAGGTGCTCCGCCCTACGGCGATCGACAAGGCGTATTTCCCTTACCTCAGCGTCTGGCGACAAATCTTCCGCGTCGACTTCCCGCGGAAGAAGGCGGACGGATCGCCGACCATCGCGACGAACGCGCGCTGGTTCGCGCTGCAGTTCTCCGGCGCTTACGGCCAAGACGTGGTCACGTGGGACCTCGTGGGGGCCGCGCCGGGGCCGGAGGCGGCTCGCTGAGCGCCTGTCGCGCGCGGGCCCGCGGAGGGGTACGCTAGGCCGCGCGTGCCCCACGACCTTGCCCCGTCTTCCCGGCTTGCCCGACCCGACCCGCTCGCCCCACGGGCCGGGCGCCACCGCGGCCCGCGCGTGGCCGCGCGTGTTCTCGTCGCGCTGCTGTGCGCGGGGGCGTCCGCGCACGCGGCGGGGCCCGTCCTGCACGAGCGGATTCCGCCCGATCCGCGCGAAGACGTGGCGCTCGCGGTCAGCCTCGACGGTGAGCTGCCCGCCGCGATCAAGACGCGGAGCGGGCTCGTCAGCGCGCCCGATCCGGTCGCCCCAGACGACACGAAGCGCCCCCCCTACGCGCCCAGCCGAGGCGCTGGCGGCGCCCCCGACGCGACGTTCACGGCCGATCGCGACACACGCAAGCCAGACACCCTGCCATACGACGAGCCGTTTCGGCCCTCGACCGCGCCGTTCAAGCGCCTCGCGGCCTACGACGCGGTCGACGACGACTTCATGCTCTTCGTGCGGAGCCCGAGGCTGACGCAGGTGTCGCTGCACAGCGGGCCGGTGATCGAGGCGGTCGAGGAGACCTTCTACGCCGACCTCGTGATCGATCTCGCGCCGGGTGACCGCTCTCGCATTCCGACGGTGGGCCCCGGCACGCGCATCGTGAAGGCGCGCGCGGGCGTGGGGAGCCAAGACGTCCCGTTTCGCGTCGTCCACGACGGCGCTGACAACTGGTTCGTGGAGGGCGACACCCCCACGCGAGCGCGCCTCGTGATGCAGCTCGCGGCGCCGCGCGCGGCGTTCGGCGGCGTGTTCGGCGAGACCACGTGGGACCACCTGCCCAAGGTCCCGCCGCTCCCACCGCGCGTAGCCGCCGCACACGAGCCGGTCGCGCGGTCCCTCGGGCTCAGCCGTGGCCTCCCACCGCACGAGAACGTGGCGCGCATGGTCGCGTACTTCCGCTCCTTCGAGGACTCGTCGGAGAGCCCGCCGCAGGTACGTGATATCTACACAGATCTCGTGCTCTCGAAGAAGGGCGTGTGCCGCCACAGAGCCTTCGGGTTCCTCATCACCTCGCTCGGCCTCGGCATTCCCACGCGCATGATCGCCAACGAGGCCCACGCCTGGGTGGAGGTCCACGACGGACAGCGCTTCGTGCGCGTCGATCTCGGCGGAGCGGGCAACATGTTGAGGGAGCCGCTGTCGACGAACGTGCCGTTCGAGCCGCCCCCTGATCCGTTCTCGTGGCCGGTGGGGGCCTCGCGGGGCGACGATCTTGGCGGGCGGGCCGCGGCGCCCGGCTCCCCTCGCGCTCAGGACCCCGACGCGGGGGCGGGCGGCGCGCTCGCCACGCCGAGCTCGAGCGCGAGCGGCGCGAGTTCGAACGGAAACGCGAACGACCCAAGCGCGAGCGGGAGCGGAAACGCGAGCGGAAGCGCGAGCCGGGACGACGACGCGCGCTCGCCCCTCGCCCATCGGCCGCGAGCGGCTGTCGCGCTGCACATCGCGGTGAGCTCGGTCTCGCGCGGAGGCCGGCTCGAGGCGTCCGGCACGGTCACCGCCGACGGCGAGCCCTGCCCCCGCGCGCCGCTCGAGCTCGTGCTGCGCGAGAAGGGCGGGCACGAGACCACGCTCGGCGCGCTGGTCACCGACGCCGAGGGGCGCTATTCGGGCGGCGTGTCTCTTCCCCGTTCGCTGCGCGTCGGCGACCACGACGTGTTCGCGCGGACCGCCGGCGACGCGCGCTGCGGCGGAGGCGCTTCGAAATGAGCGCCGCCTTCGTGCCATTCCTGTACGAGCTCCGCGCCCGGAAGGTGAAGGTCGGTCCGCAGGAGGCGGTGTCGCTCGCGAAGGCGATGATCTTCGGACTCCACGAGAGCTCGCTCGACGGGTTCTACCACGTCGCCCGCGCCATCTGCGTGCACCGGGAGACCGACCTCGACGCCTTCGACGAGGCCTTTTCGGCTCATTTCAAGGGCATTTCCGCCGCCAGCACGACGCTGCTGAAGGAGCTCGAGGACTGGCTCTCCGATCCGGTGCTCCGCAAGCAGCTCTCCGCCGAAGAGCTCGCCGCGATCGAGTCGCTCGACATGGAGGCGCTCCGCAAGCAGTTCGAGGAGCGCATGCGTGAGCAGCGCGAGCGGCACGACGGTGGCAACCGCTGGGTGGGCACGGGAGGCACGAGCCCGTTCGGAGCCCACGGCGCGCACCCCTCCGGGCTGCGGGTGGGGCCGGCCGGCGGCGGGCGGAGCGCGATGGGCGTCGCCGACGCGCGGCGCTTCCGCGGCTACCGCTCCGATCTCGTGCTCGACGTCCGCCAGATCGAGGTCGCGCTGCGCAAGCTGCGCGTGTTTCTTCGCGAGGGCCAGCAAGACGAGCTCGACATCGACGAGACCGTGCACGAGACGGCGCGCAACGCCGGCGAGCTCGAGATCGTGCTGCGGGCCCCGCGCAAGTCGCACACACGCGTGCTCCTGCTCATGGACGTCGGCGGGTCGATGGATCCCCACTCCGAGGTGGTCTCGCGCCTGTTCTCCGCCTCGAAGCGCGCCTCGAACATCCGCAGCTTGAAGACCTACTACTTCCACAACTGCGTCTACGGCCGGGTCTTCGAGACCGAGCGGTTCACCGACCCCGTGCCCGTAAAGGACGTGCTCGAGCAGTGCGGCCCCGAGTGGAAGCTCGTGCTCGTGGGAGACGCGGCCATGCACCCGACCGAGCTGCTCGGCGCGGGCGACTGGGAGTATTACTCGCGCGGAGGCGTGGAGATGCTCCCGGGCGTGCGCTGGCTCATGCGCCTCGCCGACCACTTTCGACGCGCCGTCTGGCTGAACCCCGACCCGCCCACGTACTGGCGCGGCGGCACCGCGGAGCAGATCGGGAAGGTGTTCTCGATGTTCCAGCTCACGCTGGACGGCCTCGGCGAGGCCGTGCACCACCTGTCGCGCGGGGACTCGCGCGGCAAGTAGCGCACGGCACCGCAGGTCAGGTGCCGGGCTTCTTCGGCGCTGCGCTCGGCTTCGGCGCCGGCGCGGCCGAGGGCTTCGGTGCGGCCGAGGGCTTGGGGACGGGCTTCACGGGGAGGGCCGCGGGCTTCTTCGCGCTCGCGCTCGCGCTGGGCGCGGCGCCCGGGCCGTCTTCGGGATCGCCGGTGGGCGCGGCCGTCGCGCTCGCGGTGGGCTTGGGCTTCACCGGCGCGGTGACCGCCGGCTTCGGGGGTGGCGGCGCGGGCTCCTCCTCCTGGTTCGCGTACACGATGGCCGCGATGATGCCGACGACGGTGAGGATCGTGACGACGAGAAAGAAGATTTTCCAGAACGAATACGGCGCTTTGCCAACAACCTCTCCGGTCTGCCCGTTCACCAGGAAGCGGTAGACCTTGTCGTTGTAGCGGTAGGCGGCGATCCAGACGGGCAGCAGGATGTGCTTGAACGTGACCGCCGTGTAGTTGTTTGACACGCTGAGCGAGCGGTGCGTGTCGCCGCCGATGTCACCGGCGCAGCGCCCCTCCTGCACCTGCGCCATCTTCTGCATGCCCACACCCCACGCGGGCATGAGGTCGAGCGAATAGGCCTCGGCCCGCCAGCCCGCGAGGTAGTGCGGCGCGTAGGGGATGAGCTCGCGGGTGTTGAACGAGGAGAACTTGTCGACCAGGTCGGTGGGCAGACCCTTGCCCGCGCAGACGAGCGTGTCGTCGAAGAAGTCGTTGCGCGAGCCCCAGGCGGACTCCCAGCGCGTGCGCTGCACCTGGCGCGTGCGCGTCACCGACTGACCGTTCTCGTAGGAGGTGTAGGTCTCGGTCTCGTAGTAGTACCAGCCTCGCTCGGCGGTCCAGTTCGAGTAGACGTGCGAGTCGAAGGTCCAGAAGGGCACGTAGACGCCGCCCATCTCGTGGACCTTGGCGAGCTTCGTGAGGTCGTTTGGGCGAAACCAGAGGCTCGCGAGCCACTTGCCGAAGAGGCCGTTCGCGCCCTCCTTGTTGATCTTGAACGGGACGAGGCTCTCGGGGCGAATGGCCTGGTCGTTCGTGTGGGCTTGAAGCACCTGGTGCGAGCCGCAGAACGCGCACGCCGTGGTGCGCTCGCCCTCGCCGACGTTGACCGTGGCGCCGCAGTCCTTGCAGTTGATCGTCGTGACCTGCACGCCGAGACCCTTGGCCGCCATCTGCATCCCCTGCTCGATGGGGATCTCGCGGACGCCGCCGCCCTGCTGGACGACCTGACCACCGGGCGCCTGCACGAGCTCGGGGCGGGTCTGCACGGCCTGCTGGTGCCCGCAATAGGGGCACTTCATGGCCTGGGCGCCGGCGTCGTAGTTGAGCTTGGCTCCGCACTGGGAGCAGGGGAACGATTGGGCGTCGCCGCCGGCGGGCTGGGTCATGGGTTTCCTTGGGCGGACGAGTCTACCGCAATCGAGACGGGGTGTGGTCCATCGCCTTACCGCGGCCCAGGCGGGGCGTCGGCGAGGCCGGCCACGTGCTCCTTGCCCTCCCTCACGTCGACCGACGAGCCGACGAGATCGTGGCCAATCGGCTCGTACTTGCCGCCGAGGCACCGCGCGAGGAACGCCTCGGTGAGCGCGTTGAACGACGTTTGGTTCTCCGGTCGGGCGAGGCCGTGCCCTTCGTCGGGATACACCGCGTAGGTGATCTTGGCGCCCGCGGCCTTCGCCGTGGCGACCAGCCGATCGACGTCGGCCTGTGGAACGACCCTGTCGCGCGCGCCGTGACCTACCAGCAGCGGCCGCTGGATCTTCGCCGCGTGCGTGATGGGAGAGCGCGCGGCGAGCAGCTCACGCCCCTCGGTGGTGCGCGGGTCGCCGACACGCCGGCGCATCTGCTCGAGCTCGTCGATCCAGGTCGGCGGGATGGAGCCGAGCAAGCTCTCGAGGCTCGGGGAGCCCGCGATGTCGACCCCACACGCGAACGCGGCCGGAGTGAGCGCGAGCGCGGCCAGCGTGGCGTAGCCACCGTACGCGCCGCCGACCAGCGCGGTCTTCCCCTTGACGGCGATGCCCTCCGCCTCGGCCCACGCGACCGCGTCGACGAGGTCGGCGTTCATCTTCGCGCCCCACTCGCGGTCGGCCGCGCTGACGAACCCCTTGCCGAAGCCCGTGGAGCCGCGAAAATTCACGGCGAGCACCGCGTAGCCGCGGCTCGCGAGCCACTGCGCCTCGGGCACGAGCCCCCACGAGTCGCGAGCCCAGGGGCCTGCGTGCACGACGAGCACCATCGGGAGCGGCGCCGTGGGGCGGCCGTCGTGATCGGGATCGGCGCCGCGCGGCAGCGTGAGATAGCTCACGAGGGGGAGCCCATCCCGCGAGCGGAGGACCCGCGCGTGCATCGGCTCCAGTGGCAGCGCCTCGAGCGCAGTCGAGGCAGAGAACAATAGCGTTATCGAGCGCTTAGACTCAACCCGGCGAGACCCAAGCCGCGGCCTGTCGTACCGGTAGTAGCGCGTGGGCGCGTCGGCGGCGTGCACGGCGACGAGCCAGCGGGTGTCGTCGAGGCTGCGCGTGATGATGTCGAAGCCGTCGCCGTGAGCGAGCTCGCGGAGCGCCTCGAGATCGGGCGCGAGCGCGTCGCCGACGAGGTGCCAGCGCACCTTGTCGTAGGTCGCCTGCACGGCCTGCGGCGCCTGCGTGAGCGGGTCGAGGGTGGCGCCCTCCACGTCGGCTTGCCCGTCGTCGACGAGGACGCTGGCCTGGCCGCCGGCGAGGTCGATCGAGACCAGCGAGGCGGTGTCTCGCGCGCGGCTGTCGGTGAGAAAGAGCCGCTGGCCGGCGGCGTCCACGCCGAGCACCGTGGTGGTGAGGGCGTCGTCCGCGGGCACCTTCCCGAGCGGCGCGAGCTTGCCCCCGCGGGTGGCCGCGTAGAGCTCGGAGCTCCCGTCGGGGAGGTTCCTCGTGGCCACACGCGGGCGCAGGTTCGCGTCGAGCACGAAGCTCGACATCTCCGCCTCGTTCTTGACGAGGAGCCGGCGGGCGCCCGTCACGACGTTCACCGCATAGAGGTCATGAAAGCGGGGCGCGCGGTCGTTCAGGCCGAGCACCACCTCCGCGGGGCGGAGGCGGCTACGACCCTCGATGCGCGCCTGTATGCGCGCGAACGGCGTGAGGTCCTTGTCTTCGCGGGTCGCGACGTCCACCGAGTGAACGTGGAAGTTCTCGTCGCCGCCCTCGTCGCGGCGAAAGAGCACGTGCTTGCTCGTAAAGGCCCAGGCATAGCTCCGGACGGCGCGGGTCTCGTGGGTCACCGCGACGGCGCGCGACGGTTCGAGCGCAGGCGCGACGAACACGTTGTGCACGCCCTCCACTCGCGCAATGAACGAGACCCAGGCCCCGTCGGGGCTGAGCTTCACGGCGCTCCGCTCGGGCGGGGCGAAGAAGAGGCCGCGGCGGGGCAGAGATGGATCGGGCGAGCCGGTCGCGGCGATCTCGCGCGGGGCGGGCGGCGTCGACGGGGCGGGGGCGCTGCGCGCGACGCTCGTCGGCGTGTGCGGCGGGGCGCCCGCCTCGCACGCGGCCACGGAGACGACGAGCGCGACGAGGGGCGACGAGGCGCGTGACGGTCTCATGGGTGCGTTTTACACAATTCTCGGGGCTCCGGCGCGCGGCGCGCGACCACGCCCCGGCGCGACGCGCCCGGGGCTTCGTGCTCTACTTGCACTCCCGGCGGCTCCGCGAACCATGCGACTCTTCTCTCACCTGCGTCCGCTCCCTCGCCTGGCGCCGCGCCTCGTGGCCGCGCTCGCGCTCGGAGCCTCCACGCTGTTCGCGAGCCCCGCCTTCGCCGATCGCGTCGCGGTGCTCCCGTTCCCGCCGAGCGAGCCGCGCGCCCAGTCGGCGACCGAGGCCGCGGTGGTCGCGCAGCAGCACTCCCTGCCCGCGGCGCCCGATCTGGCGCGCGGCGCCGCGGCCGTCACCGACGGGAGCGCCGACACTAGCTCGGAGTACCGCGCGTTCGGGCGGGCGGCCGCCGCCGCGTGGACCGTCCGGGGTACGGCGACCCCGCGCCCCAACGGCTACCGCCTCGAGCTCGAGGTCTGCCAGGTGGAGACAGGCCGGGTCGAGCTGCTCGCGCGCGAGGTCGACGACGTCGGCGAGGTGCCTCAGATCGGGGAGATGCTCGCGCTGTTGCTCCGTCACGAAGGGATCGCGAACGCGCGGCTGCCCTGGGAAGGCGGACCTCCCAAGGCGCCGGCCCTCCCCCCGACGCCTCCGACGCCTCCGACGCCTCCGACGCCTCCGACGCCTCCGCCGGTGGAGCACGCGTACGCGGAGGGTCGACCGCTCGCGATCGGCGCGTCTCTCGGCGTGGCGGGCGCGGTGGGACGGCCCTCCAACGCGACGGGGTCCGCGACCCTCGTGCTGCTCGGAGCGTCGGCCGCGTACCACGTGGAGTCGGCGCCTGGGCTCGAGCTCCGAGGAAACATCGAGGGCGCCGTCGCGGGGCCTGGCGCGCTCGCGATTGACGTCGGCGCGAGGTATGCGCTGCCGCTCGTGGCGTCACGGCGGCTCTTCCTGCTTCCCGACGTTGGGCTCGGCACGTTCGTGACGCTCGGCGCCCAGCGCGACGCCCGGTTCTGGGCGCGCGGCGCGGCGCTCGCGTCGCTTGGGCTGGGCGATCGCGTGGCCCTGGAGGCCGGGCCGTGGGTCGGCGTCACCCCGGGCGGGAGCGGCACGCTCGTCTTCGTGGGCGCGACCGCACGCGCGCTCGTTCGGTTCTGAACTTCGGGGTCCTGCCCAAGCGTTCCGCGTGCTAGCAGCAGCCCCGTGGACACACACGTCTCCACACACATGTCCGCACGGGCCTCCGCGCAGGTCGAGCTCCCCACGCGCCTCGCCACGCGCGCGCTGGCCGGGCGCGTGGCGCGGCGGCTCGTACCCGGCGACCTCGTGCTGCTCGAGGGCGAGCTCGGCGCGGGGAAGACGTTCTTCGCTCGCGCGCTGCTTCGCGCGCTCGGCGTCCCCGCGGCGCGAGCCATCACGAGCCCCACTTTCATCCTCGTGAACGAATACGAGGCGACGCGCGGCCCGGTGCTCCACGCGGACCTGTACCGGCTGCGCGAGTCGGCGGGGGAGGCGGGCGAGGCGCTCGCGCAGGAGGCTGCCGCGCTCGGCCTGAGAGAGCGGCGCGGTGAAGGGGCGGTGGTGCTGGTCGAGTGGTCTCGAGGCGCAGAGGAGGTGCTCGGCCCGGCGGCGCGACTGCGCGTCGCGCTCTCCATCACGGGCGCGCATGCCCGCCAGGCTACCCTCACGGGGGACCTCGCGGCGGCGCTCGGCGACGAGCGCCAATGAAAATGGAGCGCCCCGATCCGGTCATCGCGCTGGGCCTCGCGCTCGCGCTCGCGGGAGCCGGCGCGCTCCTCAGGCCGCGCGGAGGGGGAGAGCATGCCGTGGAGTCGGCGCTCGTCGCCGGCCGGGCGCGCTACGCGCTCGACCTCGGTCGCGGCGTGGTGCGCGTGGCCGACGCGCTGGGCGGCGAGTCCCTCCCGATCGAAATGGCGGTGGTCGTGGACGGCACGCTCCGGCCGCTCGCGGGCGCGACCACGGGGCCCCGGACCCGCCGCGTCGTCCAGGTGATCGCGGGCGCCGTGACCGTGAAGGTGATGGTGCGGATCGACCACGGCGTGCTGCGCGCGCGCGTGCTCGAGCCGGAGCGCCTCGCCCCCCACCGCGTGGAGCTCCGCTACGAGCTCACGGCGACCTCGCCCGTCTGGGTGCCCGGTGGCGGCGAGCTCGCGGCAGGGGCGCCGCTCCCGATGAGCGCGGCTGTGCTGGACACCGGTGCCCACCCGCTCGTCATCGCCGCGCCCCACGGCGGTCACGCGGTGCTCGTACCCCTCGCCGGGAAGCACGAGCCCGCCGATCTCGACGCCGGCGAGGCGGAACGCGGCGACGACGACGGCGACGCGGGCGCTCCTCTCGAGCTGCCCGAGGAGCCGACGTCGACGGGGCGCCTGGTCGTGACCACGGAGAGCCTCGCGCCGCCGCCGAACCCGAGCCCCACCCCGACCAGCGGCTCCCTCGACGCAGGGCGCGCGACGGCCCCCGAAGGGGGCGCTGGCCCCGACGCCGCCATGCGCTCGCTCGACGCGGGCTCGGTGCACGCCGGCGACGACGGCGACGGCGACGGCGAGGGCGAGGCGGACGACGCCATAGACGAGGCCGACGGCGACGACGCCTCGGCGCCGGACGCGTCGACCGCCCCGGGCGACGGCGGGGAGGCTCGGCCCCCGGCGCGCCCCGAGCTCGTGGTCTTCCTCGGACGCTCACCCGCGGGCCTCTACGGCCAGCTCTACAAGCTGCTCGGGCTGCCGACGGCGCGCGTCGCCGGGCGCGTAACCGGCGCCACGGGCCGGCCACTGCTCTTCGGCGTAGACGACACGGGTCGCTCGCAAGTGCGCACGCGCGTGGACGCCGACGGGCGCTTCTCGGTGGAGGTGCCGCGCTCGGTGGAGCAGTGGTTCGCGATCGAGGGCACCGCGACGAGCGCCCCGCTCCGCTACCCACCGGGCACCGAGTGGCCGCTCGTGCTCGACCTGTCGCCGGGCGGCGAGCTCGCCGTGAAGGTCACCGATCCGGACGCGCGCGGCGCGCTACCGGCGCGCGTGTGGGTGCACGGCATCGACGGCACGCTCGATCCGTCGTTCGGACCCCACTTCCGAGCTTCGGGCGCCGGTCCCCTGATCGACGCGCTCACGGGCGAGCTCGTGACGCCGCTCCCGAAGGGGCGCTACCGCGTCGAGGCCACCCACGGCCTCGAGTGGACCGTGGACGCGCGCGTCGTGGAGGTGCGCAGCGGCAAGCGCGAGCGCGTGGATCTCTCGCTCCGACACGTCGTCGCGACGCCCGGCCTGGTTGCGTGCGATCTACACGTACACGCGCGACCGAGCTTCGACTCGCAGGTCTCGGTCGAGGACCGCGTCACCACGCTCGTGACGGCCGGCGTCGAGTTCGCCGTCCCCACCGAGCACAACATCGCAGGCGACTACGGGCCCGCGATCGCGGCGCTCGGCGTGGGCCAGAGGTTCGCGAGCGTCACCGGCGTGGAGGTCACGACGTTCGGGCCGCGCTACGGGCACTTCGGGGTCTTCCCCTACCCCACCGACGTCCCGGTGCCGCCCTACAAGCAGGCGCGCGCCGGGCAAATGTTCGCCGCGGCGCGCAAGGGCGATGCGACACGGATCGTGCAGGTCAATCACCCACGAATGGGCAAGGGGATTGGCTACTTCAACATCGCCATGTACGACGCCAAGTCCGGCATCGTGCCTGGGAAGATGCGCACCGACTTCGACACGATCGAGGTCTACAACGGCTATGAGATCCAGAATCCTGCGCAGGTGGAGACGGTCCTCAAGGACTGGCTCTCGCTCCTCGCGCACGGCCGCAGGTACGCCGCCACGGGCAGCTCCGACTCGCACACCGTGCAATACAACTGGGCCGGCTACCCGCGGACCTACGCCTACCTCGACACGGCGACGGCCGGCGAGCCGGGTCACCCCGCGGACGGCAAGGCCGTGGTGGCGGCGCTGAAGGAGGGCCGCTCTCTCGTCACGAGCGGCCCCATCGTCGAGCTCTCGGTGGCGGGAGGGCGCCCGGGCGAGGAGGTGACGACCCACGACGCCTCGGTGGTCGCGCACGTGCGTGTGGTGGCCGCGCCCTGGCTCGACGTCACGAGCCTCGAGCTGATGCTCGACGGCAAGTCGGTCACGACACGCGCGATCCCCTCACGCCCCTCGAAGGTGGGCGCCGAGGAGGGCACCCTCGCGGAGGCGCAGACACGCGCGGTCCGCTTCGAGGGAGACCTCCCAGTGTCCCTGGGCCCAGGCCACCATTTCCTGGTCGCGGTGGCGCGCGGGAAGCGCAACGTAGACGACGTCCTGCCGTTCATGCCCTACGCGCCCATGGGCTTCACGAACCCGGTGTGGGTGACCGCGGGCCCCTGAGCCCACTCGCCCGATAGGCCGGAGCGGCACGACGCCGAGATCACCCGCCGCGTTGGGTGGACCTTTGGTAACCTTCGACGGCCAACGACCATGAACGCGCGCGCCCCACACGATCCCCCGCCGGGCACGCCCTTCGGGCGATACCGACTTCTGGAGCGCCTCGGCAAGGGCGGGATGGCCGAGGTCTTCAAAGCGAAGAGCTTCGGGGTCGAGGGCTTCGAGAAGATCGTCGTCATCAAGCGCATCCTCCCGGAGCTCGCCGAGAACCCGCTCTTCGTTGACATGTTCATCTACGAGGCCAAGCTCGCCGTGCGCCTCTCGCACGCGAACATCGTGCAGGTGTTCGACCTCGGCATCGCGAAGGCCGAGGGCGGGCCCGGCTCCTATTTCATGGCGATGGAGCTCGTGCACGGCTTCGATCTCGCGACGCTGCTGTCGCGCTGCCGGCGGCTCCAGCGGCCTCTGCCGCTCGAGATGTGCGTGTACATTGCATCCGAAGTGGCGAAGGGGCTGGACCACGCACACCGCCGACGCGACGAGCAGAACCTGCCGCTCGGCATCGTGCATCGCGACGTCTCGCCGCAGAACGTGCTGCTCAGCTTCGAGGGCGAGGTCAAGGTCACGGACTTCGGCATCGCGAAGGCGCGCGGGGCGCTGGAGCCCACCACCGTGGAGGACACCCGCGCGAGGAAGCTGCACGGGAAGTTCGCCTACATGAGCCCCGAGCAGGCCATCGGGGAAGATGTGGACGCGCGGAGCGATCTCTTCTCGCTCGGCAGCATGCTCTACGAGTGCATCACGGGCGTGAACCCGTTCAGCGGACCCACCACGTTCGAGACCCTGCGGCGCGTGCAGATGTGCGAGCACCCGCCCGTCGAGCTGCTGCGGACCGACATCCCCTCGGACCTGGCGGCGCTCGTGAAGCAGGCCATGGCCAAGGACGTGGGCGCGCGCTTTCAGGACGCGGGGCGTATGTACGAGGCGCTGCTCGCGTTCCTGTACCAGCAGGGCAAGCGGTTCGGCCCGCACGACCTCGCAGAGTTCTTGTCGGGCTACCGCGAGCCGCGGGGCAAGGCCGACTCGGTGATCGAGCCCACGCTGGACACCGAGCTCCCCGCCGCGGCCCTCACGCCCGCGCGCGCCGCCCCGTCGGTCCCGCCGCGCGTGGAGCCCGACTCGGGCCTGCTGGCCGCGGCGGCCGACCTCGGCGAGCTGCGCGAAGTGACGAGCCTCGCGCTGCAGTTCGGGCCGCGCGACGTGAACGATCCCGCGGTACGAGACGAGGCCGCCCTCACACTCGAGCGCTACGGGGGCACCGTGCTGCACAACGACTCGTCCGAGCTGGTCGCGATCTTCGGCCTCTCCGAGCCGGACGCCCGTGACACCGAGATCGCCACGCGCTGCGGCCTCGTGCTGCTCCGGGCGCACGGCGCCGCGCGCCCCAGCGCCGGGGTCACCACGGGGCGCGTACACGTGTCGCCATCGGGCGAGCCCAGCCACGACCACCGCCTCGACGGGCTCGTCGCGGCGGCGCGCGAGCTCGCGCGATCGGGCGAGGGTCTGCTCGCGATGAGCCCTGCGGCATACCGGTACGTACGCGACCTGTTCTCGTTCGAGACGCTCAACGACGTGAGCGCGCGCGGCGCGCAGTCGACCACCCTGGTGGTGCGGGACGTCCGCAAGCTCGCGGAGGCCTTCGGCCGCTTCGTGGGGCGGCGGGACGAGCTGCGGCAAATCGGTGAGGTGCTCGCGCTCTGCACCCGCAGGAAGCTCCGACTCGTGACGATCCGGGGGGACAACGGCATCGGCACCACGCGCCTGCTCGCGGAGATGGAGCGGCGGCTGAAGAAGGGCGGCTACGACTTCGCGATGCACGTCGCCACGTGCCCTCCGCGCGGCGCGGCGTTCCCACGCTCGGGCATTCAGTGCATGTTGCAGGTTCTCTGCGGCCTCCGTGAGGGCGCCACGGAGGCGCAGCTCGCGGAGGTGAAGCCGCGGCTCCGCGCGCTCGGCATGCAGGAAGACGAGGTCGACGCCGTACTCTCGGTGCTCGGCGCGAGCAGCCACAAGGCCAAGTCGGGGAGCGCGGACGCGGCGCTCGTCGCGGGCTTCGCGCGCATGGTGGCGAGCCTCTCCGACGATCAGCCGCAGGTCCTCGCCTGGGACGGCGCGCAAGCCCTGGACGCGGACAGCTTCGAGCTGCTCGAGGCGGTGGTCGGTCGGCTCCCGACGGCGCGGGCGGTGCTCGTGCTGGCCGGGCGGTCGAGCTTCTCTCACCCGCTGGAGCGGTTCGCGTCCCACACCAGCATCGACCTGAAAGATCTCTCGGCCGAGGACGTCGAGCAGCTCATCGCGCTGCGCCTCGACGTGACGCAGGTTCCCCCTCCGCTCCTGGCGTTCGTGCGCGAGCGGGCCGGCGGCCACCCGCTGTTCGTCGAGGAGGTCCTGAAGGGCCTCGTCGACGCCCGGGCGCTCACCGTCACCGATCGCTCGGTCAGCAGCATGCGGCTCGTCGGGCAAGACCTCGCGCTCCCGAAGACCCTCCGCGGCCTCGTGTCGAACCGCGTGAGCCGGCTCGGCAGCGCCGAGCGAGCCCTGCTCCAGGCGGCGGCGGTCGTCGGCGACGAGGTCGAGCTCCCGGTGCTGGCCGCGATGACGGGCGCCGCGATCCCTGCGCTGGCCAAGCTCACGGCGACCCTGAAGGTCGAGGCGTTCGTCGCGGACAGCGGACCGGCCGCGCTCCGCTTCACGTCGCCCATCGTGCGCGAGATCGTGGTCGACGCGCTCACGCCGAAGGCCGGCGTCGCGCTCCACGCGGCGGCGGCGACGGCGCTGGAGCAGGTGTTCGCGCGCGATCTTGGCGCCTACGCGGTGCGCATCGCGACGCACCTCTACGAGGCGGGCGAGCGCGAGCGCGTCGCCTCGTATTTCGCGATGAGCGGCAAGCGGCGGCTCGCAGCGCGTCAGCTCGAGGCCGCGGCGAGAGACTACGCGCGGGCCATCGAGCTCTGCGACGTCGCCACGCGCGAGCCCTCGCAGCTCACCGAGTGGCTCACGGATCTCGCCGACGCGGTGCGCCTCGTGCGCGCGGCGCCCGAGGCCTTCGAGATGACCGAGCGCGTGGTCGCGCGCGTGGACGCCGCGGGCACGCAGGGCGAGCGCGTCCGCGCGCGCATCGCCTCGGGGCGCATCCTCACCGCGCTTCACGCCTTCGACGCCGCGCGCGCGCAGCTCGCCGAGGCCGAGCGGGTCGCCGGCGGCGACGAGGGCATGACCAAGTCGGTGCTCACCACATCCGCCGAGCTCGCGGCGCGGCAGGGCGACTTCAAGCGCTCCCACGCCCTCCTCGAGCGGCTCGAGACCATGACGTCGGCCGACAGCGCCGACCGCCGGCGCGCCGACGAACACCGCATCCTGCTCTTCCTCGCGGGCTCTCACGCGGCGCTCGGCAACCAGCAAGACGCGCGGCGGTACCTCGCCCGGGCCGAGCTCCTGCTCCCCGGCGACGCATCGGCCGAGTGCGAGCGCCTGAAGGCGGCGGCCCTCGTGGCCTATTTCGCACGCGACTTTCGGGGCTCGGCCGCCGCGAGTGAGCGCGCCGTCGACGCCGCGCGCGAGCTCGGCCTCGGCTACGAGGTCGCGCTGAACCTGCACAACCTCGGCGACGCGCTCGTGCGGCTCGAGGACTACCCCCGCGCGTACGGCGCGTTCAAGCAGTCCCTCGCGCTCTGCGACGAGGCCACCTTCGACCGCCTCGCGAGCCACAACCGCATGTTCTTGGCGTTCCTCGACGCCGTGAACGACGACAGCGCCGGTCTCGTGCAGCTCCACCTCGGCATCAGCTACGCCGAGGCGCGCGACTTCACATGGGACGTGCTCACGGGGCGCTGGCTCCTCGCCAAGCTGTTGCTCCGGAAGGACGATCTCAAGTCCGCGCGCGCCGAATACGAGAGGCTTCGCCGCATGGCGAAGGGCGTCGGCAACCACCTCATCGAGGGCGACTGCGACGAGGCGCTCAGCCTCATCCCCCGAGCCTGACGGATTCCCGTGGCGCCGCGTATACTCCCGGGCGGTGAGGATCACGCGCGCGCACCTCTTCGTGGGATCCCTCGCGCTCGCGGGATGCGGCGGCCCGCGGCTCGCGCGCGACGGCACCCTCGTGCTCCCGCAGGAGGGCGGCAACGGGTCCGTGCTGACGGCTAACGGTGTAGAATACACCGATCGCATCTCGAAGCCGACGCCCGTGGTCTCGCGCGATCCGAACGAGCCCTGGCGCGCCCCGATCGGCTTCATCCTCCCCCGGGACGGCCGCTTCGTCGAGACGAGCCGGCCCACGGTCTTGGCCACCACGGGCCTCGGCATCGTGCTCCGGCCCAGCGACACCCGCGTGCCCTCGTGGGGTGGTGAAGTGCTCGTGCGGGTGGACGTGCTGGCGCCCGCGGCCGAAGGCAGCGCCCGCTGGGGCGAGAACGTCGTGCTCGTGGTCGACGGGCGCGGCGCCGACACCCTGAGGCTCGCGGAGGCCGCCCTCGAGCAGCTCGCCGGCCGCGACCGCGTGAGCATCTGGGACACCGCCGGGCCGCGCCTCGTGCTCCCGTTCGTACCCGCGAGCAACCGCTCGATGGCGCTCGCCGTCCTGGAGAAGCGCCTGTCGGCGAGCACGCCCGGCGCCCCCGATCTCGCCGCGACGCTCACCCGCGTGTCGGCCGCGATGCCGAAGGGCCCGGCGGCGGCGCGTGTGCTGCTGCTCACCAGCGGCGCGTCCGATCCGTACGCCAAGCCCACCGCGACCGCGCTCGAGGCGCTCGGACGCACGAGCCTCTCGGCGGTCGGGACCACGCCCGTCAGCGACTACGGGCGCCTGTCCGCGTTCACGGCGCTGAGCGGCGGCACCACGGGCGCCGCGGCAGACGTCGAGGCCCGCGTCGAGGCGGTGCGCGAGGCCATCCCGGTCTCGGGCGTCACGATGTTTCGCGACGTGCGCCTCACGTTCGAGGGCACGCCCGCGCCGTCGCACGTGCTCGAGGCGACCGGCGGCGACGTGCGGTGGCGCCTCGACGCGGGCGAGCTCGCGCTCGGCGACGTGCGCGCGGGCGAGGCTCGCACCGAGGTGCTCCGGGTGACCGTGCCCATGTGGGTCCCGGGCGAGCGCTTCCACTTCACCGTGACGGCCACGTACAGCCCAGCCGGCCCAGCCGGCGCGACCGGCTCGGCCGGCGCGAGCGGCACGGGCAGCGCGGGCCCGCGGCGCGCGTTCGCGGCGACGTTGCCCTGCGTGTACGACGACAACCTCGAGCGGATCGCGAAGTCGCGGAACGGCGACGTCATCGCGTACGCGTCCGCGATGGCCACCCTGAAGCGCCTCGATGCGGCCTTCGTGGGCTCGAGCGTGCAGTCGATTCCTGGGGGGTTGCGAGCACTTGCTGAGCTCCACGCGCGATCGATGGCGGCCCTCGCGCGCGACATGAAGGACCCCGCGATCGCCGCGCAGGCCGATCTCCTCGGCGCCATCCTCGGCGCCACACGGTGAGCGGACGCGCCTGACGCGCCAGCGCGATCGCGATCGCGATCGCGCCTACACTGCGCCGCGGATCAGCGCACCAAGCGACGCGTGCATCCGCCCGTTCGTCGCGAGGACGCTCCCGTCGCGCACGTCGACGGCCCTGCCGGAGACTGAGCTCACCGCGCCGCCGGCCGCGCGGACGAGCGCCGCGCCGCCCGCCAGGTCCCACGGGTTCAGGCGCTTCTCCCAGTAGCCGTCGTAGGTGCCGTCGGCGACCAGGCAGAGGTCGAGCGCCGCAGACCCGCACCGCCGCACGCCACGGCACCGCCGCTTCACAGCCACGAACGCGGCGAAGTTGTTGTCCTCGTTGGTGGCGCGATCGTACGGAAAGCCGGTCGCGAAGAGGCTGTCTTCCAGGTCGGCCGTCGCGCTCACGTGGCAGGGCGCGCCTGAGCGCAGCGCCACGAGCGGCTCGCCTTCCACGGTGGCGGCGCCCACGAAGACGAGGCCGAGCGCGGGCGCGGCGACCACCCCCACCACGGGCAGCTCGTCGCCCTCAGCTCCGGCGGGCACCACGAGGCCGATCGACACGGCAAAGAACGGGTGCCCGTGGACGAAGTTGGTGGTGCCGTCGAGTGGGTCGACGAAGAACGTGGGGCGGCCGCGAGGCGACTCGCCGCCGTACTCCTCCCCCACCACCGCGAGGCCCGTGCGCTCGAGCCGCGCGAGGACCAACCGCTCAGCCTCGCGATCGAAGCGCGTGACGAGATCGCTGCGCCGCGCCTTGTGCTCGACGTCGAGCGGCGCGCGAAACCCGGTGAGCAGGTGGGCCGCCGCCTCGCCGGCCGCCTCCTTCGCGACCTCGAGCAGCTCGAGGAGTGTGCCGTCCGTGAGGCGCTCGGTCATTGTCAGTCACGCTCCCTAAGCGCCGCGAGCAGCTTCTGGTGGATCCCGCCGAACGCCCCGTTCGAGAGGAGCGCCACCGTGTCGCCTGGGGCCGCGTCGCGCGCGAGCTGCTCGACGATGGCGTCGACGCTCTCGGCGTTCGTGGCGTGCGCGCCGATCTCGCGGGTGAGCCGGGCGACGTCCAGGCGCTCCGCGTCGGGCACGTTGGTGCGCCCGAGCGGGGCGAAGACCACGCGATCGGCGCTCTCGAACGCGCGCGGATATTCGGCTTGGTGGAGCGCGCGGCAAGCCGTCGCGCTGCGCGGCTCGAAGACGGCGAAGAGCTTGCCTGCGCGGTGCTTCTGCCGGAGCGCGCGGAGGGTCTCGAGCACCGCCGTGGGGTGGTGCGCGAAGTCGTCATACACGCGGACGCCGGCCGCCTCTCCGACGAGGTCCTGCCGGCGCTTCACGCCTTCGAAGGTCGCGAGCCCGGCGCGGAGCTCAGCGAACCCAATGCCGAAGCCCTCGGCGCAGGCCGCGATGACCGCGAGCGCGTTGCGCACGTTGTGAGCGCCCGGGCTCGTCATGGAGAAGCGCCCGGCGGACGAGCCGCCCACGAAGACGTCGAACGCCTGCACGCCGGCCTCGTCGATGGGGACCGGCGCTGCCAGCCAGGTCGGCGGCTCGTCGCGCTCGTCTCCGCCCGGACTGGCGATCGCGTCGCCGTCGAGCGCCACGTACACCACGCGGCAGCGCGCGCGCGCGGCGACGGCGCGCACCTTGGGATCGCGCGCGTCGACCACGAGCAGACCGCCCGCGGGCAGGGCCGCGACGAGCCGCTCGAACTCGCGCACGTACGACGCCTCGTCCGGGTAGATGTCGATGTGGTCGTGCTCGATGCTCGTGAGCACCACCACGTCGTCCTCCGACACCCCAACATAATCGAGGAATTTCGGAGCTTTATGCCAGTAAACGGCGTCGTATTCGTCGCCCTCGACGACGAACGGCGCGCGCCCTCGAGGGGCCGTGGAGGTGCCCCCAAGGCGGTGCTTCACCCGCCCGATCTTGGCGCCCTTGCCGAAGTTCTTCGGCACGCCGCCGATGAAGAAGCCGGGCTCGGCGCCGGCCTTCTCGAGCAGCCACGCGGCCATCGACGAGGTCGTGGTCTTGCCGTGCGTCCCGCAGACCACGAGCGCGCGGCGACCCTCGAGGAAGTGCGCGCGGAGAGCGCCCGACATGCTGGTGCGCGGAAGGCCGCGCGCCTCGACGGCCTGCGCCTCCGGGTTGGTGGCGCGGATGGCGTTCCCCACGACGGCGAGGTCGACGTCGCCGGCGACGTGCGCGGCGTCGTACCCCCGGAGACAGCGCACGCCCGCGGCCTCGAGCGCCGGGCCGATGGGGGGGTCGAACGCGAGATCCGACCCGCTCACCTCATGCCCCGCCTCGACGAAGAGCGCGGCGAGCGCGCCCATCCCCGTGCCCGAGACCCCGACGAAGTGGACGCGCACGTCAGGCCTTTCGGAAGGTGAACGCCTCGTCCACCACGTCGACGTGCACCACCGACCCGGGCGCGTAGCCCCCCGCGAGGATCTCCTCGGCCAGCGGGTCCTGGACGTTCTTCAGGATGGCGCGCTTCAGCGGCCGCGCACCGAACGCGGGCTCGTAGCCGAGATCCACGAGGCGGGTCTTCGCGGCGTCCGACAGCTCGAGCCGCAGCTCGCGATCTACGAGCAGCTTCTCGAGGCGCTTCAGCTGGATCGTGACGATGCCAGAGAGATCCGGCTTCGACAGGGGGCGGAAGATCACCACGTCGTCGATGCGGTTCAAGAACTCGGGCCGGAGGAAGTTTCGCAGCTCCTCGCGGAGCACGTCGCGCAGGGCTTCGCGGCCGTCGGCCGACTCGAAGAGCTTCGCGTCGGTCTCCAGGATGCGCTGCGACCCGATGTTGCTCGTCATGATGACGACCGTGTTCGAGAAGTCGGCGGTGCGGCCGCGGCCGTCGGTGAGCCGACCGTCGTCCAGAACCTGGAGGAGCAGGTTGAAGACGTCGGCGTGGGCCTTCTCCACCTCGTCGAACAGCAGCACGCTGTAGGGGCGTCGACGGACGGCCTCCGTCAAGAAGCCACCCTCCTCGCTGTCGACGTAGCCGGGCGGCGCGCCGACGAGGCGCTGCGCCATGTGCTTCTCCATGAACTCGCTCATGTCGAGGCGGGTCATCGACTGCTCGTCGTCGAAGAGAAACTCGGCGAGCGCCTTGGCGAGCTCTGTCTTCCCCACGCCGCTCGGCCCGAGGAAGAGGAAGCTCCCGATGGGCTTCCCCGGATCGCGGAGGCCCACGCGGCCGCGCCGCACGGCCTTGGAGACGGCGCGCACGGCCTCCTCCTGGCCAACGACCCGCGCGCTGAGCCGCGCCTCCATCTTGAGCAGCTTCTCGCTCTCCGCCTCGAGCATCCGCGCGATGGGGATGCCCGTCCAGTCGCCCAGCACCACCGCGACGTCCTCTTCGGTGACGATGCGGGTCGCGCCGGCGGTCTCCGACTCGCGCGAGACCGCCCCCTCCGCCGCCGCGAGGCGGCGCCTCACGTCCGGCAGCTGCACGTGCTCGAGCTCACCCAACTTCGCGAAATTATGTTCTTTTCTCGCGACCTCGAGCTGCGCTTCGAGCTTCGTCAGCTCCTCACGGAGCGCGCCCGCGGCGGCGAACGCGCCGCGACGCGAGTCGAGCTTCACGCGCATGTCGGAGACGCTCGGCTCGAGCTCGCGGATCTCCTTCTCGATGCGCTCGCGGGTCTTGCGGCTCATGGGGTCTTCGTCGTGGATGACGCCCGCGAGCTGCGACTTGAGGGACGCGAGCCGGCGGATGGCGTCGTCCATGTGCGCCGGGATGCCGTCGAGCTCCACCCGCTTGCGGGCGGCGGCCTCGTCGAGCAGATCGAGGGCGTTGTCGGGCAGCGCGCGATCTTGCACGTAACGCTTCGCGAGCCGCACCGCGGCGACCACGGCGGGATCGCCGATCTGCACCTGGTGGTAAGCCTCGTAGCGCGTCGCCACGCCGCGCAAGATTTCGATCGCCTGCTCCGGCGTCGGCGCGTCGATCGAGAGCGTCGTGAAGCGGCGCAGCAGGTTCGGGTCCTTCTCCTGCAGCTTGCGTACGCCTTCGGGTGTGGTCGTCGCGAGCAGGCGCACCTCGCCGCGCGCGAGCAGCGGCTTCAGCAGATCGCCCACGCTCGCGCCCGCGCCGCCCTGACCGAGCAGCGACTCGAGGCCGTCGATGAAGAGCACCGTGTCCTTTTGCTTGACCAGGGTGAGCACCTGCTTCAAGCGCTCCTCGACCTCGCCTCGCAGCTTCGCGCCGGCCATCAGCGAGCCCACCTCGAGCTCGTGGATGACGAGACCGGCGAGGTTGTGCGGCACGTCTTCGGCGGCGATGCGCGAGGCGAGCGCGCCCACGATGGCGGTCTTGCCGACGCCGGGCTCTCCCACCAGAAGCGGGTGGTTCTTCTGGCGGCGTTCCAGGATTTGCAGGACGCGCCGCACCTCGACGTCGCGCCCGATGACGGGGTCGAAGCCCACGTCGCGCGCGCGCGCCGTGAGATCGTTCGTGAAGCGCCCCACCCCGGCGCCGGTGTCGGTCGTGGCGGACGGCGACGCGGCTGCGCTCGCGGGCACCTCGCGGGGAACGCTGTTCAGCGCGTCCATGTGCGAGCGCAGCGAGCCCGGCCCGAGCCCGAACGCCTGAAGGACGACGGCGGCCGGCCCGCGGATCTCCTGGGAGAGCGCGTTCAGCAGGTGCTCGACACCCACCAGGCTCTTGTCGGCCTCCTTCTCGGCCCGACCGAGCAGCTGCAGCGTCGCGGTCGAGAGGTACGCGAGCCCGCCCTGCTCCTTTGGCAAGCGAGAGAGCTGGGTCTCCGCCTCCACGGCGATGTCGGTCGCCGACGCGCCCGCCTTCTTGAATACCTCCTGTACGCCACGATCGCGCTCGATCGCCCGCGACAGGAGGTGCAGCGGGAGGACCTGGCCGTGCTTGCGCTCGTCGGCGAGCGCTTGGGCCCCGGCCACGAGGGCCTTGGCGTCGGGGGCGTAGCGCTCGAGATGAATGGTCTGTTCGACTCCCATGGGGAGCCGATGCTATCACGCGCCCCGAGACGTGGCGCCGCAGTTCGGGGCGCCGCTGAGCCCGGGCCCCCGCAGGCAGTCGCGTGCACTCTGCATGCGTCCCTTCCGCTCCGTCAGCACGGTGCTATCCTCGCGAGCTCATGGGCTCACGCGTCGTCGTGTATGTCACCACCTTCTGCGGGTATTGCGTGCGCGTGAAGATGCTCCTCGACCGCCGGGGGATCCCCTACGACGTGATCGACGTCAGCGGAGATCACGAGCGGCGCGAGTGGCTCGTCGGCGTGACGAAGCGCCGCACGGTGCCTCAGGTGTTCATCGATGGCGTGCCTGTGGGCGGCTTCGACGACGTCTCGGAGCTCGACCGCAGCGGCCGCCTCCGCGAGCTGCTCGACGCGCCACCTCCAGCCCCCCCGGCGTGACCCCGCTCGAGCGGCGAGCCGAGGAGGAGCAGGGAAGCACCGCGACGCAAGCCGGCGAAGCGCCGATCAAGCGTTCGGCGCTCTAGATGCCGAGCCAGGGCGCCGCGGGCACGGTCTGGCTGCCGCGGCGGATCTCGAAGTAGAGCATGGCGCCGTGCCCCTCGTCGCCCACGGTGCCGAGCCGCTCGCCCGAGCCGATGTCGTCGCCGACCTTCACGTCGATCGACGCGAGGTTCGCGCTGACCGAGTAGTAGTGCTCGCCGTGGTCGAGGATCACGATGCGGCCGTAAGCGCCATAGCGATCGGCGAACGCCACGCGGCCCGCGAACACGGCCCGCACCGCCGTGCCGAGCGGGGCGCGCACCTCGAGGCCGGGGCCGTCGGTCCCCTCGCGGTGGGCCTGCCGGGTCTCGGCCCGCCCGGTCACGGGGAACAGCAGACGGCCGCGCGCTGCGGTGAACCCGCCAAACGCCGTGTCGGCCGACGCGCCGGTGCCGCCATACACGGCCACGTACCCACCGCCGGGCCCCGCGGACGTGAACGCTTGGTCGAACGCCACCTGCCGGCGCTGGTCGTCGGCGGCGGCCTGGCGAGCCGAGTCCATGGCGCTGCGCTGGGTCGCGAGCGAGGCGCGATCGCGGGCGATTCGCTCGAGGCTCCGCGCGAGCTCGCCACCCCGGCCGCGGAGGCGTCGCTCCTCGGCGAGGTCGCTCGACAGCGTGCGCCGCGCGCGCTCGACGCGCATCGCGTGGGTGACCAGCGCGTTGAACCCGCCGCCCACGGGGAGCATGCCGGCGCGCGAGAGCTTGTAGAACGCGCGCCCACGCGCGAGCGCCCGGCCGTGGATGCCGGCGAGGCGCGGCCCGAGCTCGCGGAGCTCTTTCTTGGCGTTCTCCTGCTCGTTGTCGAGCTCGGCGATCTTCTTGTCGAGCGCCTCGAGGGCGAGCGCGGGGGAGTCGGGCGTCGTCATCGGCGCCAGCGGCGAAGGCGGGAGCGTGCGCTCGCCGGGATCGCGCGGCGCCGCGTGCACCGCTCCGGCGACCAGCGCGAGGAGCACGAGCACCCCTCCGCCGAGCCGCGAGGCGGGCGAAGCGAGCGACGCGCGGCGCTGCGGTTCGAGCGCGCGCACCGCTACACCGTCACGAGCTTGCGGAGGCCCAACGAAGCGGCCGTCATCCCCAACATGCCGCCAACACCGACCATGCCCAGCGCGACCTGCCAAGGGAGGAACGAGGGCTCGACGCCGACGAGCATCGCGAGCTCTCCGTCGAGCCGCGCGCGCACCACGAAGAACAGCACGGCGAGCAAGGCGATCGCCGCCGACGCCCCGATGGCGCCCTGCGCGCCGCCCTCGAGGAGGAAGGGGCCCTTCACGAAACGATCGGTCGCCCCGACGAGCTTCAACACCTCGACCTCGGTCTTGCGGCGCTGGAGCGCGAGCCGGATGGTGGAGCCGACGACGGCGAGCACGGACGCGAACACGACGAACGCGAGCAGGAGGGCGGCGGTGACGCCCCCGCGCACGAGCTTCGAGAGGCGCGCGGTCCACACCTGGTAGGTCTCGACGTCGTCGACCGCGGGGAGCTGGCGGATCTTCGCGACGGTGCCGTCGAGCTCGGCGTCGGTCATGTCGGGCCGGACCTCGAGCTCGAGCGAGGCGGGGAACGCCTCGACGGGGAGCGAGGCGAGCTCCGAGGCCGCGCGCGCCTCGCTCGCGCTGAACTCGGCGCGCGCCTGGCCGCTCGACACGTACCGCGCCGACAGCACGCCGGGCACCTTCTCGAGCGCCTTCTTCAGGTCGTCGATGTCCTCTTGGGAGGCGCCGTCCTTGAAGTAGATCGAGGCGCGGCCGGCGTGGGCCCACCGCTCCTCGACGGCGCGGAGGTTCGTGACCACGAGCAAGGCAGCGCCGAGGCACACGAACGCCACGGCGAGCGAGAAGATGCTGAGCGCGTGCAGGCGCCACTCGCGCAGCATGCCTCGCCGGGCCCGGCGGGTCGTGTTCAGTGAGGCGTCGATCATGGCGAGCGCGGGTCCTGAGCGAGCGGGTAGATAGCAAACTTCACTAACGTATTCGCTCGGTTAAAGTGGCAGCTCGTTGTCGTACAGGTCTTCTTCGGGGGTGGCCACGCCGCCCCGCACGTCGACGGCCTTGCCCTCGTCGAGGACGATCACGCGGCGCGCGCGCTGGTCGAGCAGAGAGCGGTCGTGCGTGGCGAAGAGGACCGTGGCGCCGGCCTCGTTGATCTCCTCGAAGAGCCCGAGGATGTCGATCGCGAGCTGGGGATCGAGGTTGCCCGTGGGCTCGTCTGCGAGGACGAGCGCGGGCTCGCCGACGATGGCGCGCGCCACCGCCACGCGCTGCTGTTCGCCGCCGCTCAGGACCCCGGCGAGGTCTTGGCCGCGGCCGTTCAGGCCCACGCGCTCGAGCACCTCGCCCACCCGCGCGCGAATGAGCCGCGGCGAGAGGCCGATCACCTCGAGGGTGATGGCCACGTTCTCGAACACCGTCCACGACGAGACGAGCTTGAAGTCTTGGAAGACGACGCCGATGTTGCGTCGAAGGAACGGGACGGAGTCGTCGCGGAGGCGGGCGACGTCGCGGCCCATGAAGAGGATGCGGCCCTCGTCGACGCGCTCGGCCCGGTAGAGCATGCGGAGCAGGGTGCTCTTGCCGGAGCCGCTTGGGCCCGTGACGAAGACGAACTCGCCGCGCTCGATGATGAGGTTCATCCCCCGCAGCACGGGCGCGCCCGCGCGGTAGGACTTGAAGACGTCCTCAAACATGAGGATGGGCCGCTGGGCGGCCTCTCGCGTGAAGCGAGCCCCCGGTCGGAGCATCGGTTTGAACGATCGTTCTTCGTCCATTGGGGACATGCCTTGGCGGTAGCAGGAACGATACGAGAGCACCAACTTTTCAGCAAGCCAGGGGCCAGGCCCACCCGAGACCACACAAGTGCCTGTAACCACTTACTTTGTTATGAAAGTTTGGGGCAATTGAATGAAGCGCGTGCGTGGGAAGTCTCTTGACGACGACGCGCTTTCTCCGTTGCATCGGCGAGACCGCCAAGAACGGGAAACAGGTCGAGGGAGTTCGCATGAAGAAGGTCGTTCTGGGGTTGGCCACCGCCGTCGCATTTTTCGCCACCGGGGACGCCGACGCGCAGCCGTCTGTGCGCGGACTGGGCCAGCCCGCCGCGGGCCAACCGGCCGCGCCGAGCGCAGGCTTCACCGTCAACAACCGCGCGATGCACGCGGTGCCGTTCTCCGGCACCTCCGACGTGATGAACATGCAGAAGCTCTCGGCCCTCCGCGCGCGGCAGCCGAAGCCGTGTGGCCCGACCGAGGTCGCCCCCGGCGTGTGGGTCCGCATCGACTGCCACCTCGACACCTCGCGCATGATGAAGGCGAGCGTCCACTTCAGCCCGGCGAAGATGCGCCTCGCGAAGCAAGGCAAGCTCGCGACGCGCCCGTTCACCACACGCGCGGGCGGCGCCCTCGCGCCGACCAACCGGAGGTTCTCGGGCGGCGGCGGCGCGACCCCCGCGCCGGCTCCGGCCCCGGCTGCCGGCATGAGCGAGCGGGCTGGCACCCCGGGCGCCTCGACCAACACGGGCACCGAGCGCGGGTCGTACCCGGCGGTGGTCGACCACCGCGGCGAGGCCATCGAGGGGCCCGTCAAGAACCAGGGTTACGTCGGCTCGTGCACCGCGTTCGCGCTCTCAGCCACGCTCGACAACGCGATCCGCCGCGCGGGCATCCAGGAGGCCAGCTCGCCCTCGCACATCTGGTCGTTCTACGCGATCCCAAAGATGTCGGCCGCCGGCGACACGAACCTCGGGCAGAGCATCGCCTCGTGGACCACCTGGCCGTACAGCGGCAAGGAGGCGTGCAAGATGAGCTCGCCCCAATACGAGGACTGCGGCGACGTCTACAACGTTCGCCCGGGCACGGCGCGGCAGGACAGCACCTACGTCGCGAACCTCAACAAGGCCACCCAGAGCGGCACCTTCAAGATCGGCGCCATCGAGCAGCTGAAGACCCTCCCGCCCGACATGGACGAGCTCGAGGCGACGCTCGCGAGCGGCGCCGACCTGTGGATGGCGATGAAGATCGACGGCTCGAAGTTCTCGAAACTGAACAACTTCGTCATCCCCGACTGGACCACCGCGCAAATCTCCGGCGGCCACGCCATGGCCATGTCCGGCTACCGCAGACTCCCGAACGGCAAGCGCGAGTTCTTGCTCCACAACTCGTGGGGCACCTCGTGGGGCGACCAGGGGTACGCCTGGGTGAGCGAGAAAATGGTGGCGACCATGATGCACTACGCCTTCCGCGTGAAGCTGGAGGGCCAGGCGCCGCCCGCCGCCGGCCTCACCGACGACGACTGCGCCTGGGACGAGCTCGTCGACAGCGCCACCGGCCGGTGCGACAAGATCTGCTCCGACGATTCGCGCCCGAACAACGGCTGCGGGAGCACGGCGTCGAAGCGCTGAAGAGTTTGGCGGCCGCCGGCTATCGTCCCCTGGAAGCGTGATCCCGTGGGTCGAGGGTCATCGGTCGAAGAGGAGCGCGGGGGTGCTCCTTTTTCGACGCCGGTGGCAGGAGCCTCACTGTTCGCGGGTTCGCCGAGTGGGTTCTCGCGGCCCTTCTGATGCAATCTACACGGAGCTCCGTCAGCCGCCGAACTTGAGCGGGTAGCCCGCGACCTCGGTGGGGAGGGCCGCAGGCGGGAAGGTCCACGTCTTCACGTCGCGCAGGAGGCACGCCTCGACCGAAGGGCTCTTCAGCGTGCTGCTCACGATGGAGGCCGCGCCGACCTGGCCGCTTGGCTCGATCCGGAACTGAACGACGACGTCGCCTTTGAGCCCTGGCGTCTTCAGCGCCTCGGCCGCGTAGCAGGCGCGGAGCGACGCCGTGTGGGCGACCACCGTCCGACGGATCTTGTCCGCAGGGAGACCTCGCGCCGCGCCCGCGTCAAGCGCGGCGTCGGGCCGCGCGCCCGCGTCGAGCGGGTCGGATCGCACGCCCGCGTCGAGCGCCGCGACGGCGACCGCGTCCGCCGGCGCGGCGGGCTTCACGGTGACCGCCAGCAGCTCCTCGGGGATGGGCCGGATCGCGCCCAGCGCCTGCTTGAAACGCGCGACGACCGAAGGCGGTGGTGCGGTCGCCGCCGGGTCGTCGGCCCCGCCACGGTCCGGGGGCGGCAGCTCCGCGGGGAGCGCGCGCAGCACGCCAAGGCGACGCCACGCCTCCCCTTCGGCCGCGACCCCCACGGGGAGACGGGTGGGCTTCGCGCGCGACGCGAGCCCGAGCGAGGCGCCGTGAGCGAGCAAGCTGACCACCAGCGCGAAGACCGCCATGCCCTCGATCCTCGCGCTCCTCGGCGGCGGCGTAGCGACGGACACGTGCTGGAAGAAGAGCCCGAACTGTCCGTACTGAAGGACGCCGTGGTCGCCGGGCATGATGGGCACCGGGCCACCTCGGCCGATCTCCACCGGGTCTTCGGCTCGCCCACGGAGCTTCAGCAGCCCGCCCACGGCTCCGGTCGCGTCGAGCACCCAGCCGCCGTCGACGGCCTTGATGGGCGTGGGGCTCGGGGCGAGGCCGTCCGGAAGTGGGAACGAGGCGTGGCGGTGCTCGCCGAAGACGAACGAGCGCCCCCCAGCCAGTGTGCGGAGCGCGAGTACGGTCGTGCCCCACACGCACGCGACGCGGAGCACTTGCGCGCGGAGGACCGCGGGCTCGGTCATCCTTTCACCCGGAAGCGGTAGGTGTTGTAGCGATCGAGCGTGCTCCCGGCGTCTTCCCAACCGTACCGGTAGCGGCCGACGTGCCACAGGCGGACGCTGGTGTCGGCGAACAGCCCGAACCCCGCGGCGCGCGCGCGCTCGAAGAAGGCGTAGTCCTCCGTGAGGTACCAGGGCTCGGGGTCGTCGTCGGAGTCGAGCAACATCGGAAGAAAATACGGAACGACCGGGCGCTTGAAGCGGCGGTTGCACACGGGCAGCCGGCACACCTCACGGATCGCCTCGTAGACCTCGCGCCGGGTGTGCACGAAGCCGAGGCCGGCGTAGCGCACCGAGAGGAGCCCTCCCGATTTTCCGAACACGATCTCGTCAGTGCCTGGGTGCACGTAGCAGGCGAGCTCGCGGGCGCCCTTCTTGGCGTAGAGGCCGCAGGTGAGCGGGCGGTCGTGGGCGCGGAGGCGCGCCACGTCGGCGGCGTCGAACGCGATGTCCGCGTCGATCCAGAAGAGCTCGTCGAACCCGTCGGCGAGGGCGTCGGTCGCGAGCTGGCTCCGCTGGAGATCGATGCCCGCGCTCGAGGAAGCGCGGCGGACGATGTAGCCCTCCTCTTCGAGGCGCCCGAGCGCGCGCTCGCACTCGATCTCGATGTGCCCGCTGTAGGGCACGAGCACGACGCAGCGGGAAGGATCCATGGCGGCTTCGCCGACTCGCGGGGCCGACGCGACGCGCGTTCGGGACGGGAGGGCCGCGCAAGTCAAGCCGGTGCCGCCCGAGGTGTCAACGCCGCGCCTCGCCCGCGCGCACGCGCAGCGCCTCTCGTGGCAGACGAGCCGGCGGGGAGCCGGGCACCGCCGCGCACGCCCGGCGCCACCTTTTCCGATTCGTCGCGTAGCCTCTCGTCATGGTGCTGAAGGCAAAGCGGAGCGCGTGCGCGCTCACGATCGGCGGCCTCGATCCGGGCGGCGGCGCCGGGGTGCTCGCGGACGCGAGGGCGTTCTCGCGGGCGGGCGTGCTCGGGTGCGCGGTGACCGCGACCCTGACCGTACAGTCGACCTCGGGCCTCCGCGCGGCCCGCGCGCTCGACCACGCGGAGCTGGAGGCGCAAGCGCGCGAGGTGCTGCGCGTGCAGTCCGTGCGGGCAGTGAAGACGGGCGCGCTCGGCTCGGCCGCGAACGTACGCGCGGTGGCGCGGCTCCTCGGCCGACACGCGGAGCTGCCCGCGGTGGTGGACACCGTGCTGCTGCCGACGCGCGGCTCGGCGCGCCTGCTCGCGAGCGGCGCCGTCCGCGCGCTCCGCGACCAACTCTTGCCCCACGCCACCCTCGCGACCGTCAACGTGCCCGAGGCGGAGGCGCTCACGGGAATGCGCGTCACGCGGCTCGCGGAGGGCGAGGCCGCCGCGCGCGAGCTCCTGAAGACCGGCGTGTTCGCCGTGCTCGTGAAGGGCGGGCACCTCACGGGCCGACACGCGACCGACCTGCTCGTCGGCCCCGACGACACCCTCGAGCTCCTGCGCGACCGCCTCGATCTCGGGCCGACACACGGCACCGGGTGCACGCTCGCGTCGCTCATCACCGGGCGCCTCGCGCGCGAAGAGTCGCCGGCGCGCGGGTGGGACGACCTCGTGGCGGCGGTGCGCTGGGCGAAGCGCGTGCACCACGACGCGCTCTCGGAGGCTCGCGACGTCGGGGGCGATCTCCGGGTCCTCTTCCTCTGATTTCTCAATACATTCCATGAGCTTACTTCTCTCCACGCTGCTCGGCCCGCTCACACCTCGAGCCCCCGGCTCGCTCACTCCACTCGCCGCTTCTCCTGGTCCGTCAGAGGCGACCGCGCCGACGCTCGACCGCGCCGCCCTCGCCGGCTTCGCGGCCGATCGGCTCGGGTTCGCGTTCGTCGGTGGCTACGGCGCCGCCCTCACGTGCCTCGTCCCGTCGATCGGCGCGCGGGCGTGTCTCGCCGCGACGGAGCGTGGCGGCGCGCACCCGCGCGCGATCATGACCACCCTCGGAGAGGCCGACCCGACGGGCGCGCGGCGCCTCGACGGCGAGAAGACCTGGATCACCCTCGGGACGCTCGCCACGGAGCTGCTCGTGGTCGCGCGGCTCGCGCGGCCCGGAGTGGGCGAAGGTCGCCTCGAAGGCAGGGGCTCGCTCCGGGTCGTTCGGCTCCCGGCGGGGCGCGAGGGGATCACGCTGAGCGCGGGCGTGGCCACGCCGTTCGCGCCCGAGGTGCCCCACGCGGAGGCCCGGTTCGAAGGCGTGAGGATCGCGCCCGACGAGGTGCTCGAGGGCGACGGCTACGACGACTACCTGAAGCCTTTCCGCACGATCGAAGATCTGCACGTGCTCGGCGCCGCGCTCGGCTACCTCGTGCGGGTCGCGCGAGAGTACGCGTGGCCGCGGCCCTTCATCGAGCAGGCGCTCGCGGCGCTGCTCACGTTGCGCGGGCTCTGCGCGCTCGACCCGCGCGCACCCCAGACGCACGTCGTGCTCGGCGGCGCGCTGTCGCTCGTGCGCGCCCTCGTCGACGACGCCACGCCCCACTGGGCGCTCGCGCCGGCGGACGAGCGCGAGCGGTTCGCGCGCGATCGGATGCTCCTCGACGTGGCGGGGCGGGTCCGCGCGGCGCGCCTCGAGGCCGCGTGGGGGCGCCTCTCGGGCGCCTGATCCTCCCGGCGCTACACGAAGTCGTCGACGGGCCCCGCGCCCTCGCGGACCACGGTGGGCGGCATCGTGGTCAGGTCGACCACCGTCGTCGGTACGAGCCCGCCCCCGCCGCCATCGACCACCAGGCCCAGGCCCTTGAACGCCGCGTCGATGTCGCGGGCGTCGACCAGCGGGTCCTCGCCCTGCCGCTGCGCCGTCGTGGAGATCACCGGCCGCCCGAGCTCGCGCGTGATGGCGCGGATGATGGCGTTGTCGGGCACGCGGATGCCGACGGTCTTCTTCTTCATTTGCACGAGCTTCGGCACCTCACGCGTGGCGTCGAGGATGAAGCAGTACGGCCCCGGCAGGAGGTGCTTGAGCGTGCGGTACTGGTGGTTCTCCACCACGGCGTAGCGCGCGATCTCCGAGAGATCGGCGCACACGAACGCCAGATCACGCGACCGGTCCATGCCCTTGATGGCGTAGAGGCGATCGATCGCCTTCTTGTTCATCAGGTCACAGCCGAGGCCGTACACGGTGTCCGTGGGGTACGCGATGACCTCCCCGGCGAGGAGGGCGTCGACGGCCCGACGGATCTTCCGAGGCTCCGGGTGATCCGGGTAAATCTCGAGGATCATCGGCTGCGCGCATTACCGCATGGCGGGGCGCGGGTCACCCGAAAGCGCCGCGGCGTCGTCGCGTCCCCGACTCTCGTGGCCAACACTCGTGCGCTTCGCGCTAGTCTGACCCGAGCTCCGTCATGTCGATTGCACTCGTCCCGCCCTGGTTTTTCCGCCTCTTCGGCGCGCTCTTCGGCCTGCTCTGGGGCAGCTTCCTGAACGTCGTGATCCACCGCGTGCCGCGCGAGCTCAGCGTGGTGACGCCGCCGTCACACTGCCCCGCGTGCAAGACCCCCATCAAGCCCTGGCGCAACATCCCGGTGCTGTCGTGGTTCCTGATGGGCGGCAAGGCCGCGTGCTGCGGCGTCAAGGTGAGCCCACGCTACCCGCTCGTCGAGCTCATCGGCGGCGGCGTCGGCCTCGCGCTCGCAGAAACATGTATTCTACAGCACGCCGGCGACTGGTCGCTCTGGCGCGCGCTCGCGGTCTTCGGTGCCACCTTCGCGGTGGCCTTGGCGCTCGTCGCCGCCGCGTTCATCGACCTCGACTTCATGTACATCCCCGACGCGGTGTCGATCGGTGGCGCGGTCGTGGGGGCGGCCACGGCCACGCTCCGCGGCTTCTCGCTGATCGACGCGGTGGCGAGCGGCCTCGGCTCGTTCGTGCTGCTCGCCGGCTTCGATCGCTTCTATCGCCTCGTGCGCGGGCGGAGCGGCCTCGGCATGGGCGACTGGAAGCTCCTGATGCTCGCGGGGGCCTGGTTCGGCTGGCGCGGCGCGTTCTTCGTGCTGCTCGCCGGGTCCGTGCAGGGCTCACTCACGGCGCTCGGGCTCCGCATGTTCGGCGTGAAGATCGGCCTGCCCGAGGGCGTGAAGGAGGAGCTGCGCGAGCTCCGCGAGGCCGCCGACGCGGGCGACGAAGAGGCCAAGAAGGCGCTCGAGGAGGACATGCTGAGCGGGGTCGGCGACGACGACGGCGTCATGCAGTCACCGCTCGCGTTCGGGCCGTTCCTCGTGCTCGCGTGGTTCGAGTTCCTGTTCTTGGGCGACCGCATCCTCCGCGACTACGACGGCTGGCTTCGGGCGCTGTTCGGGTAGTCGGCCCCCGGCGGGGCGCTCTCATGGAGCGCTCCTCGGTGACAAAAGAAGAGAGACCTCGCGCCCTGGGGCGGAGGCCTCTCCTTTTCGCTCGCGGCTCCGCTCAGGCGCGGTCGGCGAGCGGCACGATCTCGCGGGCCTTCGCGCCGGTGTAGATCTGACGGGGCCGGCCGATCTTGGTGGCGCCGTCCTCCATCATCTCCTTCCAGTGGGAGATCCAGCCCGGCAGGCGACCGAGCGCGAAGAGCACCGTGAACATGTTCGTGGGGAAGCCGAGCGCGCGGTAGATGATGCCCGAGTAGAAGTCGACGTTCGGGTAGAGCTTGCGCTCGACGAAGTACGGGTCCTCCAGGGCCGCGGCCTCGAGCTGCTTGGCGATGCCGAGCAGCGGATCGTCGATGCCGAGGTTGGCGAGGACCTTGTCGCAGGCCTCCTTGATGATCTTGGCGCGCGGATCGAAGTTCTTGTAGACGCGGTGCCCGAAGCCCATGAGGCGGAAGCCGGAGGTCTTGTCCTTGGCCATCGCCACGTACTTCTTTACGTCACCACCGTCTCGCTGGATGGCCTCGAGCATCTCGATGACCTCCTGGTTGGCGCCGCCGTGGAGCGGCCCCCAGAGCGCGAGGATGCCCGCCGCCATGCTGGCGAACACGTTCGCACGAGAGCTGCCGACGAGCCGCACGGTCGACGTGGAGCAGTTCTGCTCGTGGTCGGCGTGGAGAATGAGGAGGAGGTTCATGACCTTCTCCACCTCGGGGTCGACCTGGTAGGGCTCGGCCGGGACGCTGAACATCATGTTCAGGAAGTTGGCGCAGTACTTGAGGTCGTTGCGCGGGTAGACGAACGGCTGCCCGATCGATTTCTTGTAGGCGAACGCCGCGATGGTGCGGATCTTGGAGATGAGCCGGGCGTACGTGATCTCGAGCTGCTCCTTGTCCGAGAAGTCGACCTCCTCCGGGTAGTAGGTCGAGAGCGAGCACACCATGGCCGAGAGCACCGCCATGGGGTGCGCGGTCGACGGGAAGCCGTCGAAGAAGTGCTTCATGTCCTCGTGGATGAGAGAGTGCCGCGTGAGGAGGTCGCGCCACCGCTTCAGCTGCGCCACGTTCGGCAGCTCGCCGAAGATGAGCAGGTAGGCCACCTCGATGAACTCGCACTGCTCGGCCAGCTGGTCGATGGGGTACCCCCGGTAGCGGAGGATCCCTTGCTCGCCGTCGAGGAACGTGATGGCGCTCTTGGTGGACGCCGTGTTCATGAAGGCCGGGTCGATGGTGACGAAGCCGGTCTTGGCGCGGAGGTTCCCGATGTCGATCGCGCGCTCGTCCTCAGTGCCCACCACGACGGGGGCCTCGAACGTCACGTCCTTGATCTTGATCTCTACCTTCTCGGTCACGGGGGCCTCCAGGCGGGTCGGGGCGCGCCGAGGCGCGGCGGTGAGTGAGGGTCGCGTATATACTCGCGACGGGTCGCCGAGAGTACTGGAAACTTACGCGGTGCGTAGTGGACCTGCCGCGAGCTGCCCCTGCTCCGCGTGCGGCTGAGGTAGGGTCATGTAGGATCTGCTTGGGGCTCGTCCGCCCGCCCCCCGGTCACTCCGCACCGGTCCGATCACACCCAGGCGTTGTTCAGGATCTCGCCGACGCCACCCGCCCCGGGGACGATGTACTGGTGCTCGTCGAGGCCGCGCTCCTCGCTCCAGCGGCGACCCGGCACCGTCGCGAGCACGTCCGACGCGCTGAGGCCGCGGTCGAGCCGCAGCGAGTAGATGATGGTGTCCGGGTGCGCCGCCAGCACGTTGCGGATGTACTCGGGCGTCACGACGAGGTGCAGCGTGATGCACAGCTTCGGCGTGCCCTCGAGCCGCGTGCGGTAGTGCGTGAGGGCGCTGTTGATCGACGAGCCGGTCGCCCCCATGGGGTCGGGGAAGACCAGGATTCGGTCCTCCACGTCGCGACCAATCTTCGCGTCGTGCCAGGTGGCGCCGATCACCTTGCCGTCGGCGTCGGTCGCGCGCGACATGAACAGGTGGTCTTGCCGCACGCCGGCGGGGTCGAGCACCTCGTTCAGGAGCTCGTAGACCACCTGCGACGGCATGGTGCCGGCGCGCGCGATGCCGATCGTGACGACCTGGGTCGCGTGATCGATCGCGAGCCCGCGGTAGACCGCCTCGGGCGACTTGATGACCATGCGGGTGGGCACGGCGACGCGCTCGCGAGGGAACTCGGCGGCGACGACGACCTCCGCGAGCTTCTCGTAGAGGGTGCGCACGAGGCGGCCCACCTCCGGCTGGACCGTGTCGCGGGCGCAGAGGCGCGCGAGCTGCGTCCACGCCAGCGGATCGTCGAGCAGGTGGACGTTGGGGCCGTATTCGTGGGCGATCTCGAGGGGCCGGTAGCGACTCGTGGCGTACGCGCTCTCCACCATGGGGGGCATGATGGCCCCGCCGCGCGCGCGCGTCTAGATGGGAGTGGTGTGAGCTCAGCGCCGCTTCTTGCGGCGCCGGTTGTGGTGCAGCACGAGCTCCCCGTAGTCGGGCGTGACTGGAGCCTCCCCGCCTCGATACTGCCCGGCCGCGGCCTTCGCGTACTCGGGGAGCGCGGCGACCATCGCGTCGAGCTCGGGCAGCGCCGCCACTCCGCGCGGCCTCGCCCACGTGTCGAGCGCGGCCGCGAGCTCGGCGATGCGCACCCCGCGCAGGTGTCCGCGCCGAGCGAGCTCCGCGTAGCTCTTGGCGAGCCCCTCGCCATCGAACCGGTGCTGCACGACGAGCTCGATCGCGACCCGGAGCACGCTCTCGGCCGGGACGCGGCCGTCCTCGAAGACGACGAGGGCCGCCTGCAGGTAGTTGTAGAAGGGCACGACGCGGCGCCCGTACACGTCGAAGTCACCGGGCGGCGACTGCCCCTCGAGGTGGATGAGGACCCGCTCGAGGACCTCGCGCTTCGGGATGGCCTCGGCGTACTCCGCGATCTGCTCGGCGACGTCTTCGTAGACGCGACCGCCCGAGCACACCCGCGCGAGCTCGGCGGCTGTCACTCGACCGGCAACCACATCGCCATACAGGCAGTACACGAACGCGTCGGCCTCCGCGTCGTCCCCGAAGAGGGTCTCGCGTACGCCCGCGGCGGCGATCTCCGGCACGGCCTCGGCGCAGCTCTCGAGGAGCGCGGGCAGCTTGTAACCAAGCTGATCTCGCAACGCGCGAAAGCGCAGGCGCAGCACGTTCTTCAGGTTCGGCTTGAGGACGAAGCTCTGCCAGGTGATGCCGTCGAGGCGGAGCTTGTCCTCGAGGCGCCCGCGCATCTGCTCGGGTGAGCCGGACAAGATGTGGACGGCGACCCCCGCCGCGCCCATCTCGCGGAGCAAGGTGGACGCGCCCGGGTTCGTGCGCTTCTCGTCCGCGCGCTCGAAGGCGGTGCGGATGAGGTCCTTCATGGTGTCGAACTCGGTGCGAAGATAGGTCTTGTCGAGGTCCCACCGCGCGATGTGGGGCGGCACCGCGCTCACTTGGGGACCCTCGGGGCGGCGGGAGGCCGGCTGCTCGCGCGGGGCTTCGTCGCCGCGGCCCTCTTTGGAGGCAGCGCGCGCGGCGGCAGGATGTCGGACTCGGTCGTCAGGCGCTTCGCCAGGAAGATCGCCGCGTCGAGCTTCTGGAAGCTGCGCGCCTTGTAAAAGCGCAGCGCGTTGTCGTTGTTCTCGGCGACCTCGAGGACGAGGTGCGTGCACCCTGCAAGCTTCGCCATGTGCTCCAGCTGCTCGAGCACGAACGAGCCGATGCCGAGGCCCTGGTGCCCGGGGTGCACGGCGATCTCGTCGACGAACAGGGGGCGCATGTCGCGCCGGGCGAAGTAGCGGTGGTTCATCCAGTTGTCGGCTCCGATGTCGAGGGCGCACTCGGCGTAGCCGACGATGGTGGTGACCCCACCGGTGCGCAGCTCGAAGAGGAGCTGCTGGATGCCTTCCTCCTCGTAGACCTCGAGGAACTGCTTCTTCGAGCGCGGGCGCTGGTACTCGACGGTCTCGCGGTTCACGTCGCGGAAGCAGAGCTTCAGGAACTCCCAGGTCCTCGGGAGGTCGCGCCGGTGGATGCGACGCACATGGATGGCCCCCTCGTCGGAGGCCAGATCCGGCAGCACGTCGCCCGGGGTCGCCGCCTTCTTGCGCTCACTCGCTACGCGTCGCGCCATCGCCTCGCAGTCTACGCCAAGTCCGCCCGCGTCGAAGCCGATCGTCACTTGGCCGCTGCCGGGCGGCTCTCGTCCCCTGCAACCGCGTCGACGAATCGGCGCGGTCAGCGCGGCGGCGTACACGACAGGGCCGGGGCGGTCGCGCAGCCGCCCGCGCAAGCGACGCGGACGCGGCGGCCGAGCGCGCAGAAGGTGAGCGTCGCGCCGTCGCACCGCGGCGGCTCGTCCGCGGCGCAGTCGTTCTTGCCGAGGACGTAGCACCCAGCGGTCGTCGCGGAGCCGTCGCACCGCAGACCGAGGGCCCCGCAGTCGACCACCGACACCGCGCTCTTCTCGGTGCCGCGGGGGCCGGTGCACGCGACGAGGCGATCGCCCTCGCAATAGCGTGCCCCTGGCGCCGAGCACCTGGGCGAGCCCTCCGCTTCGCACGACGCGCGCTCGAGACCGTCCGCGTCGGTGCGCGCCACACAGCGCGTGCCGGCTCGACAGGGGATGCGCTCCGCGGCTCCGTCGACGCACGAGATGACGGCCGCCACCCCCTCGCAGCGCCCCTCTTTCGCACCGGGAGGGCAGAGCGTCGACGAGACGCAAGCGCTCTCCGTGAGGCCACCGGAGTGCTTGATCGCCTGGCACTTGCCGCCGAGGGCGCGACAGTCGACCCGCTCGGCCTCGTCGGCGTCATCGCCGCAGTCGATGAGGGCGTCCCCGACGCACGCGGACCCCTCGCCCGGGTGCGCGCGGCAGTAGGCCACCGCGGGCGCGTCGCCCTCGCCCTCGCACGCGTGCACGGCGGCGCAGGTCGAAGCCCGCGTCGCGCAGGTTTGGGCGGCGCTCGGGGCATGGGCAGGGGAAGAGCCAAGGTCGGCGAGCCACGCCGCAACGCAGCGGCCGGGATCGCGCGCGCCCTCGCCCGCGTGACCGTGGGCGCACGAGGCGCGGAGGACACACGCGCGGGTCGCGTCGGCGAGCCACGCCGGATCGCGGCGAGCCTCGGGGGAGCTCGCGGGCGTGCACGCCGCGGCGAGCGCGAGGCCCGCGACGAGCGCCGCGACGACGCTCCCCGCCCGCGAACGCGCGATGCGAGCTGCTCCACGGGGCGACGATGGGGGCGTAGGGAAGCTCACTCCGGCCTCAGGAGACGATCGCCCGCTTCATTTGCTCGAGCGACAGCAGGAGGTCCTTCGACCCCGACTCGAACGCGAGCGGGAGCGCCTCGGCGAGGTAGCGCTCGGCGTCGCGTGGGCGATCGCGCCCGATCGAGACCTGCGCCAGCGCCCCGAGCACGCGCGCGCGCTCAGCCCCGCTCGGGCCGGCCATGTCGAGCGCCTCGCGCAGCACGCCCTCGGCGTCGGTGAATTGCCCCGAGGAGGTGAGCGCGTGGCCCAGCTTGCGCGCGAAGATGAGCACGGCGCGCACGGGATCCTCCAGCTCCCCCCGGAACAGCTCGCGGCGCGCGAGCTCGAGCCCGCGGCGCAGCGCCGTGATGCGGCCAGGGGTGTCACCGCGAGCCTCGCAGAGCGTGCTCACGCGCTCGAGCAGGATGAGGGCCTCGAACGTGTTCTGCGAGAAAAACAGGTGGATCGCGCGGATCTCGACGGGGTCTTCGAGGCTCTCGCCGACCTCGGAGGCCACCGCGTGGAGCTCGCGGCGCACCGCCGCCGGGATCGTGGAGAGGACGACGTCGCGCAGGAGCGGGTGGCACGTGGCCCACAGCGGCGCGCCGACGACCATGCCCGCCTTCTCGAGGGTCTCGAGGGCCTCGTTCACCTTGGTCTTGGGCGCGACGAGGCGCACGAGGGTCTCGGCGGTGACGCCGTCGCCGTAGACGCAGACGGCCTGGAGCACTCTACGCGCGTCGCCCCACAGGCGCTCGACGCGCGACGCGATGATGTCGCCGACGCGGGAGGGGACCGTCCCGCCTTGCTCGAGCGAGAACCGGAGGAGCTGCTCGATGTAGAGCGGCGCTATCCCGCGCGGCGCGACCACGGACGCGAGCTGGCCGGCCGCGGCGCCGAGCTCGATGGCCAGATCGGTGCCGAGCCCCATGAGCACGCGGGCCGAAGCCGTGCTCGCCGACCAGCCGGGATCGTAGCCCGGCGGGTAGGCCGCGACGAGCAACGCAGGCACGAGCGGCGGCTCGCCGACGGCGTCCGCGAACGCCGCGCGGCTCGCCCCGTCGACGAGGTTCAGGTCGTCCACGGCGAGGACCACGCGCTTGTTGCCCGCGCGCTCGCTCGCGCGCACGACCGCCCAGCGGAGCGCCTCGGCGACGACGAAGCGGCGCTCGACGTGCGAGAGCCCCTCGCTGAGGTTGCCCGGCGCGAACACGTCGGCGAGCCCACGGCGCGCCTCGGCGCCGGCGTTGGTCCAGTCGCGCGGCGTGCCGCCGCCCTCCGGGAGCTGCGCGAGCCCGACGATCGCGCGGCGGAGCGCGAAATAGCCCACCTCTGCCCAGAAGCCGTCGGGGCCCGTCTCGACCACTACGTGCCCCGCGTTCCGCGCCCGCGCGAGGAACTCACGGAGCAGGCGCGACTTGCCCATGCCGGCCTCGCCGACGACGCGCGCGCCGACGAGCGAGCTCGTCGCGTCCGCGAGGCGATCGTCGAGCCACGCCAGGTCTTCGTCGCGACCGACGAACGACAGCGGGAAGCCCGTCGGGCGCGCGACCGCAGGGGCCGACGGGCGGGGCGGGCTCTGCGCGTGCGGGGGCTGAGTGACCCCGCCGCGGATGAGCGAAGCGCCGCACTCGCCGCAGAACTTCTGCTTCTCCGGGTTCAATGTGCCACACATGCCGCACACCATCCCACCCTCGGGCTGGCGGGCGTGCCGCTGCTCCACCTCGGCGAGGGCGGTCGTGAGCGCCGCCGCGAAGACGTCGGCGTTCGGGAAGCGGTCGTCGGGGGACTTGGAGAGCGCGCGGAGACACACCTCCACGATCGCGTCGGGGAGCCGCCGGTCGGGCGCCACCTCGCGAGGATCGCGTGGCGGCTGCGACAGGTGCATGAGCACGACCTGCGTAGGTGACTCGGCCTCGAACGGGATCTGCCCCGTGAGCAATTGATAGAGGATGACGCCGACGCCGTAGAGGTCGGAGCGCGCGTCGAGCGGATCGCCGCGGCCTTGCTCGGGGCTCATGTACTCGGGCGTGCCGCAGACGATCCCCGCGCTGGTGACGTTGCGGACGGGCGCGTCGACGCGGATCTTGGCGAGGCCAAAGTCAACCACCTTGACGAAGTCGACGCCGGTGCGCGTGGGCTCGAGGATGATGTTCTCGGGCTTCAGGTCGCGGTGGATGATCTCGAGGTGGTGCGCTTCGGAGAGCGCTCCGAGCACCTGCTTGAGCACGCTGACGATGCGCCGGACCGCGAGGGGCCCTTCCTCGTACTGGATGCGCGCGAGGTCCTTGCCGCGCAGAAACTCCATGACGAGGTAAAGCTGGCCGTCTTCGGTCTTGCCGAAGTCGATGATGCTCACCGAGTTCGGGTGGTTCAGCCGGCTCGCCGCGCGCGCCTCGATGATGAAGCGCGCCGCCGTGCTCTCGTCACCGATGAGGTGAGGGTGGATGATCTTGATGGCGACGGTGCGGCTCAGCGCGACCTGCTCGGCGCGGTAGACCCGCCCCATGCCGCCGACCCCGATGAGCTCGAAGATGACGTAGCCGCCCGGCAGGACCCGCCCGATGAGCGGATCCGAGGGGCTCTTCTGCATCTTCGTGAGGTTGAAGCCGCAGCTAGGGCAAAAGCGGTGCTCCTCGTCGCACTGCGTGCTGCACTGGGGACAAAGGAGCATGGCTCGGTGTCACCCTACTCGGCGCGAGGCCGCGTGAAAAGAGAGAGAATTCGCGGGTCTCGCTTGAGGTGGGCCATCCCCCCTCATCGAGACCCGGTGTAGGCCGCCCCGGCGGAGCACGCTCGCGGGGGTGCCCACCGATGGATACGTTCCGGGGTCACCGACGCGCGCCTCCCGCTGATCGCGACGGCGTGCGGCGCGCGCAGAGACCGGCGAAGCGCGTCAGCCTGGGCCGGCAGGTCGACTCGCGGAGCGGGCCACGGGCACCTGCGAGGATCGTCAGTCCACCGTGATGGACTTGCTCACGTTCTTGGGCACGTCCGGGTGCACGCCGTGGTCGGCGATGCCCAGCCTGTCGAGGTAGGCCTTCTTCAGGAGGCTCATCTTCAGGGCGAGCCGCTGGAGCGCGACGGTGGAAGAGAACGTCGCCATCAGCGTGTCGTTCGTGCGCGGCAGCGTGACGTACACCGAGCGGTACTCGGGGTTGTCGGCCGGGGCCTTCGCCCCCGCGCCGAGGAGCGCCGGGTGCTCCTCCGCGATGACGACGGTGCACGAGCCGCGGATTTTGTGGGTGTTGATCTGCGAGACGGTGAGCGCCACGTCGCGATCGTCGGGGCCGGTGGTGTAGATGAGCGGGTAGTCCGCGTAGAGCTCCTCGAGCACCTCGGTGCGGTCCAGCGAAGCGGCGAGGACGGCCCGCTCGGCGTCGCCGAGCGCGAAGGCGGCAGAGCCCGGCGAGAGGACGGTGTCGGTGGCCGTCTGCACGAGCCGGGCGACGGACTCGGTGCCGAGCCCCGCCGCGGGCGCCCGGAGAACGATCTCCTTCAAGGCGTGCCCGAGGCGCTTCAGCAGGGCGTCCACCTGGTCGGGCCCGATCACGGTGTTGAACCCGAGGATGGTGTTGGGGCCGTGTTTGAACTCGGAGGCCTCGAAGCCCTCCGTGTGGTTCAGGACGACCTCGCGGATCTTGAGCGCGCCCTCCTTCGCCACCGCGGAGATACGCGTGGCGAGCAGGTGAATGCTCGGGCGCAGGTAGAGGAGCTTCGCCGCCACCTCGATGTCGGCGTTGGTGCTCTCGATGGTCTCGCGGATGAGCGCCGGGAGGGAGACGAGCTTCTCCCGGCGGCGCGCGAGCTCACTCGCGGCGAACGCCCGCCCCTCCGCGGTCTTCGCGAGATCGTCGGCGCGACGCTCGGCGACGTGGAGCGCCAGGCAGTAGAAGAGCACCATCTGGTTCATGAAGCTCTTGGTCGCCGGCACCGCGATCTCCGGGCCGCAGCGAAGCGGGATGAGCAGCTCGCTCTTCTCCTGGGCCAGGGTCGAGTTCACGTTGTTGACGAGCCCGATGCGCTTCACGTCGAGGCCGGTGGCGATGACGTCGTTGAGCACGTCGATGAGGTCTTTGGTCTCGCCGCTCTGGCTCACGGCGACGACCAGATCGCCGTCCTTGAGCGACGAGGACGACTGCCCCCGGAACTCCCCCGGGAGGACCGGCGTGAGCTCTATGTGCGCGAGCTCATTGAAGTAAAGGCTCGCCACTTTGGCGGCGTGGTACGAGCTCCCACAGCAGATGACGTAGATTCGACCACGGCGCGCGACCGCCTCGAGGCACATCGCGCCGAAGCGCTCGACCGCGTGAGCGTACTCGCGGACCTCGTCGGCCTCGATCATCGCGTCGAGGAGGCGCACCGCCACCGTGTCGCCGGCGCCTCGCGCCATGGGCAAGAGGTCGGCGAAGAAGCCCCCCTCCGCCGAGTGGAAGGCGCGCGCGCGCTCGACCGCAGGGGGGACGCGCGCGAGGAGGCCCTGGAACGCGGGGAGGTCGACGAGCTCGTGGAAGAGCGCGCGGATGCGGTCGTCGTCGTAGGCGTCCCGGAGCGCGTCGAGGCGGGGCGCGAGGTCGGGGAGCGCCGTGAGCGAGCCGAGCGGGGTGGCAGCGCGCGCCGCGTCGCTTCCGCCGAGGAACAGCGTGATCACGTCGCGGGCGGTCTGCTCCTGCGCGCTGATCTCCTGGTCCATGAACGACTCGAACGGCGGCACGAGCGCTGTGTCCTTCGTGCGCAGGCGGCTGCGGACCGGCTCGCGCGCGAGCACCTCACCCGCGACGACGCGAGTGGCGCCCGTCGGGCCCTTCACCGTGCGATCGCGGACCGCGTAGAGCGTGTGGGCGCCGGGCTCGTACTCGACGAGCTCGCCCTCTGCGAGCGGCACGACCACGCGCGTGAGCTTCAGCACGCTCGAGAGGTCGGACGAAGCGATCGCGAAGCGCCCGCCGGCCTTGTCGCTGCCGAAGCCAAAGTAGAGGCTGGAGCCCTGCTTGATGGCCCAGAGGACGCGCGTGACCGGGTCGACGATGACCGCGGCGTACGAGCCCTCGAGCTTCGCCGCTGCCGCGAGGATCGCCGCGCGCATGCAGCGTCGGCGCGCGTCGGCCGCGGAGACGCCTGGCTGGTCGACCCAGCGCTCGAGCTCCCGAGCGAAGAAGTGCTCGACCGTGTGCACCACCATCTCACCGTCGTTGTCGGACAGCACGGCGTGCCCCTCGGAGAGCAGCCAGGCCTTCAGGTCGTCGCAGTTGGTGACGTTGCCGTTGTGCGCGCCGTAGAGGAAGGTCTTGCAGCGCACGACGTGCGGCTGCGAGTTCTCGGCGTTCACCGCGCCGAACGTCGCCCAGCGCACCTGCCCGCAGAACACGCGGCCCGCGAGGCGCGTGATGCCGAGCTCGTGCACCATCACGGAGGGCGCGCCCACCCCTTTTGCCAGCGTCACGTCGAGGGTGGCCCCCTGGACGGCCGCGCCGGTGGAGTCGTACCCGCGGTACTCGAGCGTCTTCAGCAGCTCTGCCGCCACCTGCCCGAGGTCGTCGCGGTCGTGTTCGTAGACGAGGCCAATGACTCCGCACATGGCGCGACCTCCTAGCACACCCCGCCGAGGCGAGGCCCGCATGCTGCGCGCCCTCGGCCTTCGCCGCTCGGGTTGAGCGGGCCGCGGCGACGGGCGCGCGCGACGCCGGGCCCCAAACGCGGGCGCGCTGCGGTAGGCTCGCGGGGTGCCGCCCGCCGCGGGCCCCGCGCCCGAAGAGAGCCCCCACCCGCACGGGGCGCCGAAGCCGCGCGCCGGGCGCACCCGGCGGCCCGGTCTTTACGTGCAGGTGCTCGTCGCCATCGCGATCGGCGTCGCGCTCGGCGCGCTACGCCCGGAGTGGGGCGTCGCGATGCGTCCGCTCGGCGACGCCTTCGTCAAGCTCATCAAGATGCTCATCGCGCCGATCGTGTTCTGCACGGTGGCCGCGGGGATCGCGGGCATGGGCGACCTCAAGCAGGTCGGGCGGGTCGGCGGCAAGGCGCTCCTCTACTTCGAGATCATGACGACCGTCGCGCTCGGCCTCGGCCTCGGCGTCGTGCACCTCGTCAAGCCAGGCGCGGGAGTGCACGCGAACGCCGCCGCGCTCGACACGAAGGCGCTCGACGCCTCGCTCGCGGCGCCGCGCCCCCACGGCTTCGTCGCGCACCTGCTCGCGATGATCCCCGAGAGCTTCGTCTCCGCGTTCACTAGCGGCGAGATCCTCCAGGTGCTCGTGCTCGGCGTGCTCACGGGCCTCGCGATCGCGTCTCTCGGCGCGCGCGGCGCGTTCGCGACCGAGGCGCTCGAGCGCGCCTCGAAGGTGCTCTTCGCGATCGTGGGGCTCGTGATGAGGGCGGCGCCGCTCGGGGCGTTCGGGGCGATGGCCTACACGATCGGGAAGTTCGGGGTCGGCACGCTGGGCAGCCTCGCGAAGCTGATGGGCACCTTCTACGCCACCGCGCTCTTCTTCGTGTTCGTGGTGCTCGCCGGCGTGCTGCGCGCCACCCTCGGCCTCTCGATGGTGCGGCTGCTCCGCTACCTCCGCGAGGAGCTCGTCATCGTGCTCGGCACGTCGTCGTCGGAGTCGGCGCTGCCCCGCCTCATGGCCAAGCTGGAAGGGCTCGGCGCGAAGCCGGAGATCGTGCGCCTCGTCGTGCCCACGGGGTACTCGTTCAACCTCGACGGCACCTGCATCTACCTCACGCTCGCGTCTCTGTTCGTGGCCCAAGCGCTGGACGTCCAGCTGACGCTCCGCGACGAGCTCTCGCTGCTCGCCGTGCTGCTCGTGACGTCCAAGGGGGCGGCGGGCGTGACGGGGAGCGGCTTCATCACCCTCGCGGCGACCCTCGCGGCCACAGGCAGCGTGCCCGTCGCGGGGCTCACGCTGCTGCTCGGCGTCGATCGGTTCATGAGCGAGGCGAGATCCCTCACGAACTTCGTGGGGAACGCGGTGGCGACCCTGGTGGTCGCGCGGTCCGAGGGGGCGCTCGACCTCGAGCGGGCCCGCGCGGCGCTGGCGGGCGAGGCTCGCCGCCAGGCACCGGAGCCCGAGTAGCGGAGGCGGCGCGCGAACGGCACGCAAGGAGTTGGCCCGAGTGAGGGCGCTTTCGTAGGCTTCGCTCGTGGCGGAAGCACCGGAGAGACCTCGACTCGGAGAGCTGCTCGTGAGCGCGGGCCTGCTCGCGAGGGCCGACCTCGACGCCGTCGTGCGCTCCAAGGAGCCCGGCCAGAAGCTTGGCCAGGCGCTCGCCGCGCGGGGCCTCGTGACAGAGCAGCAGGTGACCCAGGCGCTCAGCCAGGTGCTCAGCGTGCCGTGGGTGTCGCTCTACCACGTGGACTTCTCTCCGCAGCTCCTCGCGCGGATACCCCGCGAATTTGCTGAGAAATACGCCCTCGTACCGATCTTCGTGAGGAACGTCCGTGGGCAGGGCGAGACCCTCTACGTGGCGACGGACGATCCCACCAACGAGGCCGCCCTCGCAGAGGTCTCACGCCTCGCGGGCCTGCCCACGCGCCCGATGATCGCCTCGACGTCGGACATCCAGGCGACCATTCGCACCCACTACGGCGCCGCGCCGCCCGCCGCCTCCGCCGCCGGGGCGCGCGTGGAGCGGGCGCCCGACCCGCTTGGCGACCTCAAGGCGACCCGGCGCGACGTCCCTCACCGGCCGCCACCTCAAAGCGCGGTCCAGGCGCCGCCGCCGGCGCCGCCTGCTCCACCGCCGCCGTCGCCCGCGCCCCCCGCGCCGCCGCCCGCTCCTGCAGCCCCGGCCGAGCCGCAAGCCCCGGCGGCGCCACGCGCACCGGCGAGCGCGCCCGAGGCCCCGGAGTCCGGACCGGACTCGTTGCGCGGGGTGCGACGACGCACGAGCTCCTCGCTGACGTTGCTCGACGGCACGACCGTGCTCGTGCCCTCGGCGAAGGGCGGCGAAGAGGGGAAGATCACGGCCCGCGACATCGTGAGCGCCCTCCGCGCGCGCACCCACGGCGCGGACGCCCCGGAGATCCTAGGCGAGAACCCGCGATGGGAGGCCTACGTGGCCGCGCTGCTCTCACTGCTGCTCCGCAAAGGGCTGGTCTCGGAGCGCGAGCTGCTGGACGAGCTGTCGAGGGTGTAGCGAGCGCTACGAGCGCGCCTCCGCCCTGCGGCGCACCCGGGCCTCGACCGCGAACAGCATCGGTGGCAGGAGCAGCCCGAGCCCTACGGAGAGCAGCGCGACGCGGTCCATGCCCACGAGCGACCGGTCGGCACGCTCCGCCAGCAACGTCGCCGAGACGATCGCGCCCGTCGCCGACGCGAGGTGCTGCACCGCCGACTGCACGCTCATGAACGCCGCGCGTTGCGAGGGCTCCGGCACCTTGCTCGTGAGGGTGTTGTACGAGAGGTTGCGAATGCTCATCGAGAACATGAAGCCCATGAAAATGGCGACGACCGGGATCGCCGGCGGAGTGAGCGCGAACCCGAGGACAATCACGACGGTGAGGAGCAGCGTCCCCACCGTGCCCACGCGCGCCGAGCCGAAGCGGTCGACGAGCGGACCGACCGCGCGCATCGTCGCGAAGCTGAGCGCGCCGCCCGCCATGTAGAGCAGACCGAGGCGCCCCGCTGGGAAGCCGAGGTTCAGCAGGGTGTACGCCGCGATGTTGGGGACGAGGACGAACGAGGCGCCCATCGCGACCCACGTCATGCCGAACGAGAGGAGGATCTCGGCCTGCGCGAGGGTACGGAGCTCTCCCCACATCGAGCGCTCGCGCCGGTCGTCGATGTGGCCCCGCAGCACGGGCAGCCGCGCGAGCGCGACGCCCGAGACCGCGAGGCCGAGGCCCGCGGTGAAGACGAAGGGTGCCCGCCACGAGACGCGCTGCGCGAGCTCGAGCCCGAACGGAACGCCCAGCACGGAGGCCGCCGCGAAGGCGCCCATGACCTTGCCCATGGCCTTGCCCCGGCGCGCGGTGGGGACCACGTCGGCGATGATCGACATCGCGATCGACGTCGCAGGACCGCCGAAGAGCCCCGCGAGGACGCGCGCGGCGAGCAGCGAGTGGAGGCTCCACGCGAAGGCGCCGGCGAGCGTGCCCGCCGCGAGCCCCACGAGCGCGACGGAGAGCGCGAGCTTTCGCTCGAACCGGTCGAGGAAGAACGCGCCCGCGAAGCCCGAGACGGCCGCCGCGGCGGTGTAGCTCCCGGTGACCCAGCCCGCGTCGGACTGAGCGAACGCGAGGGCCTTCGACATGAAGGGGCCGAGCGGGCTCACCATCATAAAGTCAAGGATATTGACGAACTGGACGGCCCCCACCAGGAACACCACCGTCGCCTCGCGCGCGTCGCTCGTGGAGTCGGGCGCGTCTTCGACCTCCGGCACCGCCCGACCGTAGCAAAGACTCTGCGGCGCGACGACCTTCGCGGGAGCGCTAGCGGCTGCTAGAAGCCCGGCTCGTGACCCAACGCCCGGAACAGCCACTCGCGTGGACCCCCGACTCCTGGCGTAACCGCCCGCTCGGACGGCACGCCCCCTACCCCAGCTTGGACGGCGAAGGCAGCGAGGTCGACGCGGTGACGCGCAAGCTCTCGTCGCTGCCACCGCTCGTCACCTCCTGGGAGGTCGAGCGGCTGAAGGCGCTGGTCGCCGACGCGCAGGAGGACCGGCGCTTCCTCCTGCAAGGGGGCGACTGCGCCGAGACTCTGGACGACTGCCAGCCGGGCATCATCGCGAGCAAGCTCAAAATCTTGCTGCAGATGTCGCTCGTGCTGGTCCACGGCGGCAAGCGGCCCGTCATCCGAGTGGGGCGCCTCGCCGGGCAATACGCGAAGCCGCGCTCGTCGCCCGAGGAGGTGCGCGACGGCGTGCGCCTCCCGAGCTACTTCGGCGACCTCGTGAACCGCGCCGAGTTCACGGAGGAGGCGCGCCGGCTCGACCCGAGGGCGATGCTCGCGGCGTACTCGCACGCCGCCATGACGCTGAACTTCGTTCGCTCGCTGGTCGAGGGCGGCTTCGCCGACATGCACCACCCCGAGCAGTGGGACCTCGCCTTCCTCTCGCGCGCCGGGCTGTCGTCCGATCTCCGTGCGGAATACACGCACACCTCGCGGGCCCTGGCCGAGTCGCTCCGCTTCATGGAGGCGCTCGGCGAGCGCACCGTCGACCACCTCACGCGGGTCGAGTTCTTCACGAGCCACGAGGGGCTCAACCTGCGCTACGAGTCGGCGCAGACTCGCCGAGTGCCGCGGCGCGAGGGCCACTACAACCTGACCACCCACCTGCCCTGGCTCGGCGATCGCACGCGCGACCTCGACGGCGCGCACGTCGAGTATTTCCGCGGCCTCCAGAACACCGTGGGCGTGAAGCTCGGCCCCTCCGCCACCCCCGACGATACGCTCCGGTTGGTCGAGCGCCTGGACCCCGCGAACACGCCCGGGAAGCTCCTGCTCATCACGCGCATGGGCAGCTCGCGCGTCGAAGAGCGGCTGCCTGCCGTGGCCGAGGCCGTACGGCGCGCCGGTCGCCGCGTGCTCTTCGTGTGCGACCCGATGCACGGCAACACGACCACCACGGCCGCCGGCGTGAAGACCCGAGACCTCGGCGACATCCTGCGCGAGATCGAGTCGACCTTCGACGTCCTCGAGGCCTCGGGCACGCACCTCGGGGGGGTCCACTTCGAGCTCACCGGGGAGGACGTCACCGAGTGTACCGGCGGCGGCCTGGGCGAGGGGGACCTCGATCGCAACTACGCCAGCGTCTGCGATCCGCGCCTCAACTACCGGCAGGCGCTCGAGATGGCCTTCTGCATCGCGAAGCGGCTCGGGAGACGGCCCGCGCCGGCGGTGCACGGAACGTAGGCGCGCGGCGCAGAGATTTGCTAACGAGGCGCCGTGCACGAAACGGCAAAGCGCGACTCGCGTCCGCGGGCGGTGCTCGTGGGGGTGCAGCTCCCCGACACCGACCCGACCTCTTTCCAGGCGAGCCTCGACGAGCTCGCGCGGCTCGTGACCACGCTGGGCTACGAGCCCGACCTCGTGGTCACGCAGAAGCGCGACAGCTTGTCGCCAGCCGCCGTGCTCGGCGAGGGCCGGCTCCACGACCTCGCCGAGGCGACCGGCGGTAGCGGGCACACCGGCACCACGGTGCCGCGCACGAAGGACAAGGCCCGCGTGCGGCGCGAGGGCGAACAAGGCGCGCGCGAGGACCACGCCAACGAGCACGCACACGCCCAGCACGCCCGGGGCCACGGCCACGACGACGACGCCCCGCGCGGACACCGGCAGCCCCACGAGGAGACCGTGAGTCCCTTCGCCCTCGTCGCCATCGACCACGACATCACGCCGAGCCAGGCGCGAAACCTGGAGCGCGCCACCGGCGTCCAGGTGCTCGACCGCACGGGCATCATCGTGGAGATCTTCCACCGCCACGCGAAGAGCCGCGAGGCGAAGCTCCAGGTCGAGATCGCGCGCCTCGCGTACACGGCCCCGCGCCTGCGCGAGTCACCCACCGGCAAGGAGCGCCAGGCGGGGCGCGGCGCCGGCGAGGCCGCGCTCGAGCTCGATCGGCGCAAGATCCGCGATCGCATCGCCGAGCTCAAAGAGGAGCTCGAGCTCGTCCAGAAGGACCACGACAACCGGCGGGCCCTCCGCCAGAGCGCGCGCCGCGTGGCGCTGGTCGGCTACACGAACGCCGGAAAGTCGTCGCTCATGCGCGCGCTCACCGGCAGCCACGTGCTGGTCGAGAACAAGCTCTTCGCCACGCTCGACACGACCGTGCGCGCGCTCCACCCCGAGGTGAAGCCGCGCGTGCTCGTGTCTGACACGGTGGGCTTCATCAAGAAGCTCCCGCACGATCTCGTCGCGTCGTTCAAGTCCACCCTCGACGAGGCCCACGAGGCTTCGCTGCTCCTCCACGTCGTCGACGCCTCGGACGCCACGTTCCGGGCGCAGCTCGAGGTGACCCGCGAGGTCCTCGCCGAGATCGGCGCGACGAGCGTGCCCAGCCGCATCGTCCTGAACAAGACCGACCTGCTCAGCGAGAACGCGGCGCGCCTGCTCGCGGCCGAGTACCCGGACGCGCTGCTCGTCTCCGCGCACGACCCGGCCGGCGTCGCGGCCCTGCGGGAGTACATCCTCGCGTTCTTCGACGAACGAGACGAGGAGCGCGCGTACCTGGTGCCCTACGCGGAACAGGCGCGCGTCGCGGAGCTGCACGAGCACGCGCGCGTCGTGGGGGAAGAGTATGGCGAGGCGGGCGTGCGCGTCCGCGCGCGGGGCGACGCTGAGACGCTCGATCGCCTGGAGAAACGTGGGCTTCGACGAGCCGAGTGACCCGACACGGTGAGGTCGGGAGCCCTCACCGACCCGCGTCGTGTCGTGCGGGCGGCGCCGCTCACAGGGAGTTTGGCGGCTCGCGCGAGAAAGTGCGAGCATGCGGACGATGAAGATTCGCTCTCTATGGTGGGCGGCCGTGCTGCTCGGGACGCTGGTGGCCGCTGCGCCGCCGGCGATCGCCGCGGGCCCGGTCAAGGAAGCAAAAGAGAAACTCAAGGAGGAGAAGAAGGAGCTCAAGGAGGCGCGCAAGAACGACGGCGGCGTCGCCGATGAGAAGAAGGACGTCAAGCAGGCCGCGGACGAGCTCCGCGAGGCCCGCAAGAAGCGCCGCCAGGAGCACCTCGCCGAGATGCGCGCAAAGTGGGGCGAGATCCTGAAGAAGCCGGGTGTGAAGGAGGAGATGCGCGTCCACATGCGGCGCATGTCTCGCCTCCGCCGCATCGAGCACCTCGCGAAGGAAGGGAAGAAGGACGCCATCGCGAAGCGCGCCGCCGCGGCGATGGAGAAGGAAAAGGCCCGCCACCAGAAGAAGATGGACGAGCTCAAGGGCCAGGCCGCGCCGGCCGCCTCGGGAGGTGCAAAGTGAAGCGCTCGACGAAGGTCTCCCTCGTATCCCTTGTCTTCGGCGCGCTGAGCGTCGCCGCCGTCGCGTCGCTGGCTGGTTGCGACGACAAGAAGGCCCCCGACGTGCCCGCGGTGACCCCGCCTACGCCCTCGGCCGTGCCGAGCGCGGCGGCGAGCGCGGCGCCCTCCGCGGCTCCGTCGGCGGTCGCGGCCGTCGAGGACGACACCCCGACCGAAGAGGACTTCGAGGAGGAGTCGGGCGCGATCACGGAGGCGAGCCTCGACAGCGAGCTCGCGAAGCTCGAGGCCGAGATCAAGTAGCGCCGCGCCTCGCGCCTCCCGCTGGGCCCGCTCGCCGTCCCCCGACGCGACGCGGGCCCGCTCTCATTTTCCCCCGTGTCGGGGCGCCACGAGTCGAGACCCGAGGCGGCGACTATACGCGCGCGATGCGCCCCCGCGAGAGCACCACGAAGCGCCGCGCGAGGAGCGCAGAGACCACGACGAGCCCGGCGAAGAGCCCCCACCAGAGGCCAGGGGCGCCCATCCCGAAGCGAAAACAGAGGAGCAGCGCGAGCGGGCAGCCGACGGCCCAGTGTGCGCCCACGTTGGCCCAGAACGGGAACTTCACGTCGCCCGCCCCGCGCAGCGCGCCGGCCGCGACGCTCTGTACCCCGTCGAACACCTGGAAGAGCATCGCCACCCGCATGAGCGCGACGGCCGTGCCGATGACGCGCGCGTCTTTGGTGAACAGGCCCACGAGGAACGCCGGCACGAGGAAGAACACGAGGCTCGCGACTCCCATGTAGGTTGCACCTACCGCGAGACCGAGCAGGCCCGGGCGGCGCGCGGACCGGCCCTCGCCCACGGCGTAGCCCACGCGCACGCTCGTGGCGCTGGAGATGCCCTGCGCGCCCATGAAGGTGAAGCTCGAGAGGCCGATGACGATCTGATGGGCGGAGACCGCGTGCTCGCCCAGGAGGCCGGCGATGACGCCCACGGCCGCAAAAACCCCGATCTCTGCGCTGAGCTGCAGACCCATCGGGACACCGAGACCGAACACCCGGGCGAGGGTCGGGGCGCCGTCCGACGAGGCCTCGCGGCGTCGGAGCGCGGCGCGCAGCACGACGACGACGAGCACCAGGTTGGCGAGCGCGTTCGCGACTCCGGCCCCGAGGGCGCCCCGCGGGCGCAGGCCCACGGCCGGCAGCCCCACCGCGACGAGCGCCGCGTCGCCTTGGACGAGCAGCGCGCACGCCGCCACGTTCACCACGTTCGCGACCACGGCGGCGACCAGCGCCGGGCGCGTCTCGCCGTGCGCCTGGAGGAACGACTTGATCGCGAGGAACGCAGGAAACAAGAACATGCTCGGCGCCTGCGCGACCAGGTACGCCCGGGCCGGCGCCACGAGAGACGCCTCGACGCCGAGCGCCGGCAGGGCGAGCGTGATCGCCCACGCGAGCAGCACGGTGGGCACCCACACGAGCGCGAGCGCGCCGAGCGTCCGCGTGAGCGCGCCCCACGCCCGACCCCGCTCGCCCGCCCCGACGGCCTGCGACGCGAGCGGCTCGAGCGCCCCCGCGATCCCGATGCACACGGCCATCGCTGCGAAGCCGACCGAGCGCCCGATGGACGCGCCCCCGAGATCGGCGACCGACACGCGCCCGAGGAACGCGACGTCGACGAGGCCGAGCAGCATGAGCCCGAGCTGCGCCACCGCGATGGGCCAGGCGAGGCGGAGGAGCTCGGCGAGCTCTCTGCGGGTCGCCCCGCTCATGGGAGTCGCCGCGAGGAGCGAGCAGCCGGCGGCGGCGAGGCGGTCTTGGCGGCAGTGAGCACGGCGTCGCGGAGGTGCGCGACATCGTTCCAGGAGACGAGGCGGGCGGCGCCGTTGGGCTCGCGCTCGAGCACGGTGACCGACGTGTTCGCGAGCGGGCCGAGGCGCCTCATGGCGTCGGCGACGCCGCCTCGGGAGCCCAGCACGCCCGCTACGTAGGCCTTGATGGCGGCGCCGTGCGAGACGACCATCACGTGGCAGCGCGCGCTCGGCCCCGACGCCGCCTGGGCCGCCGACGACGCCGCGAGCACCGCGCGGTCGACCGCCTCGCCCACGCGGGCCGCGAGCTCGGCGTAGGTCTCGCCGCCGCCGCGCGGCACGTCGAGGCCGGCCCGCCACGCGGCGTGCTCTTCCGGGAAGAGCGTCTCGACCTCGCGCGCGGTCTTGCCCTGCCAGGTGCCGACGTACACCTCGCGCAGACCCTCGTCGACGCGCACCTCGAGCCCGAGGACCTGCGAGAGCACCGTCGCGGTGTCCACCGCGCGCTCGAGGTCGGAGCTGTAGAGCGCGTGGAGATCGACTCCGGGCTCGAGCTCGGCGAGCCGGAGCGCGAGCTTCTCGGCCTGCACGCGGCCGCGCGCGTTGATGCCCCGGCCGCCTTGCCCCTGATACACCCCCGAGTGGTTGTCGTCGGTCTCGCCGTGGCGCACGAGGAAGAGGCGCGCGCATGGACCAGAAAAAGGCATGGTCGGGGCTCTCCTTCTGCCACACGCTTGCGGTCTCGGGCAAGGAAGGCTAAGTGGTCCTGCCCCGTCGTTATCGCCCCGCCCGCGCGGGGCCTCGCTGAAGGATTACCCCATGGCGCGTGTCACCGTCGAAGACTGCCTCGAGCGTGAAGAGAACCGCTTCGCCCTGGTGCTGCTCGCGGCCACCCGCACGCGCCAGCTCATGAAGGGTCAGCCTTCGCTCGTCCCGTCGAAGAACAAGGCGGCCGTCACGGCGCTCCGCGAGATCGCGGCGGGCAAGGTGCACTACGACCGCTCGAGCAACGACGTCGTCTCGGAGTGGATCGACGCCAAGGCGCGCGCCGGCCAGCCTTGAGCCGAGCGGTCTCGCCGCCCGCCGCGCGTGCGCCCCGTGCGCCGCGCGCGCAGCGCGCGAAGACCCCCTCCACCCCGACCGATCCCGCCGCCGCGCTGCGCAGGCTCGGCTCGTTCGCGCACTACGCGGACCCTGCATACTACACGCACACGTACGCGGCTCGCGACGCCGACGTGCGGTACTACGTGGAGCAAGGCAAGCGCGCCCGCGGGCCGGTGCTCGAGCTCGGGGCGGGCAATGGACGCATCACCCTGCCGCTCGCGCGCCACGGCGTCGAGGTCGTGGCGCTCGACCACTCGCGCCCGATGCTCGCCGACCTCCGCGCGCGCCTCGCGGACGAGCCTCCCGAGGTGCGCGCCCGGGTGCGCGTGGTCGAGGGCGACATCCGCGCCGCGCGCCTCCGGAGGCGTTTCGCGCGCGTGTTCTGCCCGTTCAACACGGCGCTTCACCTGTACACGCGCGACGATGTCGAGCGCTTTTTTGCTACGGTGAGACACCACCTGGCCCCGGGCGGCGAGCTCGTCGTGGACCTGTCGGTGCCGCTCGCGGAGAACCTCGCGCGCGACCCCGAGCGCCCCTACGGCGCGCCCCGCTTCCGCCACCCGACCGAGGGGCTCGTCCGCTACAAAGAGCTCTTCGACTACGATCCCGCGACGCAGGTGCTGCTCGTGACGATGCAGTTCTTCCCCGAGCCGCCGCGCGCCCCGTTCGCGACCGTGCTCGCGCACCGGCAGTACTACCCGAAGGAGTGGGAGGCGCTGCTGCACTACAACGGGTTCACGCGCCGCTCGGTGTTCGGTGACTTCTTCGGCGGCCCGCTCACGCGCGACAGCGACGTGATGGTCTGGCACGCACGACCTCGCCCCGCGGTTGGGCGCGCGCAGACGCGGACACGGGGGGGCGCGTGACCCTCGAAGGCCGCCTCGCCGATCGCCTCCAGCGCGTGCTCGGACGGATCGCCGAGGCGGAGCGCGCTGCGGCGCGAGCGCCGGGCGAGGTGAAGCTCGTGTGCGTGTCGAAGCGCCAGCCCATCGAAGCGATCCGGGAGGCCTACGCGCTCGGCCAGCGCCGCTTCGGCGAGAACTACGCCCAGGAGCTCGGCGAGAAGGCCGAGGCGCTCGCCGACCTGACCGACCTCGAGTGGCACTTCATCGGGCACCTGCAGTCGAACAAAGCGAAGGTCGTCGCGCGGTGGGCTTCGGTCGTCCACGCGATCGACGCCGCGAGCGTGGCGCGCGAGCTCGGACGCCGAAGGCTCGCGCTCGGCCTCCCGCCGCTCGCGGTGCTCCTCGAGGTGAACCTGGGCGGCGAGGCGCAGAAGCACGGCATGTCGGCCGCAGAGCTCCCCGAAATCGCGGCCCGCGTCGCCGCGGAGCCCGCCCTCGCCCTCCGCGGCCTCATGACCGTGCCGCCCGCCGGCGACCGCGAGGCCGCGCGACGCGTGTTCTCCACGCTGCGCACCTTGCGCAACGTCGCCGCGCCGTCGCTCCCCGAGCTCAGCATGGGCATGAGCGACGATCTCGACGTCGCGATCGCCGAAGGCGCCACCTATGTACGCGTAGGTACGGCGATTTTCGGCGAGCGGCGCGCCTGACTCTGCACCTCGTCGCCGCCGCGGAGCCCGCACCCACCCGACCGCGGGCACCGGTCGCGCGCCACTCAGCCGCGCCCGCGGCATCGGCGCAAACTGTGACACCACGCGCACGAATTGCGCGTCTCGAACGAGAGCGTCGCCGCAACCCCGCGAGAACTCTACGACTCCCATCGGCCCAAGACGGCACGATCTCTGCAAGATCCTGGGCAACGAAGGAGGACGGCATGCACACGCGTCGTTGGCTCGCTGGCGGACTCGGTTTGGTGACGATGGCGGCGGCCATCTCGTGCTCGAGCTCGACCCCTCCCGCGGAAATCCCGCTCGACGTGCTCGGGGGCGACACGAACGTTCCTGCCGCGCAGGTAGGGAACGTGGTCTCGCTCGGCACGGTGAAGGTGGGAGCCGACTCGGTCGACGTGAACGCGCGCATGACGATCACGAAGAACGAAGGCGGCCTCGTCACGGCGCGGGTGACCGCCGATCCGACGAAGGACCCGCGGATCGCCAAGTTCGCCGCGCTCATCCCCGCCTCGGCGAAGAAGGCCGACGGCACGGTCGACACCGAGGTGAAGTTCCGCGTCACGACAGAGGGCGTCCAGGACTTCTTCAACAAGGACGGCAAGCCGCACACGGTCGTGAAGTACGCGGGCAACGTCGGCGACACCTACAAGGTCTCCAAGTCGGACGGCGTGGTCATCACGCGCACGGTGGTCGCCAAGTCGGACAAGGACGACTTCCCGTATGGCTTCTTCAGTATCAAGACCATGACGATCGAGCAGGACTCGCGTATCCCGGGGATCAAGAAGATCGTCATTCGCGCGAATCACAAATTCGGTATCGTCCACGTCGAGGCGGTGGCCGATGACGGCAGCACGATGAGCTCGTACGTGCTGTCGAAGAACTGAGCGCAGGGTGGGCGCGCCGTCCTCGCAGCGGCCCCCGGCCGCGCTCCCGTGGCTCCCGGCAGCGCTACGGCCCGCCGGGCTCGCGCTCACGGTCGCCGGGGGTGCGCTCGGCTTCGCGGCGCTCGCGCGCGGCTTTCGCCCGCGCCTCCTCGACGTGAAGGTGTTCGCGCTGCACGCGCGCTACTTCGAGTCGAAGAGCTTCCAGGTCATCGAGAAGAACGTGACTCTCGAGATGGCGGCGCTCCTCCTCTTCGGGGGGCTCTTCTTCATGGCCTTCGCCCGCGATCGTGTGGAGACCGAAGAGACCGAGCGGATCCGACTGTGGGCGCTCGCCTGGGCCACGTGTCTCGGCGCGGCGCTCTTGCTCGTCGCCACGCTCACCCTCTTCGGCCTGGGGTTCGCGTACGCGCTGGGCGCCCACGCGGTCGTCACGCTCGCGCTCGCGTCAGCCCTCGCAGCGGCCTCTCGGGCGCGCACCGCGCTCGCGCGGAGACGAGGCGCGACACCATGAACGTGGCGAGCCCGCGCGGCAGGCGAGGTGTCGCCATGAACCTGGAGGTGAGCCCCGGGGCGACCGTCCTGTGCCGCCCGTCCGAAGGGAGGAAGGCATGAACGAAGCGGGGAACGAGCTCCTCTCGCGCACCTCGTGGCTCTACACGAAGCTCGTCGAGGGGCCGTTCTTCTTCTTCGACCTCTGGTCGCTCGCGCACCTGTACTCGGGCTTTTTCGTCATGCTCGTGGTCCTCGCGCTCCGCGCGCGGCGACCTTGGGCCTGGCTCGTCGCCGCGCTCGTCGCGTACGAGCTCGTGGAGCTCGCGTTCATCTACGTCGCGTTCCACGCCTTCCACCCCGAGACCTTGAAAGACCAGGTGACCGACGTAGTGGTAGGGTCGCTCGGCGCGCTCGTGGCGACCCAGCTCGTGCGGCGATGCGCGGCGACCCCCGGGCCAGGTCGAGCGCGAACCACCCGGCACGCGGCGGCCGCGCTGATGGCGGTCGCGATCGCCTTCGAGTGGGTCGGCAATTACGGATACCACTACAGCCGCCCCCTCTTCAACTCCCCGGGCCTCTGCTGGTGGGCATTCTTTCTTTGGACTCTTGGGTTCATCGCGATCGGCGAGGGATATGCCCTCTTCGAGGCGCGACTCGCCTCGCGCCTCAAGGCCCTCGCGGTGACCGTGCTGGGTTATGGGGCCGTGCTGGGTGTGGTGGAGTACCTTGGCTACGCGGTGCTCGAGATCCGCGAGGTGGGGCACCCGGAGCGGACCGCGCTCGCGCTCGACCTCGTGCACGGCACGCGAGCGCTGCATGCCTTCTATCTCGCGGCGCCCTGGGCTGGCGTGGCGGCCTTCGTGGGCCTGCGTGGCCTCCTTCGCCGGGCGACGGTAGCGGGCTGCGCTGGCGGCGTGGCGGGCGCGCGCGCGGACGCAGCGGAAAAAGGCGGCGCGAGACGGGGCACGGCGGTTGACCGCCGCGTAGAACGACGGATACTCACGCCATGAAGCGCCTCGCCCTCGCCCTCGCCCTCGGGCTCTCGCTGTTCGCCGTCGCGGCGCCGGGCTGCGATGGCTTCGTGAAGTCTTCCGACGACGCGGGAGCCACCGACTCGGCTTCCCCGCCAAGCGACGCGCCTCCGCTCGTGGACGCGACTCCGCCCGACGCCGCCGCCCCCGACAGCGCCTCGCGTGACGCCTCACTCGAAGCGTCAAGCGACTCTGGCGCCTGCGGCCTCCCGAGGGTGGTCGGGCCGTGCGAGGCCGCCATTCCGCGCTTCTGGTTCAACTCCGGAACCGGCCGCTGCGAGCCCTTCGTGTACGGCGGCTGCGGAGGGAACGCGAACAACTTCAAGGATGTAGCCGAGTGTGCCGCGGTCTGCGCCCCGGCGGTCGCGAACCCGTGCGAGATCACCGACTGCGGCGGCTCGGCGCGGTGCGTGTTCCAAGCCTCGGTGCCGCGGTGCGCTGAGCCGTGCGACGACGCCGGCGCGTGCGGCGCCCCCGCCGCGTGCAATTGCGGAGCGAGCTGCGCGAACTGCCGCGACTGCATCAAGGTCTGCCTGTAGCAGCCCGTGCCGTCGCGCTACTCGGCGGTGCTCACGAGCTGGACGCGGGTCACGGTCCCCGCGATGATCGGGTACTTGCCCGTGTTCACGGGCACGACGAGCGTCGGCGGCGCCACATGGCAGGCGCCGCGCTTCCCTGCGACTTCAAGCGCCCCCGGACCAGGGTTCACGTTTGAGATGAAGGCGAACGCCACGTCGCTCGTGACGGTCGCCTCGAGGGACGGCTCGGGTGTGAAGGTACTCCCGCCATAGCTGATTCTGGCCTCGGGGTGGTCGACGACGGTCAGTTGGTAGCCGCCGGTATCGCAGGCGCCGACCGGGTCGACCTCGACCAGGAAGTGGGCCTTTGACGGGTTGAACACGCCCGCGAACGGGTCCGGAACGGGGCTGCCGGCCAACTGCGGGTCCAGGGCGCCCTGCGAGATGAGGGGTACCACCACGTCGGCGCGAAGGTCTGGGTACTCGAAGTTCCAGATCTCGCTTGCGCTCGGGTAGTACCCCGGAGTCACCGATTCGACCCTCACGTAGAACGCGGCTCCGGTCGATGGGCTCACCCGCACAATCCCAGCGCCGCGAACCGGCGCCACGGAGCCTAGGCAGGCGTCGACGAGCCGCACGTTCACTTCAGGGCTCGCGACCTGCGTTCCGCGATACCGCCCGTCCAGCCGCGGCTCGACGTCGAGCTTCCCGGGCGTACCGCACGGCTTCGCGGCGTCCACCACCGGCGGGGGGGAAGCGTCGACCGGGGGGGGGAAAGCGTCGACCGGCAGCGCCGCGTCCGGCCCAGGCGTCGGCGGGGGTGCCGGCGGGGGCGCAGGCGCGGCCGGCGTGCTGCTGCAGTGGAGCAAGATGCCACAGCTGGCGATCGTTAGCGGGAGGAAGCGCAGGCGCTCCGCGAGGCGTCCGACGGGCGGGTTCAAGGTTCGACCGAAATCTTCCACATGTCGGCGATCCAGCGGTCGACCGGCACGACGGGGCCCGCGTCAACCTCCGAGTCTGCGAGGCCCGCTTCCGCCGCGCCCCCGTCGTCGGCGCCGGCGTCTTCGGAGTCGCCGAGGCTAGGGAGGTCCTCGTTTTCGGTGTTCCCGAGTCCCAAGTAGAGCGCGTCCCGGAACTGCCAGGTAGACGCGGCGTGGCGCCCTATGTAGCCCGGAGGAGTCACGAGCTCATACCAGTTGGACCCATCCGCGGTGTAAAACACATCCCTCAGGTTGCTTGTCTGGCCGAGCACCTGCTCGTTCGAGGCGCCGCCGAGGACCCAGAGGCGGTCGTCGAAGACGTCGACGTTGAGCATGTGACGAGGAATGAACGGCGTGTGCTCGAGATCGCGCCGCCAATTCACGCCGTCCGCGCTGCTCCAGACGTCGTCGTATTGCACGCGCTCGGGGCGGCTCGGCTCGTCGTAGAGTCCGCCCGAGACGAGCCACATGCGGCCCTTGAAGACGGCTGGTCCGAAGATCATGCCGCGAGGCGCCCAAAGCGGGCCCTCCGTTGGGACACGGGTCCACGTCGCCCCGTTCTGGGAGGACCACACGTCTGGGTAGGCCAGGGTGAACTCGCTGAAAAATGTCTGCCCGCTCACCACCCAGAGCTTGTCCTGGAAGCTGAACACCGGCTGAAGCACCCGCGCAGGGTAGTTCGTATTTGCCGAGACGCGGGTCCACGCGACGCCGTCCGTCGAGCTCCACACGTCACGTGTGGGTGTGTGGACGCCGTCGCCACCGACGATGAACATCTTCCCGGCGTGCGTGACGCAGCCCATCGTATGCCGCCCGCTCCAGTCGCTCGAGCTGTCGAAGGTCGCGGGGTCGTAAAACGTGTTGGGCTTGATGAGCTGCCACGTGCTCGCGTCGGTGCTGCGCCAGACGTCGTTCGCCGTGATCGCGGGGTACGCGAGCGGATTGTCGGGGTTCCAGCCGCCGAGCAACCACATCGCGCCGTCGTGCACGAGACCGCAGGCGCCGTCGCGCGGCCGGATCGGCAACTGTTCGGTTACGCGCACAAACGAGTACTTGCGCTTCTGCGAAGGGATGAGCGGGATCGACCGGCTGTCGACTTGGTGGCGTCCGGCCGTGACGCGCACGCGAATGGTGGTCCCGCCAGTCGCCGGGACGGTGATCCGGGCCCGCCGGGCGACCTCGTCCACCATGAGGCGTCCGGTCTCTCGGTCGTGTCGCGGGACGCTCGTCCAGGTCGCGCCCTCGTCGAGGCTGTAGGAGATCGTGACGCTACGAGCGCTGGAAAAGGGGTTCCGCGCGTACTTCTGAGTGGGCACGTCCCCCCAGAGGACCGCGTGCTCGCTCTCGCGTGCCCACGGCGTCTCGGCGGCGGAGGGCGAGACGAGGCGAAGGACCGGCCCGGCGTCCGGCGGCGTGGAGACGCCGCCCTCGGGCAGGGCGCTGGGGGGGACGGGCGGGGTGCTGCTGCCGCTGCCGCTGCTGCTCCCGACCGCCCCATCGGCCGACGACGGCGCGGCGCTGTCCGCTTGGCCGCATGAAGCGACCCACCCGACCGCCCCCGCGCACGCGACGAGGAATCCGAGGCGACGGGTCCTGAGGCTCATGAGTCTCCAGCGGATGAAATCCCTCGTGAAGTCGAGGAGTAGCGAGGGGTGGCGTAGCACGTCGCGGTGCGCCTGTCACGGTGGCTCGCGACGGAGCTCAACCTTTGCGACTTGGCCGGTCGCGGGCGGCAGCCGTCGACGACCTCCCGTCGCCCGCGCCGCATCGGCACGGCGGTCATCGCTCCGGTCCGGACTTCGGGGCGACGGCCGCGCAGCCATCGGCGCCGGTCGCCGCGACCTGGAGGCGCTCCTCGACCAGCCAGCTCACGCGGCGCAGCCGCGAGAAGAAGGTGCGCTCGAAGGCGTCACGACCAGGCACGCCCACGAAGGGCGTGGGCGTGAGGCCCACGATGCGAAAGGGGCACACTTCGAGCCGCGGTACCCCGCCGCGGGCGAGCGTGAGCCGCGCGAGGTAGCCGTAGGCGGTCGCCGGCACCCCACGGTGGGCCTGCATGAGCAGGTTGCCCATGCTGTAGAGGATCGGTTTGCCGCGGTACCACTCGATGCCCTGCACCACGTGGACGTGGTGCCCGAGCACCGCGTCGGCGCCTGCGTCGACGACGGCGCGCAGCAGGCGCCGCGTGCGCAGCGTGGGCGCGTCTTGGTATTCGTCGCCGCCGTGGTAGCTCACGACGATCGAGTCGAGCGAAACGTCGCGACGGAGCTCGGCCACCTGCCGCGGCAGGCGCTCGCGGTCCGCGTCTGCGACGAGATCGCGCGCGACGTGCGCGGCGAGCGGCCCCTGGTTCCAGATGTCGGTCACCGCGAGGAGCGCGAGCCTGTGCCCCTCGTGCTCCAGGATCACGGGGCTCAGCGCCTCGTCGCGCGTCCTGCCCGTGCCGACATGCCGCACCCCCACCCGGTCTAGGTTCTCCAGCGTCTCGACGAAGGCTCGACGCCCGAAGTCCCACGCGTGGTTGTTCGCGGTGGACACCACCGTGATCCGCGCCCGCGCCAGCGCGTCGGCCCCGACCGGCGGGCCCACGAAGACCAGAGAGTTTTGCCGCGAAATGGTGACACCCCCCTGCTCGCTGAGCTGGCTCTCGAGGTTCGCGAAGCGCACGTCTCCCGACGCGAGCAGCGGCGCCAGCGTGGCGAGCGGGTCGGTGGCCGGATCGCTGAGCAGCCGCTGGCCCATGGCTCGGGCGAGCTCGAGGTCACCACCGGCCACGAGGACGAGGCGCCCGGTCCCTACGCGCGCGGCAGCGGCGCCGGCGTCGCTCGTGCGCGCGCCGCCGTCCGGGGGCGCCGCAGAGACCTCCGCGCCCGCTTCACCCGTCGGCGCGGGCGCGGGCGCGGGCGGCGCAGCGGGTGGGACGCCGGGGTCGGTCTTCGCGGTGACGACCGGCCCGCAGGCCGCCGCGAACGCCAGCCAACACACCAGCCACCACGCGAGACGCCACGCGAGCGGTGCGCCTCGCGTGGCCACGTCAGTCGACGATGTCGACGTCGGTGCCGTCGGCGACGAGGGCGGCGATGACGTCGATCTCCGATTTCTCGAGCACCACACACCCGTGGCTCTGGTAGCTCGCCTTTTTGAAGGGGTGCTGGTCCGGCGGCGGTCCGTGGATGCCGATGTCGTTGCCGATGGTCGCGCCCTTGGGGAGCTCACCGCTCGCCTTCAGGCGGTCGAACCGGGCCTTGTCGTCCGCGTTCGGGTAGTCGAGCTCCAGGAAGATGTGGAGGTGCGACGGCGCGTGACGGACCACGTGGTAGTGCCCCACGGGCGTGACGAGATCCCCGGCACGGCGCTTCGGCCCGGCGCCGCCCTTGCCTACCGCGACCGCGTAGGTGAGGACCGCTCGGTCGCCGCTGTAGAGCTCCAGGGTGCGCGCGCTCTTCGTCACGACCACCCGCGTGACGGGCGGCATCGCGGGCGTGTGGCGAACCTCTCCGCAGATGAGCGGGAAGATCCCCATGAGAAGAGCGCTCGGAAGCCACCCGAAGGCCATGCTCCAAGTCTAGCTCCCTCGGCGACGACGGACCGCTTTTTCGACCGCGCGATAGGCCGCTGGTAGGCTCACGCCGACTCCATGGGACCCCCGCCCGGCCCGCCACCGCAGCGCACGAGTCCACGCCTCCCCGCGCGCGCTCGGCGCTGGGCTCGGCTCTGGATGGCGCCGCTCGCGCCCCTCGCGCTCGCTGCCGCCTGCTCGCGAGCCCCCGTCCAACCGAGCGCCCCGCCGCCGGGGCTCGCGCCAGCGCCGACAGCCAAGCGCGCGTGGGCCCCGTCGCCGGCGCCTCGTCCTTCGGGCACCGCGCCGGCCGTCGCGGCCGCGAGCGCCGTGACACCGGAGGAGGCGCTCCCCACGACCGCCGGCCCCGTGCGGCTCCTCGCCGTCGGCGACATCATGCTGGGGCGCACGGTCGGCGAGCGCATCGCGCGCGCGCCCCACAGCTCCCCGTTCGCCCACGTCGAGGACCTGCTCCGCGGCGCCGATCTCGCCGTCGGCAACCTCGAGTGTGTGCTCGGAGAGGGCGGCGTCGAAGCAAAGAAATCCTTTACATTTCGAGCACCTAGCGAGGCACTCCCGCTCCTCAAGGCCTCGGGCCTCGACGTCGTGCTCGTCGCCAACAACCACATCCTCGACTTCGGCGTGGAGCCGCTCGGCCCCATGCTCGCCTCGCTCGACGCGAGCGGAATACGCCACGCCGGCGCGGGCCTCACGGAGGACCAAGCGCACGCCCCGGCGATCGTGACGAGCCGCGGCCTCCGCGTCGCGTTCCTGGGCTACGTGAGCGTGCCGCGCGAGGGCGGCGGCGAGAGCGGCTTCAACGCGCGCGAATGGGAGGCGCGTGGCGCCCAGCCGGGCGTGGCGTGGGCCGATCCCCCGCGCGTCGCCACAGAGGTCGCCGCGGCGCGCGCCCGGGCCGACGTCGTCATCGTGCTCCTCCACGCGGGCAACGAGGAGCTGCGCACCACGAGCCGCGCTCAGCGGGACGCAGCCCGCGCCGCGATCGACGCGGGGGCGGCGGCCGTGCTCGGCAGCCACCCACACCGCGTGCAGGCGCTCGAGCGCTACCAGCGGGGAGTCATCGCCTACAGCCTCGGCGACTTCGTGTTCGACGGGCGCGACATTCTCTCGGCGATGCTGGAGCTGGAGCTCACGCGGAGCGGCGTCACGGCCACGCGGTGGATCCCGCTACACACCGCGCGCGGCACGCCCACGCCGTACGTGGGACGGGCGCGCGCAGACTGGAAGCTCTATCTCGAGCGGCTCGCGCCACCCGAGCCACCGCCGCGGCCGCGCCGTCCCGCGCGCGATCAGCCCCGGTAGGGGCCCTCGCCGACTCCCCGCTTCGCGGCGCTCAGCGCCTCCTCGAACGTGGCGGCAGCGTACTCGACGCTCGCCTGATCACTCCCCTGCACGTCGAGGTCACGGAAGCTCCCGTCGTCGAGGTTCATCGCCACGCTGTAGGTGGTGTTCTTGCCGTGCGTGACGCGGGGCGAGAACCCGAGGACGCGCTCGAGCGGGAGCGTCGTGTTGCCGCGGTCGGGCACCGGCCCACTGCGCCAGCTCACGGCGTCGCGCCCGATCGTGAGGCGCCGGGTGTTGAGCAACGTGACGAAAGCCTTGTGCGTGAGAAACACCCCCGCGCCGAGGTGCAGGACCCCGAAGGCCGCCATGAGCCAGGTGCCGCTGGAGAGCGCGATCGCGTACCAGACGATCATGAACGTGTCCCACACGAAGCAGAAGAAGAGCAGCGGCACCGCGGCCACGCGGTTCGGCGGGAGCACGCCCTCCCAGCGAGGCGCGGCCGCGTCGCCCGAGGTGCGCTCGACCAACCTGTACGACTCAGGCCGGTACACGCGGCCCGTCGCTGGCGAGAGCGGCGTGGGCGAGAACGGGGTGACCGCGACGGGGCTGGGCGGCATCACGGGGAACGGCACGATCTCGCCGCAGGGGCGGCACACACCGACCCCGCGCGACACATCCAGGTCCTCGCCCGGAACGGCCTGACCACACCGCGGACACTGAAGCTGCATGCGTGCTCTCTCCCCGAAGGCGACCGTAGCACCGGTGCTCGTCCTTTGGCTGGCTCGCGCCGCGTGCACGGCGCAGCCGTTGGGTCTACCCTTGCACGCGCGATGACACACGCGCAGGCTACGGCCCGGGGCCACGAAAAGAAGGTCGCGCTCTTCTGGCCGGGCGACGCCCGCGCGAAACCGAACGAGCTCGCCCGCGCCAGCGTGGCCGAGACGACGACCCAGCTCGAGCGCGCGCTGCGCAAGCTCGGTCGCACGCCCTACCTCGTCGAGGGCTTCGTCACGAAGCCGTGCGAGTCGATCGAGCGCCTCGGGCCCATCGACGATCCGATGATCGGCGTGTGTGTGCACTGGATCTACGGGCCACACACGACAACGGGGGTGGCCGGCAAAGACAACCCGCTCCTCCTCGCGAGCAACTTCTCGGGGCGCTGGCCGGGGCTCGTGGGGCTGCTCAACACCGGCGCCTGCCTCGAGATGCTTCGTCGCCCGTTCTCGCGTGTGTGGACCGACGCGGCGGATTGGACAGCCGATCCCGCGTTCATGGAGCGCCTCGACGAGTGGTGCTCCACGGGTCGCATCGCCTACCCGACGAGCGAGGTGCGGATGCACGCCGCGATCTCTCCCGAGGCCGCGGCGCGCGCCCGTGAGGTGGCGGCGGGGCTCCGCCGACGACGCGCCCTCATCCTCATGCTCGGCGACACGTCGATGGGCATGATCAACGGCTATTTTGGCCCGCGTCTGCTCCAGCCGCACGGCTTCGCCGAGCACAAGGTCGACCAGGCGTGGCTCCTCGACCGCGGGCCGCGCATCGCCGAGAAGCGCATCGACGACGCGCTCGCGTTCGTGAAGGACCGAGGCCTCACGTTTCATTGGGGCGAGGGCGGCGCCGCCGACTTCGACGAGCGCGCGACGCGCGAGCAGCTCCGCGACTACCTCGTCGTGCTCGACCTCCTCGCGGAGGAGCGCGCCGACTGCCTCGGATGGCAATACCAACTTGGGCTCCTGCCCCTCCGGCCCCCGTCCGACCTGTCCGAGGGCCTGCTCAACTCGGCGTGCCGGCCCGAGTCGAACGGCCACCCGATCGCCTGCGCGACGGAGGCCGACCAGGGGAACGTGGTGCCGATGGAGCTGCTGAAGCGCCTCCTCGTGGCGAAGGGCCTCCACGACGCCGTCATGTTCCACGACGTGCGCTGGGGCGCCGAGCACGAGGGCCGCTTCCTGTGGGTGCTGCTGAACTCGGGCTCGTGCGGCGCCTACGCGTTCAACCACGACCCCACGACGCTGCGCGGCGCCCACAGCTACCGCCAGCCCGCGGAGTACTTCCCCATCGCGGGCGGCACGCTGGCCGGTGAGAGCCTGCCGGGCGTCATGACCTGGGCGCGGGCCTACGTGAAGGACGACGTGCTGTGGATGGACGTCGGCAAGGGCGAGGTGGTGAAGCTCCCGCCCGAAGTGCGCGACGCCTGGTGGAACGGCACCACGCGCGAGTGGCCGTTCATGGCCGCCGACATGGGGATCTCGCGCGACACGCTGATGGCGCACTACCTCTCGAACCACGTGGCCGTGGCGTACGGCGACGTGTTCGAAGAAATGGTCGCGCTCTCGCAAGAGCTCGGGTTCCGCGTGCGCATCCTCGGGCGCGCCGCATGACCCCCCTCACCTTGGGCGTCGACGTCGGGACAGGCAGCGCGCGCGCCGGGCTCTTCGACGCGAGCGGCGCCCTCCGCGGGCTCGGCGTGTGCCCGATCGCGATGGGCACCCCCGAGGAGGACTTCGCCGAGCAGTCCTCCGAGGACATCTGGCGCGCGTGCGGCGTGGCCGTGCGCGCGGCGTTGGCCAGCGCCGGCGCGACCGCCGACGACGTCGCGGGCGTGGGCTTCGACGCGACCTGCTCGCTCGTGGTGCTCGACGCGGACGACGCGCCCGTCACCGCGAGCCCCACCGGCGACGACGCGTGGAACGTCATCGTGTGGATGGACCACCGCGCGATCGACCAGACGCGCCGCGTGAACGACGCGGCGCGCGCGGGCGGCCACGAGGTGTTGCGGTACGTGGGTGGCGCGATCTCGGTGGAGATGCAGACGCCCAAGCTGCTCTGGCTGAAGGAGCGCCTGCCGGCGAGCTTCCAGCGGGCACGACGCTTCCTGGATCTCCCTGATTTTCTTACGTTTCGCGCCACAGGCGACGACACCCGATCCCTGTGCTCCACGGCCTGCAAGTGGACCTACCTCGCGCGGAGCGCTCCTCGCGACGCGCGCGACGCGGTCACCGAGTCCGGCTGGCAGGCGCCGTTCTTCCGGGACGTGGGCCTCGGCGAGCTCGCCGACGAGGGCTTCTCGCGCCTCGGCCAGCGCGTGGCGCCGATGGGGCAGCGGGTCGGCGGGCTCACCGAGCGCGCCGCGCGCGAGCTCGGGCTCCGCGCCGGCACCCCGGTCGGCGCTTCGATCATCGACGCCCACGCGGGCGGCCTCGGTCTCCTGGGCATGACGATCGACGGGCAGGCACCCACCGCAGAGACCCTCGACCGCCGCCTCGCGCTCATCGGCGGCACCTCCACGTGCCACATGGCGGTGTCGCGGGAGCCGCGCTTCATCCCCGGCATTTGGGGCCCCTACTTCTCCGCCATGGTCCCCGACCTCTGGCTGACGGAGGGCGGGCAGTCGGCCACCGGCGCGCTCCTCGATCACACCCTCGCCACCCACGCGCTCGGCGCCGAGCTCTCGCGCGACGCGGCCGCGAGGGGACTCCGCGCGACCGATCTCTTGCACGAGCGGCTCGACGCGCTCGCCGCAGGCGCGCCGTTCGCGGCCGCCCTCACGCGCGACCTCCACGTGCTGCCCGATCACCACGGCAACCGCTCACCGCGGGCCGACGCGAGCCTGCGTGGGATGGTCTCGGGGCTGAAGCTCACAGGCTCGATCGACGCGCTCGCGTTGCTCTACCTCGCCACGGTGCAAGCGCTCGCGCACGGCACGCGCCACATCGTCGATACGATGAACGCCCACGGCTACCGCATCGACACGCTGCTCGCGACCGGCGGCGACGCGAAGAACGCCGTCTTTCTGCGCGAGCACGCCGACGCGACCGGGTGCCGCATCGTGCTCCCGCGCGAGCCCGAGGCCGTGCTGCTCGGCGCGGCCATGCTCGGCGCCACCGCGGCCGGACACCACCCAGGCGTGCTCGCCGCGATGAACGCGATGAGCTCGGCGGCGCGTGTCATCGAGCCGGCGCGCGGACCGGTCGCCGCGTTCCACGACGCGAAGCACCGGGTTTTTCTGCGAATGCACGACGACCAAGTGGCCTATCGCGCGCTCATGGCCTCGGGAGACTCCACATCTTGAAACGCCGCTCCCTCCTCGCCGCGCTGCTGGTCGCGCCGCTCGCGCCCGCAGCGCTCGTGTCGTGCAAACGCGACACGGCGCCTGCCGCCACGAGCTCCGACGGCGGCGCGAAGGCCACACGCCTCCGGGTCGCGGTCATCCCGAAGGGCACCACCCACGAGTTCTGGAAGGCCGTGCACGCCGGCGCGAACAAGGGCGGCGTCGAGGCCGGCGTCGAGGTCCTGTGGAAGGGCCCGCTGAAGGAAGACGACCTGAAGGCCCAGATCGACGTCGTCCAGTCGTTCGTCGCGCAGGGCGTGGCCGGCGTCGTGCTCGCGCCGCTCAGCGACACGGCGCTGCGCGGCCCGGTGAAGGCCGCGGTCACGGCCGGAATTCCGGTCGTGGTCTTCGACTCCGACCTCCGCGGCGACGATCACGCGAGCTTCGTCGCCACCGACAACGTGGCCGCCGGACGGCTCGCCGCCGACGCGCTCGCGAGGTCCCTCGGAGGCAAGGGGCGCGTGCTCGTGCTGCGCTACCAGGTCGGCTCGGCCAGCACCCAAGGCCGCGAGGAGGGCTTCCTCACCGCCATCAAGGAGCACGCGGGTATCCAGGTCGTGAGCGACAACCAGTACGGGGGGGCGACCACCGAGAGCGCGTTCTCCACGAGTGAGCGGCTCCTCGCAGCGCAGCGCGCCGGCGCCGACGGCGTGCAGGGCGTGTTCACCCCGAACGAGTCGACGACGTTCGGCATGCTGCTCGCCCTACGGAAGGGTGGCCTCGCGGGGAAGGTGAAGCTCGTCGGCTTCGACGCCTCCGAGAAGCTCCTGGCCGCCTTGGAGGGCGGCGACGTCGAAGGCCTCGTCGTCCAGGATCCCTTCAAGATCGGCTACTTGGCCGTGAAGACCATGGCCGCGCGGCTCCGCGGGCAGCCGATCGAGAAGCGCATCGACACGGGCGCGCGCCTCGTGACGAAGGCCACCCTCGCCGAGCCCGAGGTGCGCGAGCTCGTGCGGCCCGACCTCAAGAAGTGGCTGAGCGAGTGAGCGCGCGCGGACCCGCTACGGACGCGGGATCCGCCCAGGGGCGATGGAGGCTCACTGCTCGAAGCAGTAGAGGTGGCGCGCGTTGGCGCAGAGGTTCGTGCCCGAGCTCGTCCAGAAGCCTGGGAGATCCGCCCGGCCCACGGTGCCCATGAAGCGGCCGCCCGTGTCCCACCCGCCGCAGTGCTGGAGGGAGGTCCCCGCGGGGCTCGCGCCCGTCCACACGAGGATCGCCGTGCCGAGCGCCCCGGTCTGATCGGGGATGGATTCAAGCGGCTGGCCGCTCGCGGGGTTGCCCGTGAAGAGGAGCTTCGTGCGCGTGACGTCGTAGTAGGGGCCGGGCGCCGTGATGCGCTGCGCGGCGGACTGCGTCGAGTCAGACAACCACGCGCGGAAAGTGCCCGAGAGGCGCGCGCCCGCCGCGACCTGCGCGCAGACGAAATCGCCCCCGCGGGCGCCCGGGCCGCCGCCTCGCGCCCCCAGGGTGTCGCCCGCGTAGGTGGTGGACGTGAAGAACACTCTGCGCAGCGGCCCAGCGTCCGCGGCGTCGAGGCCTGCGTCGGGGCCTGCGTCGGGGCCTGCGTCGAGGCTCGCGTCGGAGCTCACGTCGGCCGCACCGTCACGGGGTGGGGCCACCTCCTGCGCCGCCGCGTCGCTGATCGAGGGCCGACTGGCGTCCTCCGGCTGCAATTCGGGCGCCTCGGGCGCGATAGCGTCGGGTTCGACGTCGAACCGACCGCCGCAGCGGACGAGCGCGAGCGCGACGAGGAGCCCCCCGCCCACCCTCGCGAGGCGCCGCAGCGCCCGTGTCCCGCTTCGACCGCGCATGATGGCCACGCTCGCAGCGTAGCGCACCCGCACGCGACGGCCACGCTGCATCGGAGCGCGCCGGCTTCGAGGTAGGCTGCGGGGATGTCCCTCCCTTCGAGATTCGTCACGCTCGCGCTCGACGTCCAGTGGGGCGACATGGACGCGCTCGGGCACGTCAACAACACCCGCTACCTCACCTGGTTCGAGTCTGCGCGCATCGCGCTGTTCGGTCGGATCGGCCTCGCGTCGGTGGCGCCGCTCACGGTCGGGCCCATCCTCGCGACCACCACCTGCGACTTCCTCCGCCCGGTCGTGTTCCCGGCGAGGGTGGAGGTCGGCGTGCGCGCCGTGTCGATCGGGGAGACCAGCGTCAAGATGGAGTACGAGGTGCGTGACGCCGCCGCGGCCGAGACCCTGTACGCCCGCGGCACGTCGGTCGTCGTCATCATCGACTACCGCACGATGCAGAAGATCCGCGTGCCGGACGACGTGCGCGCCGCGATCGCTGCGCTCTAGCTCTAGCAGCCTCGCGGGGCAGATGCATATTGCACGCTCCCCCGAACGATGGGGCGCGCTGCGGGCCTCGCGAACTCCTGGTAGCCTCCCAGGGCATGAGCACCGAGCCGCCGATCAACTCCGATCTCCTCGAGGCCCGCCTCGACAAGCTCTCGGGCGGGCCCGCCATCGAGCGCATTCGCGCGCGCCTCCAGGGAGCGGACGACCGCAGGCTCTTCCGCGTGAACCCGTATACGTTCGCCGCAGAGGAGGGCGTGGCGCCCGAACGCGCCGTGGAGCTCTTCCTTCGCGCGGCCGCCCTGGGACTGTTCCGCGCCGAGTGGCTGCTCGTCTGCCGCGGCTGCGGCGAGTACGTCCTGACCCACGCCGGCCTCCGCGACCTCGAGGCCGTCGTCCACTGCGTCACGTGCGCGCGATCGCGGGACGCAAACCTGGACGAGAGCGTCGAGGTGGCGTTCACCGTGCACCCCGACATCCGCCAGATCCGCTACGCGAACCCCGCGTCGCTCACGCCGGAGGACTACTTCACGTCGTACGCGCTCTGCCCGAGCATCCTGGTGCGCGGCGAGGGGCGCTCGCTCGTCGAGCACGTACGCCTCGGGGCGAAGGTGATGACCCGCCTGGCGGCGGGCGCGAGCCACACGTTCGACGTGGAGCTCGAGGTCGGGTGGATCGTAGGCAGTCCGCGAATGATGATCACCGTGGAGGGCGAGCCCACCTCCGAGCTGCGCGAGGTCACGCTGCGGCTCGAGGGCACGGCCTTCACGCCTCGGCCGAAGCTCGCGCCGGGCCCCGCGAGAGTGACGCTCGTCAACGGCACGGACCGCGACACGTTCGTGCTCTCGTACTTCACGCCCATCGTGACGTATTTCGACTACCTCCCGTTCCTCTCGGGCCAGCGGCTCCTGAACTCCCCCGAGTTCCGCCGGCACCTCGGCACCGAGGTCGTGCGCCCGGGCTCTGCCATCCCCACGCGCGACAACACGCTTCTCTTCTCCGACCTGCGCGGCTCCACGGCGCTCTACGACCACGTTGGCGACGTCGCCGCGTTCGAGCTCGTGTCGACCCACCTCGAGCGCCTCGCGCGGGTGATCACGCGGCACTCCGGCGTCGTCGTGAAGACCATCGGCGACGCCGTGATGGCGTCGTTCACGCGGCCCGTGGACGCGGTCCGCGCGGCCTTCGAGATGGGCGGCGAGCTCCAAGGCCTCGGCGACGAGGGGCAGCTCGCCCTCAAGATTGGCATTCACAGGGGGCCCTGCCTCGTCGTCAACGTGAGAGACGAGATTGACTACTTCGGACAGACCGTGAACATCGCGGCGCGCGTCCAGGGCCTCGCGAAGAGCGGGGAGGTGTGCCTCACCGACGCCGTGCTCGAGGGCGCCGAGGTCGCGCAGGTGGTCGCCGAGCACCGCCAGGCGGCCCACCCCGGGAGCGCTGCGTCGCCGCTGCCGAGCGAGTCCGTTGGGCTGCGGGGCGTGGGCACCCCGTGCGTCGTCCACCGCCTCGGTGGGTGACCGGCGAGACGCGAACCCATCCTGGCGGTCGCGGGCTCTCACGGGCGAGGTGCCCCATGAGGAAGACGTGCTCGCTCTCCTGGCTCTGGCGGCTCTGGCCCATGACCGCGCTCCTGCTGCCGCTTCTTGCCTGCGCGAGCAGCGCGAACGCGCCGCTCTCCGCCGCGGAGCGCGACGGCCTCGTGTTCACCCGCGAGGAAGAGAAGCTCGCGCGCGACGTGTACAGCGCGCTCCAGCGCCACGATCCTTCGTTCGTGAACGTCGGCGCGAGCGAGCAGAACCACATGGACGCGATCGAGACCCTGCTCGACCGCTACGACGTGGCGGATCCAGCGGAAGGGCGCGCGGTCGGCGAGCTCACGAACCCCAAGCTCAAGGGCCTCCACGACGCGCTCGTCGCGAGCGGCTCGCGCTCCCGCGAGGCGGCGCTCGCCGTGGGAGTCGAGATCGAAGAGCTCGACATCGTGGACATCGAGACGGCCCGCCAAGCCGTCACCCACACCGACATCCTCACGACCTACGACAACCTCACGCGGGGCTCCCGGAATCACCTGCGCACCTTCCACGGGAAGCTCGTGGCCGCGGGCGGGAGCTACACGCCGAAGCACCTCGACGCGGCCGCCTTCCGCGCGATCGTCGAGTCCGGCACCGAGCGAGGCCCATGACTCGCCAGAGCTAGCTAGCTTAGCTATCGCTAGAACGCCTCGTTGATCTGGATGTAGAAGGCGCTCGTGCCGTCGTTGGCCACGCCCACGTCGAAGCGACCGTTGAGTCGCTCGTCGCGGTCGAACATGAAGCGCAGGCCGCCGCCGGCGGTGCCCTTGATGTCGTGAAAGTCGAAGTCGAGCAGGCCGGGCGCGACTACTCCCGCGCTCGCGAACCCCACCCGCCGAAACGCCACACGATGGGGAAGCGGTACTCCACCTGAGAGATGATGGCGTTCTGATCGCGAAAGCGGCCGTCGAAGTATCCGCGCATACGGAACTGCCCGCCGAGCCCGGGCAGCTGGGTGAACGGCACGTTCCACGCCGTCGAGGCGGCGTAGCCCTGAATGGCGAACACGTGGTTCCACCAGAGGGGGAAGTACTTGCGCGCGTCGAGCGTGAAGAGCGAATAAGTGTGGGTGCCGCCCATCGCCGAGGAATAGAACATCCCCGCCGCGCCGAAATAGGCGCCTCGCGTGGCGGAGAGGTAGTTGTCGCGAGAGTCGTAGGTGAGGCGAAAGCCCAGCCCCGAGACAGTGCTCCCGCCCGCGCCCAGCACCGACGGGTTGGTGGCCAGGTTCGCGTCCTCCCGGTCGCGCTTGGTCACCTCGACGTGCTCCGCGTGGTACTGCATCCCGAAGTACGCGAACGGCGCGAGCCGACGATAGAGGCCGAAGCGCACGCGGAGGAGGTCGTAGTTGAACGTCTCCTCGTTTCGCTGGGGCGTGTTCGGGCCCACGCCGTAGAACCGGTCGAAGAGGCGCTCGTAGCTCACCTCGCTCTCGATGAGCAGCTTGCCGTGCGACAAGTACACAGTGGGCGTGAGCTGCACGAGCAGCTGCTTGTTGACCGTGTAGATCACGTCGCCGTCGACGTTGGAGGGGCGGTCGTCGAGCGTCTCGCCAGGGAGACGGAAATAGTAAAAGCCCGCGACGCCGAGCGCGAGCTTGGTCTCCGGGGAGTAGTACACCGCCGGCACGACGAGGCCGCCCGAGCTCGTGCGCTCGTCCTTCTTCTCGGGGCGCGCGCGGCGATCGTCGGTGGCTTGGGCCGCGGCCCGGTGCGCCGTCGCCAGCGAGGCGAGCGCGACGAGTGTGGCAAAGGCGGCGGCCGCGCGCCTCAAAACGGGAACTCCGGTAGGTAGACCTGAAAGCCTAGGTAGAGCCCGAACTCGGTCGAGTTGAAGCGAATGGCTCGGTCGTTCTCGCGGCCGGTGAGCCGCGCGAGCTGGGCCTTCCCGACGACGTCGAACGCGATGCCGCGCGCGAGAAAGTAGGTGAACCCGGCGCCGCCGCCGAGCGCGATGCCCTTGGCGGTCGCGGTCAGCGGGACACGGGTGTCGAGCGCGCTCTCCTCGCGAGAATAGAACGCGGTGTAGCCCCAGTCGGCCTCGCCGAAGATGGCCCAGCCGTCGGACATGGGCACGTAGTACCGAAACCACGGGCCGAGCGAGAAGGTCTCCTCCGAGCCCTCGGAGACGGTGCGGGTGTTGTTGCCCTCGCCCGTCGTGTCGCGACGGATCTCGACCTCGTACGCGAGGCGCAAGCCGACGATGAACCGCTTGGCGAGAAAGTAGCCGTTTCGTGAGGTGACGCCGTAGCGTGAGGCGCGGAGGCTGGTCGTGCTGGCCGAGCGGGCGCTGCGCTCCGTGGACAGCGCGCTGCCCGCGAAGCCCGCCGCCCAGGTGCCGGCGGGGAAGTACTCCGTGGGCGGGGTGAAATCCGGCTTAGGGGGGGCGCGATGGGGCTCGTCGGCCCGCGCCGACCCCGCACCGAGGCCCGCGGCGAGCCAGAGCGCGCTGAAGAGCGCGAGGCCGAGACCGACAGGTCGCTGGGGGAGGCGGGAACGCAATGCACCCGCGGCATAGCAACCCGCGTGCCGCGTGCGCAAACCCGAAAATTCGGGATCGCGCGGGTTCCGTGAACGACGGGCGACGCCCGGCGACGCGCGACAAGGTCACGGAAAGAAAAGCCCCACACGGGGGGATGTCCGTGTGGGGCGGTCCTCCTCGCGCAGGGAGGGTTTGCGCAGGAGAGAAGTAGAGGCGGCATGCGCCGACCGGATGGGGGGATGACCGACCGGCGCTTGCCTGAAAGGGCAGTTGCAACGAGCGGGCCAACCGCACGCGACAAGGTTCCGGGGGTTAGGGGCGACGGGCGGGAGGGTTTCGTTTTCGGAATCGGTCGTGCGTCCGTGCACTGTCACGGAGCGCGGTAGCTCGCTTCAGCCGAGATCGCCGCGCGCTGTCGCTTCGTCGATCTGCGCCATCAGCTCTGCCGTGAGCTTGGGCGCGATCGCGAGCGCGCGGAGGTTCTCGGTCAGCTGCGAGACCCGGCTCGCGCCCAGAATGACCGTGCTCACGCGCGGGTTCTTCAGGCACCAGGCGATCGCGAGCTGGGCGAGGGTGCACCCGAGCCCCTCGGCGATCGGCCGCAGCCGGTCCACCGCCGCGAGGCGCTCGGGCTTCGTGACCTGGGGCTCGAGCCACGAGTAGCCCTTCAGCGCCGCGCGGCTGTCCGCCGGAATTCCCTGCTGGTACTTGCCTGTCAGCAGGCCCGACGCGAGGGGGCTCCACGTGGTGGTGCCGAGGCCAACCTCATCGTAGAGCGGCCCGTATTCGACCTCCACGCGCCTCCGGTGGAGCAGGTTATACTCGGGCTGCTCGACGACCGGTCGGTGCAGGTGGCGTTGCTGGGCAACCCGGTGCGCCTCGCGGATCTCCTCGGCGCTCCACTCGGACGTTCCCCAGTAGAGCGCCTTCCCGGCGGTCACCATGTCGTGCATCGCCTGTACGGTCTCGGCGATGGGGGTCTCGGGATCGGGGCGGTGGCAGTACGCGACGTCGACATAGTCGAGCCCGAGCCGGGCGAGCGACCCGTCGATCGCCTCCCGAAGGTACTTGCGATTGAGGGTGTTCTTCTCGTTCGGGCCGTCGTGGAGACCCCAGTAGAACTTGGTGGAGACGAGGTAGCTCCCCCGTCGGAAGCCGAGCCGCTTCAGGGCCGCGCCCATGACCTCCTCCGAGCCGCCGCGGGAGTACACCTCGGCGTTGTCGAAGAAGTTCACGCCCGCGTCGTAGGCAGTCTTCATACATTCCACGGCCGCGTCGACGTCGACCTGTTTGCCGTAGGTGACCCACGAGCCGAACGAGAGCTCGCTCACCTTCACGCCTGCCTGCCCGAGTCGCCGGTAGCCCATGGGGATGCTCATCGCGCACGAGCCTACACGAGCCCCGCGCGCGCCCGCTACTGCGGGGTCGAACGCTCGAACGCTCGCCGCTCGAACCGTTCGCGCGGGGTACCGGCTCTCACGCACGGAGGCGACCATGAAGGTCCACGCGCTGTTCGATCCCGCCACGTACACCCTCACCTATGTCGTCTACGACGAGGCGACCCGCGACGCCGTCGTCATCGACCCGGTGCTCGACTACGACGCCGGCGCGGCGGCGACGAGCACGACGTCGCTCGACGCGCTCGGCGCGTTCGTAGCCCAGCACGGTCTCCGCGTGCACTTCGCGCTCGAGACCCACGCGCACGCCGACCACGTCTCGGGCGGGGCCGTGCTCCGAAAGCGCCTCGGCGCCCAGGTCGTCGTGGGCGCGCGCATCACCGAGGTGCAGCGCACGTTCCGGGGGGTGTTCGACCTCGGTGACGCCTTCGCGATCGACGGCAGCCAGTTCGACAGACTCGTCACCGAGGGAGAGCGCCTCGAGGCCGGCTCGCTCTCCGTCGGCGTCCTGGAGACCCCCGGCCACACGCCGGCGTGTGTGTCGTTCCTCGTCGGCGACGCGGTCTTCACCGGCGACGCGCTGTTCGTAGAGGACTACGGCACCGGCCGCTGCGACTTCCCCGCCGGCAGCGCGAGCGCCCTCTACACCTCGGTGCACGAGCGCCTCTACGCCTTGCCGGACGAGACCCGGGTGTTCGTGGGGCACGACTACCAGCCCGGGGGGCGAGAGCTCCGCTTCGAGACGACCATCGGTGCGTCGAGAGCCCACAACGTGCACATCCGACAGGACACATCGCGGGCGCAGTTCGTTCACCTTCGCGAGTCGCGCGACGCCACCCTCGCTCCCCCGAGGCTGCTCTTCCCGAGCGTGCAGCTCAACGTCAACGGCGGACGTCTCCCGCCCGCGCACGCCAACGGGCGCCGCTACCTCAGCGTCCCCTTGAACCTCTTTCGGCCCGCGACCGAGGACGACGTGTGACGGCGTCCCGCGCGAAGGACGTCGTGGCGCGCCAGACGCGAGCCTGATAACGAGAGCGTATGCGGCTACCGCGAGAGGCTCGTCACTGGCGCGCGCGGCGCCTCTTCGCCCTCCTCTTCGCTGCCTCGTCGGCGGCGTGTGGGGCGCTCGCGGCCTGCTCGAGCGGCACGACCGAGCCCGGCGGCCCTGCCGCCGCCGTGCCCTCCACGTCCGGGGTGGACGCCGGCGATCCCGAGGTGCGCCGTAACGCCCGCTTCCTCGCCGACCTCACCCTCGACGAGCGAAAGCAGCTCTGCGACTGGACGGCGGCGATCGGAGGCGGCTACGGCAAGGTCACGGCGTGCGAGGGCGGCCTCTCGGTCTCCACTCTGCGCGACCAGGCTGCCTGCCTCGAGGCGTACCTCGACGCGTGCGACACGGCCACGGTCACCGACTGGGAGACGTGCCGCCGCAAGGAGGTCTCCGACCCGTGCGCGCTCTTCCTCTACTCGGCCGAGGAGTGCCGCGAGATGCGCCGCTGCCTCGGGCGCACCGACGGCGGCCCGCCCCCCCCAGGCCGAGAAGGAGGCTGAGATGCGCCGCAAAATAGGTCTGATGTGTCTCGTCGCGCTCGCAGCCTGCAGCAGCGAGGGCGAGCCCGCGGGCGGTCCCGCCGATCCTACGAGCCTCTCCGAGCCGATCGCGACCGGCATCGCGATCGCCGAAGTGGCGATGTTCCAGTCGCTCAAGTTCCCGCTGGCGAACGCAGGCGCCGCCGCGCCGAGCGGGCGCGTCCCCCTCGTGGCGGGCCGCGACGCGCTGCTCCGAGTCTACGTCAAGCCGGAAGCAGGCTGGAGCGCGAAGCCAGTGACTGCCCGGCTCAAGCTCGTCACCGAGTCGCCGACAGGGACCTTCACGAAGTTGCTCTCGGCGACCAAGACGGTGAGCGGCGCCTCCACCGAGGCCGACCTCGAGTCCACTCTCAACGTGCCCATTCCGGGCGCGTTCCTCCAGCAGGAGGCGCGGTACGTCGTGGTCCTGAACGAGGCCGGCGGGACGCCGCCCAGCGCCGCGCCGTCGCCCGCACGCTTTCCCCAGGACGGCGCGCTCGCGCCGCTCGGCGCACGCGGCGCCGGGGAGTCGCTCCGGGTCACCCTCGTGCCCGTCGAATACCGCGCCGACGGCTCGGGCCGTCTGCCCGACACGACCGACGAGCAGGTCCGGCGCTACCGCGAGATGTTGTACAAGCTCTACCCGTCCGCGCGTCGAGGTCACCGTGCACGCGCCGTTCGTGTGGTCGGAGCCCGTCGCGGCCAGCGGGAAGGGCCTGAGCGAACTGCTCGCCGCGATAGGCCAGCTGCGCCGCAGCGAGAACCCGCCAAACAACGTGTACTACTACGGGGCAGTGAACCCCGCCGACACGTTCGACGCCTTCTGTCGCGGCGGGTGCACGACGGGGCTCAGCCCCACGGGCGCGGCGCACAGCGTCGGCGTCGGGTTCGGCGGCGAAGGCGGGCGGGGCGACAAGTCGGCCGAGACGGCCGCCCACGAGATAGGCCACGCGCACAACCTTCGCCACGCGCCGTGCGGCGGCGCGGGCGGGCCCGATCCGGAGTACCCCAGCGACGCGGACCACGCCGGCGCGAAGATTGGTGTCTGGGGCTACAACCTCATCACGAAGAAGCTGGTCGATCCGGGCGGGGCCGAGCCACCGAAGGACCTGATGGCCTATTGCCGTCCTAGCTGGATCAGCGACTTCCACTACGCGAAGCTGCTCGAGCGCGTGCGCAGCGATCACGAGCTGCTCGCCGGGCGCTCGCCGGGCGCGGCGGAGGCCGACGAGTACGACGGCTACCTGGTCGAGGCCACCGGGGTCATCACCCCCAAGGGCGTGTCGTCACGCTCGTGGGAGCTCGCGCGCGGCGAGGCGCACGCGCTCGCGTGGCTGGGCCCCACCGGGGCGCGGCTCGGCCCCGACGGGACGCCGCGCGCCGGCGCCGTCGTGCGGTATTTTCCGTACGATCACCTGCCGGGCGGGGAGCTGTGGGTCCCGCGCGCACCTGCCGGCGCGGTCGCGGCGGAGGTCGTGGGGCTCGGCCGCGAGCCCTCGCGGCTCGTGGTGCGCCCGCAGTAGGCACGCCGCGGACGTCCGTCACCCGGACAGGTGCCCGAGCTTCGTCGAGTCTCGGCGGACCGCGACCACCTGCACGGTCGCGCTCGGTCCCTTGTGATAGAGGCCTTCGTGGATCTCGCGCTCCTGATCTCCGCCCCACGATGACTCCCCCCGGCGTGAGCTCCACCGTGAGCCGCTCGAGGGTCATGCAGAGCGCCGCGTCTCGCGGGCCCCCCGTGTCGTAAGCGAGCTGGCGCGGCGAATAGGCCTCGAGGACGAACACGCCCCCCTCACGGAGCGCCTCATGCACCCACCCGTGGACCCGCAGGCGCACCTCCAGCGGCAGGTGGGCGAAGGTGGCGACGACGCCCGCGTACGCGCCGCGGCGAGCCCGTACGCCGCGAGATCGGCGTGAACCGTGGTGAGCGAGACGCCCCGCTCGGCGGCCAAGCGCCGGGCCTTGGAGGCCCTCCGGCGAGAAGTCGACGGCCGTCACGTCATGGCCTAGCCCCGCCAGATAGGCCGCGTTGCGTCCCTCGCCCTCGGCGAGACACAGCACCCGGCCGGCGGGGATGCGGCCCGCCTCGGCCCGCAGAAAGTCGTTGGGCTCTTTGCCATACGCGTAGGCCTCGGCGCGATACCGCTCTTCCCAAAACCCGTTGTTCATCGTTCTTCTCCTCGCACGCGCGCTCCACGCGTGTCCAGCGCGCGGATCCGAGCCTTCAGGGCTCGACGCCGTCCGGCTCCAGCGCGAGGTCCGCGGGGAGCGTGCCGCGCGCCTCGTCGACCGCCCGCCACCACGGCGCGACGGGCGCCTCCAGCGCGTGGGCCGGCTCGACGGCTTCGCCCACGCGCGGCATCACGAGCGGCACGCCGAGCCCGGGGGCGCGCGCGAGCAGCGTCTCGGCCGGCTCGTCCCACGCGTGGAGGGCGAGCTTGAACGTGCCCCAGTGCACGGGGAGCAGCGCGCCGCCGCCGAGCAGCGCGTGCGCCTCGAGAGCGTTGTCCGGCCCCAGGTGGATGTCGCCCCACGCGGGGTGAAACGCCGACCTCCAGCATGACCAGATCGACCGGTCCGAGGCGGCTGCGTATGTCCGCGTACTCGGCGGTGAGGCCCGTGTCGCCGCTGAAGAACACCGCGTGCCGCGGCCTCGCACGTGGAACGACGACCACGCCGTGCGGTTCCGATCGAGCAGGCTGCGCCCGGAGAAACGCCTCGAAGGCGCCGCGGTGACGCGCACGCCGCGCACCTCCACGCTCTCCCACCAGTCGAGCTCGACGACGCGGTCGTGCGGGACGCCCCACGCCTCGAGCCGCTCGCCCACGCCGAGCGACGTGAAGAACGACGTGCCCGTCCGCGCGAGCGCGAGGACGGCCTCGCGGTCGAGGTGGTCGTAGTGATCGTGGGACAGCAGCACCGCGTCCAGCGGCGGCAGCTCAGCGATCGACGCGGGCGCGGCGTGGAAGCGCTTCGGCCCGGCGAACGACACGGGGGAGGCGCGCCCCGCCCAGACCGGATCGGTCAGCACCCGCACGCCGTCGAGCTCGAGCAGCACCGTGGAGTGCCCAAGCCAGGTCGCGCGGAGCCCCGTGGCCGGCGCCTCCGCCCACGCCGCGTGAGGTCGCAAGACCGGGATCGCGCCGCGCGGCGTGCGGCGCACTCCGCCGCTCAGGTACTCGCGGAGCACGTCGCCGCGTGCGGCGCGCGGCCGCTGCGCGAGGGCCTCGATCGCGCCGGCGTCGGTCTGGGCGGCGACGATGTTCCGGAAGGCCGCGCCGTCGAACCGCGGACACGCGAGCACGCGCTCGCGGCGAAGGCCGCGCGCGCGGCCCTGGGGTGTGAGCATCGCGCGAAGCTAGGGACGCGACGCGACGCCCGCAACGCTTCGCCGCCCGCGCGGCGCCGCCGCGCGACGCGCGATCGCCCTTACCTTGATTGATTCCAGGTCGACCCGCAGCCGCGACCGAACGCTAGCGCGAATGTTTTTTTCGATTTCTTCTTGACGCCTCCCGAAGCAGGGGTCATAAGTTCTTTCATCGTCGCGCTTCGTCGACGACGCCACGCCCCTTCCGAGGACACGACGGCCCCGCGCCACGGGGCGTCACGTGCACGACCATGAACACCACGCACCTCCACAACGCCAAAGCCGACCGGCAGCTCTTCGCGAGCGACGCCGCCCGTCTTGGGTGTGCGGCGTGCGGATCGGTAGACGCGCCCAAGCCAGGTCGCGCGTTGGATCTTGTCGCTCTCCGCCTGCCGGAGAACGATCCCTAGAGGTATCTCGAGTCGTCACGGACGAACTCATCGAGGCCGCCTAGGGAGCCTCCCCAGGCGGCCTTCTTCGCGTTCGCCGCCCTCCCTCTCGCACAGACAGAGGTCCCTTGCCCCGTTCCTCTCGCCCGGTTCCCTCTCCGCCTCTCCGCCTCCCGCCTCGCTCTCCTTCACCTCCTTCCGCCTCGCCTTCGATGAAGACGATCGTCTACGCGGCCCGCTCTCGCCGGGCGCTCACTCCTTCTAATTCTCGCGCTCATTCACGGTTTCAAACAGGATACTTTCCATGTTTCAAATCCCATTTTTTCAGCTCTTCACGCCGGTGTCCGCCTCCCTGCCCTCGCGAGGCCGGGGTCCCGCGCCATGTGACGGGCGCCCGGCGTGCGATCTCCCCTGACCTCCCCCTCCCTGTACGGCCACCGAGGCCGCCGGGGCCCCCTCCGGCGGCCTCTCGCGCGTCCGGAGCGCATCTCGCGCACCTCGCGCACGGGTCCGTGGCGTAACGGCAGCGCACTCGGCTCTTGACCGAGGAGGCGAGGGTTCGAATCCTCCAGACCCACACACGCACGCACGGCGTCCCCACCTGCTCCCAGGAGCGGGCGCACGGCGCTGCGCGCTCTCCGCACTCCGCGCCGCTCGGCGCGCTCGCTCCTTGAAGACCTCCTCCCATGAACCGCGACGCGAGCCCACGCTCGGTCGCGACCGACACCCACTCCACTGCCCAACTCCACTGCTCAACTCCACTGCTCACCTCCACTGCTCACCTCCACTGCTCAACTCCACTGCCCACCTCCACCGCCCAACTCCACTGCTCACCTCCACTGCCCAACTCCACTGCTCACCTCCACTGCTCACCTCCACTGCTCACCTCCACTGCCCAACTCCACTGCTCACTTCCACTGTTCAACTCCACCGCCCAACTCCACCGCCAGCCACCCCTCCAGCCCGACCGGGCGTCGCTCGGTCGGCCTCACGCCCTGTGATGCGACCGGCGTCGCAGTCCCGCGTCTACGGGGCGAGACGGTTCGACTCCCGTACGAGGCGCCCACGTGGCCCCCACCGCGCGGCTCTTCTTCCCGTTCTGCCAGGCTTCGGCCTCGCCTGTTCCGCGAGTATCGTCCAACGGCGAGACCTCGGCCTTCCACCCGGCTGCCATCCTGGCGATGCGGGTTCGAGCCCGCTTCCCGCTCTGTCGAGCCGGCTCTCCTGAAGAAGAGCGCGGATTGCAACTCCGCGCGCGAGGGTTTGATTCCCCCGGTTCTCTTCGCGCTCAGTCTCGTTCGCCCTACTTGCCCAACGGAAGGGCGCCGCCTTCAAAGCGAGGATCCGGGGTCGAATCCTGCGGGGCTCTCGCCTGCTCGCTCTCGTCTCGCTCGCCCCCGTCCCGCCGGATAGCGGATCCGAGCCTCCGAAGCTCGGCGGCTCGGTTCGACTCCGAGCGGGGGCTCCACGGCAGATGCCGTGAGGACTACACCCTAACCACAGTGTCTTCACACGACTCGCTGCCGTCTTCTGCTCTCTTCATGAGCGTCATTCGTCGAATGCCGCGGCGACTCCAAGGGATCCGGACGCCCACGGGTGCACACGCGCCTACCGGGACCGGAATGTCGCCGTAATCCTCGTCGACGAACCGACCGCTCCCTCCTTCTTCGCGGTGATAGTTCAGTAGTAGAACGCGAGGGCGCCACCCTCGGGACCCGGGTGCGATCCCCGGTCACCGCTCGAACGTGCCGAATGCGCCGAATGCACCGAATGCGCCGAATGCGCCGAATGCGCCGAATGCGCCGAATGCGCCGAATGCGACTGGGACTCCAGGTAAAGACCGCGAGGTCGATCGGGTTCAAACCCCGAGAGCGCGTGCGCGAGCCCGCGAATGTCTCCGTCTTCTTGTCGGCCACGTTTCGGCGCTCAGCGCCTTCTCTGGACATAGCTCAACCTGGCAGAGCACTCGGTTCGGGACCGAGGATGCGTCCGAATCGCGCTGCTCAGACCGCGCACCCAGGTGCGACCTCGCCGACGTAGCCCAACTGGAAGGAGGCAGCACGCCCAGACTGTGAACAGTGTCCGTTCGAATCGGACCGTCGGTACTCGCTTCCTCGCTCGCCAACCCCACACACACCCACACGCCCACACAACAGCACGGATCGTCGCGCGAACGACGCGCTGCCTGCCCGGAGACACCATGCCGAACCACCCGGAGCTCAGACCCACCGTGCCCACCACTCCAACGAAAGAGATAGCCCCATGTCGACGCGAACCCTCACGCCACCCCGTGGATGGCCCCTCACCGCGTGATCACCTGGCAGCGCGCCGTCGTGCTCCTCACGCTCGGCAAGGTCGAGGTGCTCGAAGAGTACGAAGAGCCGATCGTCGCGCCGTCGCTCACGCTGCGCACGCCGGCCGTCGTGCGCCTCACGCGAGGGAACGTGTCGACCAAGCGAAAGGTGCGATTCTCCCGGCTGAACGTCTTCACTCGAGACGGTTTTCGCTGCCAGTACTGCGGTGTCCGCAGGGCGATGGATGACCTCAACTACGACCACGTCGTGCCCCGCGTTCGCGGAGGCAAGACGGGGTGGGAGAACATCGTCACCTCCTGCTACGCCTGCAACCTTCGTAAGGGGAGCCGCACTCCCGACGAGGCCGGCCTGAAGCTTCTCCGGAGGCCCTTTCGGCCGACCTCTCTGCCGCACACGCCGTTCCTCCGCGCGGAGAAGGGTGTCCCTCCCTTGTGGAGAGACTACTGCCCTCACCTGGTGGACGATCAGGCGAGCGTCGCGTGAGCGCGGCTTCGCGCCGTCTTGGGGTTGCCTCGTCGCGCTCTCGCGCGGCGTGTGTCTGCACCGGGCCCAGACGTAAAACAGGGCCGCCTCAGCGCGTAGCTTAGTGGCCAAAGCGTCGGCTCGGGGAGCCGAAGACCGCAGGTTCGAATCCTGCCGCGCTGACGACGTGGGGCGTCGGCCCGCTCGCGAACGTAGCCCAAAACTGGAAGAGGTACTCGCTAGCAGCCTGTTGATTTACGGACCGAGGCCCGGCGTCGTCCGCGCCCGGCCCGCCAAGGCGCGATCCGAGGAGCCCTCGGAGCCTACTTTTGTGCCTTTGTAGGTGAGCAGGCACCGGAGGCGCGCAACGCAGCCCGTGCCGATCGAAGTGGCGACCTCCCGAAAGCTCGCTCGCAGTCCTTCATGCCATCTCGACGGCGGTGCAGTAGCGCGCAGCGCGGTCAGATCTCGACCACGGCGCCGCCGTCGTGGCGCCGCGGGCGAAGCTTCGCTCGTAGCTGGGGCCACGCCACGGCGAGCGTGTCGCGGAGCAGCTCGAGCCGCACGCCGAGGCCCACTCGCGTGCGCACGCCGAGCCGCGGCATCATCATGACGCGGTTCTGGGTATAGCGAAACAGCGCCGCCGGGTGCTCGCGGAAAGGGTAGTCCACTCCAAAGGCTTCCCCGATGACCATGCCTGACGTGAAGGCGTCCTCGTGGCTGCTGAATGTGGTGTAGTCCCCACAGAACCAGGTGCGGTCGTGCCCTTGGAGCTTGTGCATCTCCATGCGCGCCTTCAGGGCGACGTCGTCGGCGATGAGGTGGGAGAACTCGCGGCGCGCGAAGCACGGAGTCGGCTCCTTGGGGGGGCGCTCGGAGAAGACCGACACGAGCACGGGGCCGTCGTAGCCCTGGAGGCCGGCGGCGTCCTTCATGCTGTAGGTCATGACGCCGTCCAGGGCGGGGCCGGGCGTCGGGTTCTCCGAGCGGTACTGGAAGAAGAAGCCGGGGCCGAAGCGCGCCGAGAGCAGCGAGGGGTCGGCGTGCAGGTACGCGACCGCGGGCTGATAGGTGTACATTCCAAGGACCCGCCGCTCGTCGGCGCTCGCGCCTTCGCCGAGCAGGCGGAGCGCGACGTTCGCGGCCGTCGCCAGCACGACGTGGTCGTAGACCTCTTCGCCCCCGCGCTCGTCGCGCACTCGCACCTCGCGGCCCGAGCGCTTCACGCCCACCACCTTCGTGGACACGAGCCGCCGCGCGCGGAACGACCGCGTGAGCCGCGCGATGTACTCGCGCGTGCCACCCGTGATCGTGCGCCAGGTCGTGGGGCTGAAGAACGAGAGGGTCCCGAAGCGGAACATCATCGAGAGCGACCACGCCGGCGTGCGCAGCAGGCTGTCGCGCGTGACGAGGAAGAGCGACAGCAGCGGACAGAGCCCCTGCGTGAGGAAGCGCGGCGTGTAGCGTCCCGAGTGCGGGACGCCGGGGTAAGGGGCGTCGAGGAAGCGCGCGATCGGCAACATTTGCTCGTTCAGCGGCAACGCCGCGATCTCGAACATCATCTGCTCGAAGCGGCTCGCCTCGGCCTCCAGGTACTCGCCGAAGAAGCCCGCGCCGGGCACGGGCGAGTCGGTGCTCCAGGTGAGCTCCTTCGTCGGGTCTTCGGGGTCGGGAAAGGAGACGAGCAGCGTCGCGGCGGCCGCGCGGGTCTCGATACCGTATTTCTGAAACATGCAATAGAGGTTCGGGTAAGCCCACGGCAGCGTGATCATCACGCCCATGTCGACCTGCACATCGGTGTCGTCGAAGGTGTGCGCGTAGGCGTTCCCGCCGAGCTCTGCCTCGGCCTCGTAGATCGTCACCTCGTACTTTTCGGCCAAGCGCCACGCCGCCCCGAGCCCCGCCGCGCCGCCGCCCACCACGGCGACGCGCTCGCGCTTTCCTGAGAACATTGGCGCAGCCTAGCAGGGGCCGACTGCTACAGTCCCCCCGCGATGGCGACGCCACCACGGAAACCTCGCCGCGCGCCCGACCCTCGGCTGTTCCATGTCGACCTGCACAGCTACGGCGAGGTCTCGCGCTCACGCAGCGAGGTGTACCACCCGGCGACGGTGCACGAGCTCCGCGTGCTGCTCGCCGGGCTCTCCGCCTCCGGCGAGCGTCGCCTCACGTTCCGCGCGGGGGGCTGCTCGCTCGACGCGCAGTCGCTGAACGACGACGTCGTGCTCTTCCTCGATCGCCTGGACGACATCGTGGTCCACGACGACCCCGACGCGCCCACGGTCACCGTCGGCGCGGGGGCGCGCTGGGGCGACATCGCGCGCGCGCTCGAGTCGGTAGGCCTCGTGCCGTTCGTCGCCGTGAGCACCAGCCGCGCCACCGCCGGGGGCACCGCCTCGTCCGACTGCATCTCTCGCTTCAGCTCGAGCATCGGGAAGGAGTCGCGGTTCATTCGGGAGGTGCGCGTGCTCACCCTCGACGGCGCGCTGCACGACGTCTCTCGCGACTCGCCGAGCGCGGCCGACCGCGCGCTGTTCCACGCCGTCATCGGCGGCTTCGGCTATCTCGGCGTCATCGTGCGCCTCACGTACGCGGTGTGGCGCCCGCCGGCGCCCGGGTTCCCGCGTACGCCCCTCCGCGTCAGCACCCTCGTGAAGAAGTGCGGCGATCTTCGGTCGTTCGTGCACCCGCTGGCCGAGCACGCCCCCCGCCCGGCGGCGCGCGCCGGCCGCCTCGGCGCGAACACCACCCACGCGCTCCACGACATCGCGCGCGGGTTCTTCGAGCGCGCGGCCGCGGGCGCCGCGAGCGGCTCCCCCGCCGACCCCACGGCCTTCTACGGCGTCGTGTGCCCTGGCGGAGCGCCGCGCGGCCTCGTCTTCGAGTCGCGCTACGTGCGCTCCGAGGCGCTAAGGCCGATGCTCCAGCACGTGCCCGCGCATCCGCTCAGGTTCCTCGCCGAGTGGACCGCGCGCGGCCGCCACACCGGCGCGCTGTTCTGGTGGGCCACCTACGAGATGTTCGACGAGGCGCCGTACCTCGACGATCTCCTCGGGTACACGTTCTTCATGGACGGCAACGTCCGCACGCGGACGCTCGAGCGCCGCCTCGGCATGACGACGTTCACGCTCCAGCAGACCTACGTGATCCCTTTTTCGCCGGAGGTGCTCCGCGAGTTCCTCAGCGACGCGCACGAGCTGCTCGACGCGCGAGAGCTCGTGCCTCTCTTGTTCGATGTGCTCTACATCCCGGGCGACGACGCGCTGCTCTCGGCGAGCCGCGGCCTCGACGGGTTCGCCGTCACCCTCGCGTTCGAGACGCGCAGTCGGGGCGATCTGCCTCTCCGGGAGGACGCGCTGCGTGAGCTGTCCCACGCGTGCCTCGCGGTGGGCGGTCGCGTCCACCTCGGCAAGACCGTGTGCGCGACGCGCGGTGTGCTGCGCGACATGTACGCGGGGGTGCTGGGTGAGCTGCGGGCGCTGAAGGATCTTTACGATCCCAGGCGCGTGCTGGCGAACCGCTTCCTGGAGGAGCGCTTCCCGGAGCTAGTGACGCCCGCGCCCTCGTGAGGGGCGAGCTGGGCAAGGGCGCGAGACGGCCTCGCTGCGTCCCCTGAGTGGTCCCGAGCGCCCTCGGGCCACGATCGGCCACAGCTTCGCGGCCAAGCAGATTTCTTCTTGACGAATTTGGGCGATCGCCTAAACCATATGCCTAACGGAAGGCGGTCACACGTGAGGCCAGACGAGACCCGGGAGAAGATCCTCGCCGCGACCGATCGGTTGTTTGGCGTGCTTGGCTTCGACGCGACGACCACGCGTGACATCGCCGAGGCCTCTGGCGTCAACAAGGCGCTCATCCACTACCACTTTGGGAGCAAGGACGAGCTGCTCGAGACCTTGCTCGAGGGGTATTACGACCGCCTCGGGGCGACGCTCGCCGAGGGCCTCGCGCAGCGCGGCGATCCCCAGGAGCAGGCTGAGCACGTCGTCGACGCCTACGCTGACTTCCTCGCCCAGAACCGCACGTTCTGCAGCATCGTGCAGCGCGAGGTCGCGGGTGGTCGGCACGTCGAGCGGATCGTCCTGCGCACGCTGCCCGTCTTCCGCCTCGGCTCGGCGTGGCTCGGGGAGGTCGCTCCCGACTCCCCGCCGACCCTCGACCTCGTGCACGTGCTGACGACCGTCTACGGGATGGTGGTCACGTACTTCACGTACGGCAGAGTGCTCGAGCGCATCACGGGCGAAGACCCCTTCTCGCCCGCGGCGCTCGACGCGCGCAAGCGCCACGTTCGCCACGTGGTCGCGCTCCTGTTTCGCGAGATGAGAGGCACCCCGAAGCCAGAGGAACGAGGCAAGACATGGGCACGCTCCACCCCAAGAACGCCGCGCAAAAAGCGCGGCTCCTGACCGCATCGCACTGGCTCTGCATCGAGCGCGCGAAGCATTTCACCGACTCGCACCGCGAGACGCCCGGGCTGTCTCCCTCGCTGCGCGCCGCGCGCGCGCTGGGCCGGGTCTTCGAGAGGATGACCGTCCGCATCGAGCCCGAGGAGCTGCTCGTGGGCAACCGCGCGTCGAAGGTCGTGGCCCCTCCGCTCGCCCCGGAGCGTGGGGACTTCACGTTCATCTTCGAGCACCTCTTCGACGAGCTGCTCGCCTTCGGCTATCGCATCGACCCGGCCGACGAGCGGGTGCTCTTCGACGACATCATCCCGTATTGGAGGGGTAAGACCGTGCGTGACGCCAAGATCGCGGCGTTGCGTGCGCGGGGCCTCTCGAGCGAGCTCGCGCTGTCTCCTCGAGAGCTCCGGCGCAAGGTCCGCGCCTTCGGCGTACGACCGCTCCTCCGGCTCGTCGTGGACGAGGAGGGCGACCGCGCTCCACGTGGCCTCGCGGAGCGCGCCGCGCGGGCGGGGCGCCTCGCCGCGCGCCTGCCGGGGCTCGCGCGCGCGGTGCGGGCAGGCGCCGGTGACAACCTGAAGGGGCGCGGCCGCTGCACCGACACGCAGGCGCACATCGTGCTTGGCCACAAGAACGTCCTCGCGCGCGGCTTCTCCGGCATCCAGGCCGAGGCCCGCGGGCGCCGAGCGAGCGTGGAGACGGCCCGCGAGCGCGCGTTCCTCGAGAGCGTCGAGCTCACCTGCGACGCGATGCGCGGCTTCTCGGAGCGCTTCGCGGAGGCCGCGCGGCTCGAGGCGGCGCGCACGGCCGACCTCGAGCGTCGCGCGGAGCTCGAGGTCATCGCCGCGACGTGCTCGCGCGTGCCGTGGCTGCCGCCTCGCACGTTCGTCGAGGCGGTCCAGTCGCTCTGGTTCACCCAGAACGCCGCGATCATCAGCTACGGCGCGGGGAGCGGCATCACCCCGGGCCGCGTGGACCAGCTCCTCTTCCCCTACTTCGAGGCCGACCTCGCTCGCGGAGTCCTCACGCAGGCGCACGCGCTCCGGCTCCTGGAGGAGCTCGTGATCAAGCTGAACGACAACGTCGTCATTTGGCCCAACATCGGGGGCGTCAAGCTGAACCACCTCGGCTCGGACGTCGAGAACGTCACCCTCGGCGGGGTCGATGCGGCCGGGAACGACGCGACCAACGAGCTTACTTACCTCTTCATCGAGGCCATCACGAACACGAAGCTCGCCACGACCGCGTCGTTCCGCGTCTCGAAGAAGAGCCCGGCGGACTTCACCCGTCGCGTCGTCGCGATCCATCGCGAGACCGGCGCGCCCGCCTTTCTGAACGACGAGACGGCCATCGCCGCGATGGTCCGCGACGGCTACGCGGTCGAGGCGGCGCGCGAGTACTGCCTCGTTGGGTGCGTCGAACCGAGCGGCAACGCCGACACGTACGGAGCGACGGGCGGCTCGAAGGTCTACTTCCCGACGGCACTCGACCTGGTCTTGAACCGCGGACGGACCACGTTCTTCGGCAATCAAGACGGGACCGACACCGGCGACCCCGCCCGCATGACGGGCTTCGGGGAGGTACTTAATGCATTCTACACGCAGCTCGAAGCGCTCGTGGGCTGGGTCACGGAGGCGACCCAGCTGCGCGACGCGATCTGGGCCGAGCGATTCCACAACCCGCTCATTTCCAGCACGATCGACGGCTGTATCCAGCACGCGAAGGACATGACGGAGGGGGGCGCTCGCTACAACTTCGGGTCGGTCGGCGGCGGCGGCCTGGGCACCGCGGTGGACTCGCTGGCCGCGATCCGCGCGTTCGTGTTCGAGCGCAAGCTCGTCACGATGGGCGAGCTGTGCGAGGCGCTCTCGAGCAATTTTCGAGGTCGCGAGGACCTGCGGCGGCTGCTCCTCGGGGGGCCGCGCTTTGGCAACGATCTCGAGGAGGTCGACGCCCTCGCGCGCCAGATCGTCGCGCGCTTCTGCGCGATGGTGTCCGCCCGACGGACGGCCTGCGGCGGCCACTACAAGGCGAGCCTCATCTCCTACGGGCTCAACGTCTACGAGGGCGCGCTCGAGCCCGCCACTCCGGACGGACGCCTCGCGGGCGAGCCCCTGTCGAACAGCATGTCGCCGAGCAACGGCGCCGAGCGGCGCGGACCGACCGCGACCCTGAACTCGCTCGCGCGGATCGATCACACGCAGATTGGCTACGGGAGCTCGCTCAACATGCGCCTGCCGGTCGGGATCCTCGGCTCCGAGAAGGGCGTCGAGAGCGTCGCTCACCTCGTGCGCGGGTACTTCGACAAGGGGGGCTTCCAGGTGCAGTTCGGCGTAGTCGACACGGCGACGCTCCGCGCGGCGCAGCGGCGCCCAGAGCGCTACGCCGATCTCGTGGTGAGGGTGTCCGGCTACTCCGCGTATTTCACGCGGCTCGGCCGCCGCATCCAGGACGACATCATCGGCCGGGCGGAGCTCCGTCCGTGAGCGCGTCGACCGACTGCAGGGTCTTCGACGTGCAGCGCTTCTCCATCCACGATGGGCCGGGGATTCGGACCACGGTGTTCCTCGAGGGCTGCTCGCTGCGGTGCGCGTGGTGCCAGAACCCAGAGTCTTTCCAGAGCGACGTCGCGGCCCGCATGTCGCCCGAAGCGGTCATCGCCGAGGTCTTGAAGGACCGCGAGTTCTACGCGGTGAGCGGCGGGGGCCTGACGGTCAGCGGCGGCGAGCCGCTCCTGCACCTCGGGCCCGTGCGGGCGCTCCTCGCGGAGGCGAAGCGCCACGGCCTGCACACCTGCGTGCAGACCTCGGGGGCGGTGCCCGAGGCGCACCTCGCGGCGGTGCTCGAGCTCGTGGACCTCTTTCAGCTCGACCTGAAGCACATGGACGAGCGGCGTCACAGGGCGCTCACCGGCGCGGGCCACCAGCGCGTCCACAGGGCGGCGTCGTTCCTCGTCGATCACGGAGCCGCGGTGCAGTTTCGCATGCCGCTCGTGCCCGGCCTGAACGACGACGCCGAGAACCTGGACGAGGTGGCGCGCTTTCTCGCGCGGCACGGCGCGACGTCGCTGCGCGTGGTCCCGTACCACGCGCTCTACCTCGACAAGTACACGGCCCTCGGCCTCGAGCCTCCGATGGCAGGGCTCGAGCCGCCTTCGGCCTCGAGGCTGGCCTGGGTCAGAGAGCACCTCGCGCGTCGCGACGTGACGGTCGAAGTGGACGGCTGAGCGCCGCCGCTCGCCCGCACGCGAGGCGAGCTCGCGCTCGATCGCGTCGAGTAGACGGCCGGCGGCGTCTATCGACGGGCCGCTATGGGAGGTTCGCCTCTTCTTCGCGACGCCAGCGCCCGTCTCGGCACCAAAGCGCTGTGCTGTGTCCACCACGCTGTCCCCACGAGAGGACACACCACGACTGCCCCTTCGCGCAGGGCGTGCCTTCCCGGGGCTCGGGTGTGCAGCGCCCGTCGCTCGAGCGGACGATGGGCTCTCCGGTTCCTGGCTCGGCCAACACCCCTGTCGAGGGCGTGGATCCGGGCGCATGGGACGGAGCGGGCTCCGGCCCGAGCCGACCACCGGCGTCTTGCGTTCGTGCCAAGTGCACCTCTGCCTCGCGCAGAGAACGGCGTTGCTCGCAAGCGACCACCACCGCCGCCAGAAGCCAGACTCCTCGCCTCACCTTCGTGACCGTCATCCCTAGCTCGCAGATCCAAATGGCGCCTTCGTCGAAGCGTAGCCGCGCTCGCGGTGGTGACCGAGCCCGAAACTACCACCGCACGTAGAACATCGCCTTCGCCAACACCACGATGGCCGCCATGTGGATCGCCACCGAGAGGTGCGTCCGCATGAACCGCCCCGATGTCATGCAGCCCTGCGTCGCCGAGCGGATCGCGGTCACGAAGTGCACCAGCACGCTCAGCGCGAGGGTGATTTTGACGGTCAGCAACAGGCCAAAGGCCGAGGCCCCCGGGGCCGACAGCGCCACGCGATGCACCCACGCCATCGCGAGGCCCGACAGGAAGAGCGTCCCCACGACCCAGGGCATGATGCGCCGCGCGCGCGCGATCAGCGCGACCTCGAAGAGGTGCATCACCTCGGCGGGCAAGCGGCCGCGGACCCCTTCGAGGAGGACCACCTCGAAGAACACCACACCGATGAACAGGATCGCGCAGAACAAGTGGATGACATGGACGACTCCGTAGGGCACGCGACACCTCGACGGGCGACCCTAGTTAAATGAAAAGGACTGTCAATATCATTAACATGAGGGCCACGGCCCGGCGCCGACGGCCCGCACGACGGCGCCCGGCTCACGCCACGCTCGGGGTGCGGCGATCGCACGGGAATTCGCGGTCCGTCTCGGCGCCCCGTGCGACGCTCGACGCTCGATGGAGGTGACGGAGCGCGATGCGCAGCGGCGCCGCTCACCAAAGGCGTAGTTGACCTAGATCACGCGCGCCCCTTGAGGCGCGCGCTACCCCGAGGGGTGGACGTGCTTCGCCAACGGGGCTCCGCGCCCTCGCGCGGCCGCGGGCCGTCGCTCGCGCGAGGGCTGGCGAGCTGCGCGGTCACCGCCCTGGTGACCGTCGTCGCGGTCGTCGCGCCGGGAGCGGGGGTGGCGTCCGGGCTCGGCGCGTGCGGTCATGTGGGCGGGCGTGAGCTCTTCGCCGCCGACGTCGCGCCATTGCTCGAGCGTCAGTGCCTAGGCGCGCCGTGCCACGGTGTGGCCCCGGGCGCCGAGGCGCGCGGCGAGGTGGTCAACTGGAGTCAGTTTCACGTGCGCACGACCAGCGACGGTCGGATCGCGGACATGGACGCCGCGTATTCGGTCGCGAAGGCGCGCATCAACACTGTGGAGCGTGCGGAGCTCTCGACGCTGTTGCGCAAGCCCCTCGCCCAGGGGGCCGGCGGTCTGCTCCACAAGGGGGGCGTGAGCTTCGCGCGCCGCGACGATCCCGACTACCAGCGCATCCTCGCGTGGATCGCCGCCGAGTCCGAAGGTGGTGAGGGCGGCTCGCACCTCTCCCCGAACGAGCGTCGCTTCGCGAGCGATGTGCTGCCGGCGCTAGCGACGCGCCAGTGCATGAACGGCCCTTGCCACGGGAGCGTCGCCCCGTTCACGGCGTTCGAGCCGCCGATGGAGCTCGACGGCGCGCTCGTCTTCTCCACCGAGGCGGTGCGAAAGAACTACCACGCCGCGCGCATGCACCTCTTCCTCGCCGGCGATCCCGCGCTGTCGCGCCTCGTGCGGAAGGCGCTCCCGCTCGACCGCGGTGGCATCCTCCATCGAGGGGGGAACGGCATCTTCTTCGCCCCGTCGGGCCCGGACCCGGGCTCCGACCCCACCGTGCGGGCCATCGTTGGCTGGGCAGGGGCCGAGCGCGAGGAGGCTCGGGACCCGCGGGCCTCCCGGCCTCCGCGGTGTGGTGCTCGTGCGCGGCCCCGTGGCTCCCGCGCCGGCCTTCGAGCACGACGCGTTCACTCCGGGGACGGACCTCTGGGTGCTCGAGCCGCCAGTGCCCGGCGGCACGCTGCGGAGCCTCACCGCGGCGGCCCACCCCGAGGGGCCCGCGGACGTGCGCGACCCTGCCGTTAGCCACGACGCCACGCGCGTGGTGTTCGCGATGCGAAGGAGCGTAGAGGACGCCCACAACCTCTACGAGATTCGCGTCGACGGGACAGGCCTGGTGCAGCTCACGCACGACCTCGGGCGGCTGCCTCGCGGCGGTCGCGCGGCCAACGTTCAGCCCACCTACGGGCCCGACGGACGTGTGTACTTCGTCTCGACGCGCGCGGGCCATCTCGCCGACACGGGCGCGCTCGACACCGAGATCTGGGCGGTGAGCCCCCGCGACGGAGCTCTCGAGCGCGTGACCCACGATCCCTCGCCCGAAGCCACTCCGGCGTTCATCGGTACGGGCAAATCGTACGGCACGCTCTCCTTCACTGTGCTCCGCGGGCTCGGTGGCCGCTCGAAGGGCGTCGTATTCCGGGGGCCGCTCGACCGGAACAAGAAGTACCACGGCGACCCGGAGCTCCACGTGCACCACGGCATCACGCCGGCCGCCGAGCTCGTCTACGGCGCGCGGGCGATGCCGGACGGGCGGTTCGCCGCGGCGCTCTTCGACCGCGCGAGCGTGTGGCGCGGTGGCCGGCTCGCCGTCTTCGATCGCCAGCTCGGACCGGAGATCGCGGGCGGCCACGAGGCGTCGAGCTCGGAGCCCGGCTACCGCGCTGCGTTCACGGTGCTCGACGAGCGCGCGGCCACTTCGGGGCGCTCGCCGGGGGGCGTGTACCGGCACCCCGTGCCGCTGCCGGACGGACGGATCCTCGTGAGCTACGCTGACGGGCCCCTCGATCTTGGCGCCACCGCCCCGTCGCCCTCGCTGTCGCTCGTCGCGCTCACGCTGTCCGAGGACCCACGGACCGGCCGCCCGGCGATCGCGAAGCGTGAGGTGCTCGCGACCGACCCGGGCGGCGCGATGTACGACGGTGAGCCGATCGCGCCGAGGCCGCTCGAGGACGATCCGACGCACGAGCCGGCGTGGGATCCCTCGCGCGAGACAGGCACGCTCTCGTACCGACACGTCGAGACGCTGGAGGCGATCATGTCGTACCTGGAGCCGCGCGGCGCGAAGCCCCTCCGCGCCGACCTCGTCTACGCGCGCCTCGTCGAGGCGGTGCCCACCACTCCCGACGATCTCGCCCAGGGCCCCGTCTCGCTGGGAGCGCACGGCCGCGCGCGCATCCTCGCGGAGGTGCCCCTCGCGGGGGGCTCGCTCCACCTGGAGGTGCCGGCAGGGAGGCCGTTTCGCGTGCAGACGCTCGACGCTGCGCGCATGGCGGTGGGCGCGCAGCACGACCGCTGGATCGACGTGGCGCCCGGCCAAGTGTTCCCCGGTGGAGTCTCCCCGGAGCTATATCCCACGCTCTGCGCGGGCTGCCACGGCGCGCTCTCCGGACAGGCGTCGAGCGTCGGCGGGGTGGTGCCGGACGTCGTGACCCAAGCGTCGGTGACCCTCGCGACGCACGCCAACATGGACCCGCGGCGGCCACTCCCGCCCACCAAGGTCGGCGACGCTCCGATCGCGGTGGACTTCCGTCGCGACGTGAGGCCCTTGCTCGCTCGCTCGTGCGCCGGCTGTCACGGCGGCGCGACACCGGCTGGGGGCCTCGACCTCGCCGCGCGCACCACCGCTCGGTTCGACACCGCCTACGAGGCCCTCCTCGCGCCTGGCGTGGGCTCGGGGAACGGGAAGCGCTACGTCGACGAGCCCGGCTCGAGCGCCTTCACGAGCCACCTCACCGAGCGCATCTACGGCCGCGAGCTCGGAGCTCCGCGCGCTGGGGTCGGTGCAGCTTGCACGGGATCTCCTGCGCTATCCGACTCCGAGCGCCTCGTCTTCGTGCGGTGGATCGACCTCGGCGCCACGTACCGGGGCTCACCGTGAGGAGCGCGTGCGCGTGCGCTCTGTCGCTGCTCGCTGCCTGCAGCGCGCCGGCGCTCGAGCGGGTGCGCCTGCCGGACCTCGATCGTGCCGTGTTCGAGCGCGAGGTGCAGCCGATCCTCGCGTCGCAGTGCGCGAACCCCACGTGCCACGGGAGGCCGGAGCGCCCCCTCTCGCTCTTCGCCCCGGGCCGGTTCCGGCGCGTGCCCGAGGAGCTGCACCTGCCCGGCCCACTCACGCCGGAGGAGCTCGACCACAACTACCGCGCGAGCGTCGCGCTGGCCGCGGACCCCGCGCCCGGCGACGATGCCCTCCTCGCTCGCAAGCCGCTCGCCGGGGGCGGGCTCTACCACGGGGGAGGCGCGGTCTTCGACGGCCCGACAGACCGCTCGTATCGCACCCTCCGCGCGTGGATGGAGACCGGTCGATGACGACCCTCGCACATCGTCCTGCGTTCGCGTTCGCGTGCGTGCTCGCGTTCGCGCTCGGGGCCTCGTCCTGCGCTCCGGTGCGGCCCTGGGAGCGCAGCGTCCTCGCCTCGGAGCCGATGCGCCCAGACGCTCGCCCCGAGGAGTCTCGCGCGAGGGGGCACATGCTCGGCGCGAGGGAGACCTCACAGGGGGCGACCGGCGAGAGGGGCGGCGGATGCGGCTGTCGCTGACCATCCCGCTCTCTCTGGCGCTCGGCGGTCTCGCCGTCGCGGCCAGCCCGGCGGCCTCCTCGGCTCAGACTCGCGCGGCCGGCTGGGTGGCCGTCTACGGCGCGAGCGACGGCCTCGTCGTGGTCTCGCCACAGGTGAGCGCGAAGGCCGAGGTGCGCGACACCCTCGAGGTGCAGGGTGGCTACGAGGTGGACGTGATCAGCGCGGCGAGCGTGGATGTCATGACCGCCGCCTCGCCGCGGGGCTACACAGAGGTCAGGCAAGCGGTCACCGCGGCGACGACGTGGAGGCCCAAGCCCGAGGCCCGCTTGAGCGCTCGCTACGTGCCGAGCTGGGAGCCAGACTACCAGTCGCACTCGGTGTCGGCATCTGGCTCCCACGAGTGGCTCTCGGGCAAGCTGACGACGGACGTGGGCCTGCGGGTCTCGTCCGACGAGGTCGGGCGCACCGGCGCGTCTCGCGACACGTGGCGCCCGCTCCACACGGGGGGCATCGACGCGGGGATCGGGTGGGTCTTCGGACCTCGCACGGTGGGGCAGCTCGCGTACGAGACGCAGGTGTCGAGCGGTCTTCAGTCGAGCCCGTACCGCTTCGTGCGCATGTACGCGCCGGGCTCGCCCGCCGCGGCGAGCGTGCCTTTCGGTGTGACCGAGTCGGTCCCCTCGGAGCGGGTGCGCCACGCGCTCGGCGGCGCCCTCCGCCACGCGATCACGCCGCGGTGGTTCGCGACGACCTCGCTGCGCTTCTACGCGGACAGCTGGGGAATCGCGAGTCACACCGAGGAGGTGGAGCTTCAACACATGGCCTTCGGACAGCGCCTCCTCACAGGTCTGTCGGCGCGGGTGTACGGCCAGAGCGCCGCGGCGTTCTATGAGCCTCACTACGTGTCGGACGGCGATCTGCCGCGCTACCGGACCGCCGACAAGATGCTCGTCCGCTCGCTCACCGGGCTCGCCGGGCTCCGTGGCTCGTACCTCGTGCGCACGCTCGGGGCGCTGCGCGACCTCCGCTTCACGGCGAAGCTCGAGCTCTATACGCAGCGCTTCTTCGCCTTCGCGCCGCTTGCGCTCCGTCACTCGATCATCGGGTCCTTCGGGATCGCCGGGGAGCTCTGAGATCATGGAAAAATCACCTACTTCGCCTGGCCGCCCAACGGGGACTCTCGTCGCAGCGCTCCTCCTCGCGTGCGCATGTACGGGAGGTGGCGGCCTCGCCCCTGACGCCGACGCTCCGGACGCCGACGCGTGCGTACGGCCGCTCGAGCTGTCGTGGGGCCGCAGAGAGGGCGCGGGCTTCACACCCTTCCGCGACGGGGATCCCGGCAAGATTACCCTTGGATTTCAGGGCTTTCGCTTCATCGACGGAGTGGCCAGGCTGGGCGGAACCCAGGCGAAGGCCGCCTCGTTTCGCTTGCAGGTTACGGTCGACGGTCACCGCCCGTCCACGCAGGACGTGGGGAGGATAGATCTGGTCGCGGGCCCGGACGGGGCGCTCTACGCCGAGCCGCTCCAGCTCTTCTTCAACGACACTCCGCTGCCAGAGCTGTTGGGTCGAAACGCCGCCGTGGTCCTCCGCGCGAGCACACCCGCCGCGGGGGGCTCTGGAGCGTGCTCGGCCCAGCAGTCGATGAAGCTCGCGCTCGAGCGCGGCGGCTGTCAGGCCGCCGACGGAGGGACCGAATGCCCCGACGCTGGACCCTGAACCTAGCCCTCGCCGCCGCGCTCGCCGCCTCCGCTACCGCGGCGGACGCGTGCTCCTCCCCTACGCTGGAGGGGCGTCGCACGCTCGAGCCAGGCCCGAACCCGTTTGGCCCCGGGGAGCCGCTGTGGGCGCCGCAGCCGCACCGCGATCACCCGGGCGCGCTCGCCATCACCCCAGACGGGCGCAAGCTCTACGTCGCGCTCGAGGGGACCGAGGACGAGCCGGGCTCCGAGATCTCGGTGGTCGACACCGCGAGCGCGCGCGTCACGACGCGCATCCGCGTTGGGGCGAGCCCGTCGGCGATCGCGATGCACCCCGGCGGCAGCTACGCCGTGGTCACTCATCGCTACTCGCGCTTCGCCTCCGTCGTCGACGTGCGCGCCGACCGCGTGGTCTCCGAGGTGCCGATACCCTACTACACCACCGGCGTGATCTTCACTCCGGATGGGCGCCGCGCCTACCTGGCGAACCGCTGGAAGGACAGCGTGCTCCGCTGGGACGTCGCCATCGACACATCTCTTCGGGTCGTGTCTACGAGCTACTCGGGCGCGCCGGACGACGCGAGAGTGGGCATTCCGGTAGGCGACAACCCCCGCGACCTCGCGGTGTCTCCAGACGGCGACACGCTCTACGTCGCCAGCCTGACCGGCCTCTCTCTCTCGGTGATCGATCTTCGTCGCGACGTGGAGGTGCGTCGGGTCGGGCTTGGCTCGCCTCCAGGCGGGGTCGTCGCGCTCGGGCGGTGGGTGTTCGTCACGCACACCGGTCGCGGATCGCAGCATCCTCCGGACGAGGGCTTCGACACCGACGGCGACGGCAAGCCTGGCGACGGGACCGCTAACGTCATGTTCCAAGATCTCCAGAACGAGATCGCCGTGTTCGACGCGACCGGGACCTTGGTGAAGAACTTCACGTCGGACACCATCTGCTGCGCGGACTTCCGCGACGTCGATCCAGCGCACCCGGAGCGGGGCGCCGCGCTCCCCGCGCCCGACACGTGGCCGGCGTCGCGCCTCGCGTTCCTCCCTCCTCGCGACACATGGATCGTCGCCGGGGCGCTGCCCGAGCGCATGGCCGCCTCGGGGGACACGCTGCGGGTGGTCTACTCCGGCTCCAACGAGGTGCAGAGCTTCCGGATCGCGCCCGATGGCGCCCTCTCCGCGCTCGACCGGGCCGGCAAGCTCCACCAGACCGGGATGAACCCGCAGCAGATCGTCCTGTCTCCCGACGGCGCCAGGGCGTACGTCACCGAGCGACTCGGAGAGCACGTCACCGTGCTCGACCTTCGCGCGGGGCCGGGGGCTGAGCGCCGAATACCCGTGGGCGATCTGTCTGGCGGGCCGTTCCCCGCCACCGACGCCGAGCTCGGCGAGGGCATCAACTTCGTGACCGCGAAGCTCACCGTGGACGGCGACCAAACCTGCGCGCACTGCCACCGCGAGGGCGGCAACATCGCGAAGGCGATCGCCATGCCGCTGCAGGCCGATCCGGTCTGGGGCAATCGAATGGTGATGGCCTATCGCGGCGCCTTCGACACGCGCCCTTGGTTCATGGAAGCCGCGATGAGCGAGACCAACTTCTTTCCGGTCATCAATGAGTTCGCTCGCAAGGAGAACTTCTGCTGCGAGCAGATTGACCCGCTCGTGTGGTCGAAGTATCCGTCGCCGGAGCGCTGCGCGTCCGAGCCGGGGCTCGCGGGGTGTGCGCACGTGCTCGACTGCGCCAACAACCCTCCTTTGGAGTGCAAGGGCCGCGCCTACGGTAGCCAGCACCTGAAGCGAAATGCACACTTTCTCGCCGCGTCCAAGGAGCTGTTTGGTCGCGACCACACCTTCGGCGACGCGCTCTTCGCGACCGTGTCGGCGGACGATGGCGCAGACCGGCGCGAGGCGATACCCCTCGACTTCAACGGAGTGACGCGCGCGCTCGGCGTCTTCTTGCTCCAGCGCCCTCGCCTCCTCCCGAACCCCAACGCCGCGATCGACGGCGCGTCGGCGCGGAGGGGCGAGCGCGTCTACCGAGCGCCAGCGGTCGGGTGCAACACGTGCCATCCCCTGCCGCTCACTACCGTGACACGCGAATTCAACCCCTCGGGGGTGCCGCTCCGGTTTCCCGCGGTAGTGAGCCCGCGGCGGAAGAGCACCGGCGAGGAGGTCGATCGCGTGACACCTGGATTTCTCCAGACCTTCCCCGAGGCGCAACAGGACCAAGGGGGCGTACGCTTCGGGGTCCCGCAGCTTCGAGGCATCTGGGACAGGGCGCAGGGCTTCTTTCACGACGGGCGCGCGCCGAGCCTCCGAGAGGCCCTCGCGACGCCGGGACATCCGGGGCTGCGCCCGGGCGAGCGAGGCTTCAACGAGACCGACGGTATGCCCGACACCCACGGCGCCACGTCCACTCTGTCAGCGGAGGAGCTCGACGACCTCGTCGCGTTCCTCCTCACCCTCTGAAGGCTCTCGAGGAGAACGATGCGAACGAACGGAATGCGGAGTCGAAGCGTCTTGGCGATCGCCGCGCTCGGGGCTGGTTTGTGCGGCTGCCCGGGCGCGAGCCCCGTCGCGCCGGCCGAGGCCGACGCGGCCCCCGCGCCGCGCTGGACCCTGCTCCGCGACGCGCTCGACCGCATCCCGGTCTGCGTGTGGGGCACGTCCCCGGACGACGTCCTCGTGGGAGGGGGGAGCTTCGGCGCCGGCGGCGGGGCGCTCCTGATGCGCTGGGACGGCGCGACCTTGACCGAGGTCCCCACCGGGAGGACCGAGTCGATTTGGTGGCTGCACGGAGTGTCCAGTCGTGACTTCTGGGCCGTCGGCGAGAACGGGCTGGCGCTCCACTGGGATGGCCAGCGGTTCACCACGGTCCCTACCGGCACGACCGCCACGCTCTACGGGGTCTGGGCCGCGACCGCGACCGACGTTTGGGCCGTAGGCGGCACCGCGTCCGGGAGCGGGCCCAACGACGTGCTCCTCCACTATGACGGTGTCGCCTGGAAGCTCGTCACGGTGCCCTCGCCGGCGAATGCCACGTTCTTCAAGGTGTGGGGGCGGAGCGCCAACGACGTGTTCGTCGTCGGGCAGGGCGGCGCTCTCCACTACGACGGAGTCACATGGACGCGCGAGCCCCTGCCCGGGATCTCGCTGTTCACCGTCCACGGTGGAGCGCGGGGCGTATACGCGATCGGGGGCCCGCCGCCCACCCTGCTGCGTCGCGATGGCGCGGGCTGGTCACCCGTTCGGGTCCCGGAGGACATGAGCGGGATCATGAGCGGCGTGTACGTCGACGCCGACGCGGTGCACATGGTCGGAGAGCGTCACCAGCGCTTCCGCTTCGACGGGCAGGCGACCTTCCTCGACGACAGCGCCGCGGGGGCCGAGAGTCTGGCGCGCGTGGACCTGCACGCCGTGTGGGGCGACGGCCGGGGTGGGGCCTTCGCGGTGGGAGGCAACTACATGATGCTCGGATCGCCCGGCGCGAAGCCTCGGGGCACCGTGCTTCGGTTCAGCAAGTAGCCTCCAGCTGCGCGTCAACGCGACCGAACGCCGCCTGCGTGACACGGAAGGAGCTCAAGGGGGGGAGCGCGAGGTACGAACGCCCCCGCCGCGAGGCGCGGGCGAGGCGGGCCGCCGCCACCCCACGGATCGTCGACGAGCCTCCCCTGCCGCTCCCATTTCTTGCTGCGAACCGCGCTCCCCTGACGAGGCATGCCGGTCGCTGATGGGGGGGGGCATGCACCCCTTCGCGCCCACCGGCTCGGGCCTCGGGGCTGGGATTGGCGACGCTCGCGCGGCCCTCGTGGCCCCGCGTGCCGGGGCGCTCACCTCGCCGAACAGCGGCGCGGTCCGCTACCCGGCGACGGGGGCGAGGCTCTCGTTGCCGCGCGCGACATGCTCTGCGCTGCAGCGCTCGAGCCTGAGGGAGCCACCGTGATCGCGTTGGGAGGTGTCGGCGTGGTCTCCGCGGATGTCCCGAAGGCGGCCGCGAGCCTGGCAGGTCTTGGCCTGGAGATCCGCCTGATCCGCGCCTCGGCGCTTCACGCGGCCGACGGCGGGCTGACGTGTCTCTCGCTCCGGATTCCTCGCGAGGGTGCCTGGACAGTGTGAGCCCCACGCGTTTTGGGGGGCCGGAGCACCGCCGGGTCTCCCTCTCGGGTCGCTGATCACATCACGCGCGAGAGAGGCGCTCCCGAGCCGTGGGTCTAGTGGCGGCCTGCACCTCAAGTCGGCGTGCACGCTCGCCAGCGCGACGACGCTCGTCTACGCGCCGGGCGTGCTCGCGCCCGACGCGCTCGATGTCCTTCGCGCCGCCGGCCTCACCTGTGTCCCGGCGCTCGAGCCCGAGGGCGCCAACGTGCTCGCCTTCGGGGACGTCGTCGTGGTCTCCGCGGACGCCCCGCGGACGGCCGACAGCCTGGCGGCCCTCGGCCTGGAGATCCGCGCGATCCGCGCGACGGCTCTTCACGCGGCCGACGGCGGGCTGACGTGCCTCTCACTCCGAATGGCTCGCGACGGGGAGTGGACCGCGTGAGCCCGCGCGCCGTTCGCGCGCGCTCCACGCGGCAGAAATCGGCCCGCTCGGCCGCTCGCGAACGCGAGTAGCGATCGCCGTCGGCCGCTCGTACGATGGTCACTTGTCATTCGCGAGGGGGCGAGTGGAGTGAGGAGCGAGATGAAGCCTGCAGACATGACCGCGCGTGGGATGTTGGCCGTGTGGGTGGTGGGGCTCGCCACGGTCGCAGGGGCATGCTCCGGTGAGACCGCGCCTGCCCCGGGAGAGGCCGAGGCGGGGGCGCCCTCCAGGACCACCACGGTCCCGGTGCCACCGCCGGCCCCGACGACGTCGGGCTCGGCCGGCCTCGACGCTTCGAGGCCACCGACGGACGCGTCGGACACGTCGGACGCGGCTCCCGATGCGCCGACCGACGCGGCTCCCGATGCGCCGACCGACGCGGCTCCCGATGCCTCCGACGCGGCCCCGGATGCCTCCGACGCGGCCCCGGATGCCGGGGGTTCGACGCTCGTCCAAGGTGCCGACGGCGTCCTCCGGGGGAACATCGTCGTGGGAGGCGAGCGGATTTGGGACGGGAGCGCCACGTTGGGTTCGGCGAGCTGTCCCGTTGGGGCGATGACCATGCGCGGCTGTTGCCGCTACTTCGGCAACTTCATGCGGGGGGCCGCCGTACCGCTCGAGCTCGACCTCGCCACGGGCGCCACCACGATCGCGGGCATCGGCATGTCGCTCGGCGCCCCCGCGCCTCAGGCGGACGGCACGCTCCGCTTCCAGCGGGCGACCATCACGGTGGCGACGCCCATGTGGCGAGTGGGCGTAGAGATCGCGCGGGCCGCAGGCGAGTCGGCCCAGGAGATCGACGAAATGTCCAAGCTCCTCGACGTCGCCCGCCCCATCTCCGACTCGCTCCGCAACATGGTGGTCACCTGGCACCCCACGACGAAGGTCTTCTCTCTCCGCCTCGATTCGACCGGGTTCCAGGGGAACGCGAGCGCGTGTGCGAGCGGGGTCTCGACCTTCGGCCGCGTCACCCTCTCGGGGCGCTGAGGCATCGAGTCCCCTGGGGCCGGGCACGAGGCGAAGGGCGAGCGACTCACGCCGGTCGCACCGCGCCCTGGCGGGTCGCCGCCACCCCACGGATCGTCGACGAGCCTCCCCTGCACCGCCCTCTTCTCCCGCAAACCCGCGCGCCCCGCGCTGGCATGGCGGTTGCTGTTTGGGCAGCATGCAAGCCCTCCCACACGTCGCCCTTGCCTCGAAGCGGGTCTCACCGCGCGGGGAGCGCTGCTGGGCATGGCGACGCTCGCGCTGCTCTCCTGGGCCCCGCGCGCGGCCGCGCTCACCTCGCCGATCAGCGGCGCGGTCCGCTACCCGACGGGGTCGAAGCTCTCGTTGCCATTCCCCGCGGGGTCCAAGATCAAGCTGCTCTCGGGTTACAGCCCGAGCGGCGGCTCGTCGCTGCACGCCGACACCAACGCCAGCGGCAAAGCCAACGATCACTACGCGCTCGACCTCGTCTACGACGGTCAGCCGGACGCCGGAAAGGGCCTCCCGGTCGTCGCCCCGCTGGCGGGCAAGGTGGTCAAGGCGGGGTGGGCGACGTCCGGGTGGGCCAACTACGGCCAACGCGTCATCTTGGAGCACGACCTCGGCGACGGGCACAAATACCACAGCCTCTACGCTCACCTCGACTCGGTCACGGTCACGGAAGGCGCGACCGTGAGCGCCGGGCAGAAGCTCGGCGCTCTTGGGCAGTCGTGCCAGGGAGCGCTCTCGTGCGCTTCGTTCTCGACACCGCACCTGCACTGGGTCCTGCACCGCGACAGCCTGGTCGGAGGCAGCGGCACGGGCGGCTCCTACGGCGGCAACGCGGCGGTGCCCGAGCCAATGGACGGGGCCGAGAACCTGATCCGATTCCGCCCCAAGGGCGCACGCTGAGCGAGAGCGAGCCGCTGTGCTTCAAGACCGCAGGGTCGCCTGCGTACTTGGCAGTCGGCCGCTGCGGGCCACGGCGGCTCGTTGATGTTCACGCTCGCGACGAGCGACGCCAACCCAGACAACTATGCGACCTGGGATCTGAACTCTGCCGACGCCGGCGACTACCTCGTCGAGGTCTATACCGCCAAGGCGTACGCAGCGGCGCAGCGGGCGACGTACACAGTGAGACACGGCGCGCGGACGTCGCAGAAGGTCATCGACCAGACGGCCCAAGATGGCTGGCAATCGCTCGGAACCTTCGCGTTCGCGCGAGGGGCGGCGCAGTCTCTGCGGCTCGACGACAACACCGGAGAGGCCGTAGGCCTGAAGCGCCAGCTGGTGTTCGATGCCATTCGGGTGACTCGAGCCGGTGACACCGGCGCCGACGGCGGCGGGGTGGGGACTGGCGGCGATGCGGGGCCGCGGGGCGATGCCGGGCCCGCGAGCGCCTCCGGCGGTCCGAGCGGCGCGGGAGCGAGCGACCTCGAGCGCCTCGAAGACGAGACGGGCGGGTGCCAAATCCGCGCCGGCGCCACCTCGCCTGAGGCGGCGGGGACGGGCGTGCTCGCGCTCGCGCTCGCGGCGCTCGGGCGGCGCCGACGCCGCGCGGGAGCGCCTGAATAGTCGGGGTTAGTCGCCGGTCGCGCGGCGGAAGCCGGGGGCGAGCATCGCTGCCCACCGCCCGGGCTCTTCGATGTCCTCGTCGGCCATGCGCGCGTCCGCCGTGCGGACCAGCTCGAGGCCCTGGGCTCCCCCCGTGAGCCGCCCGCGCTGTCGCCGCGCGCTGGCGGCGTAGAGCCGCATGTCGCACGCGTCGAACGCGCACTCCGCGCGCACCAAGAGCGCCGCGGCGCCCTCCAGGTCGCCCAGCACGGCGCGCGCGCCCGCGCGGATGAGCAGCGCGAACGGAGCGGCCCACGCGACCCCCTCCGCGTCGAGTTTGTCGGCGTCGGCCCGCGCCACCTCGGCGAGCCGCGTCGCGCGGGACGGCGCGTCGTCGGCGGCCGCGACGGCCGAGAGACCACGCTCGTAGTGGGCCACGATGCGGTTGGCCTGGGCGCGGAGCAGCTGCGAGCCCTCGAGCGCAGCGAACGAGCGCGCGAGGCGGTCGTACGCGTCGACGCCGCGTCCGTCGTAGCGGTCGACGTGGGTCTCCGCCAAGAGCGCCACGTAGTGCTGCAGGTGGAACGCGTCGCGCGACCAGCGCGCCATCACGGCGACCGGGTATGCGCGCGCGCCGGCCACGTCGTCGGCCGCGAGCATCACCCACGTGGTCGAGGTCGTGAGGTTCGCTTGCGCGTAGAGATCGCGGCGCTGCTCGGCGGCGCTCAGCGTCGCGGGGAGCCTCGCGGCGAGCTCGCGCACGCGGCCCGTGTAGAAGAGAGACCAGGCGGTCACCATGTCGGTCGTCGCGACTTCCCATGGCACGCCGCTGCACTCCTCGCGGAACACGCGCTCGGCCTGGGCGTACCACCGGAGCGCGCTGGTCCAGCGGCCGGCGGCGAACGCGTCGCACATGCCCGTCACGAGCAGCGCGAAGCCGCGCAGGTGGGGGCTCCCGAGGCGGTCGGCGAGGTCGCGCAGCTCGGCGGCCAAGGCCTCCGCCTTCGCGCGTCGGCTCGCTCCGACGAACGCGTTGGTGGTCGTCTCGAAGGCGAGCGCGCGGCCGATTCGGTAAGCGTCTCCATGTCTTAACGATAACAGGAGCGTGCGAGTCGCGAAGTCGGCGCCGCGGATCATGTCGACGCCGTTGAGCCCCACGGTGAGGGCCCAGCACGCGTCGATGCGGAGGCGCTGTTCGGGAGAGACCTCCGCCTCGGACCGCTCGCGGAAGCGCGTACCGCGCAGCGCGAGCTCGGCGCGTCCAACGAGCAGCGACGCGAGCGCGAGCCGCGGTGAGCGCGGGAGCCACACGCCGAGCGGCGAGAGCACCCCGCCGAGGACCTGAAGTCCCTCGTCGATGTGCCCCGAGCTCAGGAGCTGCTCGGCCGCGCGGCGGCGGAGCTCGAGGGCCGGCGTGCGGTCGCGCGGGTCGTGGGGGTCGCGCGGGTCGCGCTCGGCGGCGCGCAGGAACGCGGCGGCCGCCTCTGCGCCGCGCCCCGCGTTGGCGAGCGCCTCGCCGCGACGCCGCTCGAGCTCACAGCGGCGCGCGGGGGTGAGTCGGCTCCGCCGCAGCGCGAGGGCGTAGAGTCGCGCGGCGCGCTCGAACGCCAGCGCGTGCGCCGCGCGCTCGCCCGCGATTGCGGCCAGATCCGCCGCGCGGTCGCGCTCGCCCGCGCGCCCCCAGTGCTCGGCGAGCTGCTCGGGATCGCCCTCTCCGCGCCCCTCGAGCGCGGTCGCGACGCGCCGGTGCAGCTCGCGCCTGCGGCTCGGATCCAGGGCGGCGAGCACGGTCTCGCGCACGCGGTCGTGGTAGGTCTCGACCGTGTCCGCGTCCGAGAGGCCGCGCGCCCGGACGAGCCGCTGGGAGCGCAGCGTCGCCAGCGCGTCGCGCGGCTCGGCGCTCTCCGCCGCGTGCGCGACGAGGTGCTGTGCGACGGGGCCGCCGGCGATCGCGACCACCTCGAGCAGCCGCCGCGCGCCCTCGTCGAGGCCGCGGATGCGCTCCTCGAGGAGCCGCGTGAGGGTCACCTCGTCGCGTCCCCCGCGGAGCGCCGCGTGCGCGAGCTCCCACACGTAGAAGGGGCTCCCGTCGGACTCGCCTGCGATCGACGAGGCGAGGCCGTCGAGCTCGGCGAGCGGGCGCCCCGCGGCGGAGAGCGCCGTCAGCGCGAGCTCGAAGGCCTCGATCTGAGTGAGCGCGCCTAGCGGGACGTGCCTCGTGTCGCGCCAAACCCCGTGCTCACGCGCCTCGGTGAGCAGCGCCGTCACGCAGGCGCTCTTCGCCGCCTCCTCGCTGCGGTAGCTCCCGAGGAGCAGCAGGCGCGGCGCGGCCGGAGGGCGCTGTAGCTCGACGAGGACTCGCGCGCCGTCGAGATCGCCCCACTGGAGATCGTCGACCGCGAGCACGAGCGTGTGCTTGCGCCCGAGCGCCGCGAGCAGCCGCTTCAACGCCAAGAAGCCGCGCCGTCGCAGCTCCTGGTCGTCTTGCACGACGGGCGCCTCGAGCGCCGCCTCGGCGATGGAGGGGACGCGGAGCAGCGCCGGGAACACGCGCGCCAGCGAGGCTGCGTCGGGCGGGAGCAGCGAGGCGCGCTCGTCACGATCGAGCGATGTGAGGTGCTGGGCCAGCGCGTCGACGAGCCCGTCGACGGTTTTGTACGGGACGGTCTCGCGCTCGAAGCATCGGCCGCGCAGCACGAGGACGTCGCCGTCGGCCTCGAGGTCGTCGAGCACACGTTCGACCAGCGCCGTCTTGCCCATGCCTGACTGGCCCGCCAAGTGGACGGTGACCGAACGGCCCTCGCGGACGTCCCGGACCGCGTCGGTGAGCGCGCGTCGTTCGGCGTCGCGACCCACGAACGCGTCGAGGGGCTCGCCGAGCCGCGAGGCGGGCGCGTCGACCCCGAGCGCCGTCAGTACACGGGCCTCGGTCGGGCGCAGCTCGGGCCGCCGCGCGAGCAGCTGCGCGGCGAGGTCGGCGAGGTCCGCGGGCGCGCCGGCCGCGACGGCGAGCGGGTGTGGGGGATCCTCGAGGAGCTTGCGACGGAGCAGCTCTCCGAGCGGGCCGTCGTGCGGGCAGTGCCCCGTCAGCGCCTCGTAGAGCATGACCCCGAAGCTGTACCAGTCGGAGGCGGGCGACGGGCGGGCGCCCGTGACCTGCTCGGGCGCCATGTACGCGGCCGTGCCGATGAGCGGCTCGCTCTCCACGTCGCGCCGCCGGCTGCGGACGAGGCCGAAGTCGAGGATCACGAGGCGGCCGTCGTCGTGCACCATCACGTTGGAGGGCTTGAGGTCGCGGTGCACCTTCCCGGCGCGGTGGAGCGCCGACAGGCCGAGCGCGAGCTGGCCGAGTGCGTGACGCAGCCGCGGCACATCGACGGCGCCTTCCGGGCGGTCCTCGGCGCGCGAGGGCGTCTCGGTGGCGGACCGTAGCGCCTGCGACAGGCTGACCGTCGCTTCTTCGCCGTGGGGTCCCCGGCGGACGTACGCGAGGAAGTCGACGCCAAGCACGAGATCCATCGTGAAGAACGGCTCGCCGTCGTCCGCGGTGAGCAGCTCATGGAGCCGTACGAGGTTCGGATGGACGACGTCAGCGAGCGATCTAAACTCACGTTTTAACTGTTGAATTTCGACAGGTCCGACGCGCGCGAGCCGCTTCAGCGCCACGCGCTTGCCCTGCTCGCGGTCGAGCGCTTCGTAGACGACTCCCATGCCTCCCGCCCCGAGGCGCTGCCCGATCTGGAAGCGGGGCGCGGTCGCCATGCCCCGAAGGTACTAAGGGGCCGCGACGGGTGGGCAAAGATCCGCGCGGCCCGTATGCTCGCGGCGCCGTGGACGCAGACACCGAGCGACTCGACGAGGAGGACCGCGCGCGCGCCGCGCCCGGGAGCCCAGGCGCTTCACGCCTCTCGCTGCTCGTTTATCACCCCGGTGGAGCCCAAGCGATCGAGCTCGAGACCGGCCGCGCGGTGGTGGTCGGTCGCGGCGACGCTCCCGCCGGCACGCTCCAAGACGCGACGCTCTCGCGAAAACACGCGCGCTTCACGCGCGGCGCGGGGACGGACGTCGAATGCGAGGACCTCGGCGCGAGCAACGGCACCTGGTTCCGCGGCCGGCGCGTCACCAAGGTGGTGCTCGCGCCCGGCGACGAGGTGCGGCTCGGCGCGGTCGTCGTCGAGGTCCACGCGCGCGCCGCGTCGCTCGTCGGCACCCGGCCGCCCCCCGCGGAGGAGCTCGGGCGGCCCATTCTCGCCAGCGCCGCCATTCGCGCCGTGTTCGCGGAGCTCGCGCGGGCGGCCGCGTCCGCGATCCCCGTGCTTCTGCAGGGCGAGACGGGCGCGGGCAAAGAGGTCGCGGCGCGCGCGCTTCATGAAGGCGGCCCACGAGCCGCGGGCCCCATGCTCACGGTGAGCTGCGCCGCGATCCCCGAAGGGCTCGTCGAGAGCACGCTGTTCGGCCACGAGAAGGGCGCGTTCACGGGCGCGGGAGAGCGGCGCCGCGGGGCCTTCGAGGTGGCTTCGGGGGGGACCCTCCTGCTCGACGAGATCGGCGAGCTCCCGCTCCACGGACAGGCCGCGCTCCTGCGCGTCCTCGAGAGCAACCTGGTCGTGCGGGTGGGCTCGACGCGCGAGCTCCCGGTCGACGTGCGGGTGGTCGCCGCCACCAACCGCGATCTCCAGGCGCGCGTGCGCGAGGGCGGTTTTCGCGCCGATCTCCTCTACCGGCTGAACGGCCTCACGCTCACGGTGCCGCCGCTCCGCGAGCGTCGCGACGACATCCGCCCGCTCGCCGAGGCGTTCTTGCAGCGCGCCGTCGCCAGGACCGGCGCCGCGGCGCGGACCCTCGACGCCGCCGCCCTCGACGCGCTGACGGCGTACGCGTGGCCGGGCAACGTGCGCGAGCTGCGGAACGTCGTCGAGCGCGCCCTCGTGGTCTCCGCGCGCGATCCGATCACCCTCGCAGAGCTGCCTCCGCACGTCGCGTCTCCGGTCGCGGAGGCACGGGGCCCGGAGCCTGCGCGCCCGGCCGGGCGGCCGGCCGAGGCGGCCCGCGATCTCCGCGCGACGGTGCAGAGCTACGAGCGAAAGATCATCGCCGAAGCGCTGGCGGCATCCTCCGGCAACCAGACCGAGGCGGCGAAGCGACTCAACATGCCCCTCCGCACGTTCGTTCGGAAGGTCAAGGCGCTGAATCTTCGCTGAGCCGCTTCGGCCGCTCCGGGCCGCGCCAATGGCCCTCTTGGCGTTCGTGCACCGCTGGCCGAGCCTCGCACGGCGGTCGCCGCGCAGGATGTAGACCCCGCGAATCGTGACGGGTCGCGGCCGAGCCACTCCTGGCGCCGTCCTCACCCTCCCGTAGGCCCGTGTCCTCTGAGCCCTCCGCGCCGAGCTCTCCAAGGGGCTCGGCGCGGGGTGGCGCTTCCCGCGGACTACGCCAAGACTGGCGCAGGTACGCCACTTGTGGCGCGCCAAGACTGGCGCAGGGTCTGCCACCGACGCCACAAATCCCGGTGACCGTGCTGGCACCATTCCTGCCTAGAGCGTTGGCATGAACCAGCCCCCACGCAGCGAAGAGCGCGATCCCGCCGAGCGGCCTACGCGCCGGTTCCCCCGGCCGGTCGTGGTGCAGGAGACCCCCATCCCGCCGTCGGCGAAGCTCCCCTCTCTCGCCGACGACGCGGCGTCTCAGGCGCCCCCCGTGCCCGACGCTCCGCCCGTGCCGGACGGGGCCGCGACCTCGCCGGCCGAGACCGACAAGACCCTCGTGTTCGCGACCCTCGAGGACCGCGGCTGGGCCTGGCGCGACGGCGCCCTCTACGCGCCCAACGAGACCCTCTGGCTCGAGCCGGCTGCCCCTTGGAATGGGCATCTCCGCGCCTTCCGCGCGCGCGTCGCCGCCCGCGCGAGCCGCATCATGATGACCGACGTGGCCGGAGACACCGCCCGGGCGATCGAGACCGAGCGCGCGCTCTCCGACACGCTCAGCCTCGTCGCTGCCCTCGATACGCTGCTGGTGACGCGCGGTCTCCGTGGGGGCGCAGGCACGCGGCGCGGTGCTCGCTCGCTTGGGCTGTGATTTGGGTGTGGGCGTGCACGTCTGTGCAAGCGCGTGCACAGCAGCGCGTCCTCGTCCCGGTTCCGAGCGCTGGGCTGGTGACCACGGCGCGCCGGACGTGTCGGTCAGTCCGCCGGGTGGAGCCGGTAGACCACCGCCACGACCACGACCACCCACAGCACCAGGTTGAGCACGAAGGGCATGTCGCGAAGCATGTCCTGCGTGGGCGACTCGGCGCGCTTGCCCGCGCCCGCCTTGCCCGACACGAGCATGAGGAAGCGCAAAATGCCGAACAAGGTGAACGGCGCCGTCATCCAGAGGCTGTCCGACTTGAAGAAGGCGCGCGTCGCCGGGTCGAGCGTGTAGGCCACGTACGTGATCGCCGTCGCCGTGCCGGTGATGCCCAGTGCGACGTTGAGCGAGGTCTTGGAGTAAGCCTCCAGGGCCGAGCGCTGCTTGCCCGCGTGCTCGCCCTCCAGCTCGTGTCGGCGCTTGCCGAAGCCGAGGAAGAGCGCGAGCAGCGCCGTGCAGGCGATCATGTAGGTGGAGATCTTCGGCGTGTGAGTGGCGTAGCCGCCCGCGAGCACTCGCAGCACGAACCCGAACGCGATGAGGCCCACGTCGAGGAACGCCACCTTCTTCAGCTTGAAGCTGTAGGCGAGGTTCTCGAGGAAATAGACCAGCGCGACCGCCGCGAAGCGCACGTCGAGCCGGAGGGCCACGCCGAGCGACACGATCACCAGGGAGGCCGCCATGATCTTGGCCATGCCCTCGGGCACCTCGCCGCTGGCGATCGGGCGCTCCCGCTTGACCGGGTGAATGCGGTCCTGCTCGACGTCGACGAGGTCGTTGATGGTGTAGACGGCGCCGGCGAGCAGGCAGAAGACGAACGTGGCGATGAGCGCGCGCCCCGTGACCACCAAGTTCAGCGCCGGGACGCCGTTCGCCGAGACGAACACGTCCCGGTGGAAGAACATGGGCGCCAGCACGAACAGGTTCTTGACCCACTGGTGCGGGCGAATCGTCTTGAGCAGGCCTCGGACCATGCGAGCCGATCGGTATACCAACGCTGGCCCACGGCGGGCCAAACATTCGCGCGGCGCGGCCCGAAAACGACCGCTTGGGGCAAGCCCTCCTTGACGTGACCGCGGTGCGGGGCCGAAAACCTTGGGGTGAAGTCCCGAACCGTCCGTCCCGCGGGGGCGCAGTCAAGCGCCCGTCGCGCGGGGCTCGCCCTCGTCCTCTCCGCGTGCGCCTCGGCGCTGGTCGCGCCCGCGCCGCGGGTCGCCGCCGCCGCCGCCGGATCCGCTCCAGGCGCGCGCCTCGGCGACCGCCTCGACAAGCTCGGGCGTCTCCGGGACGAGGCTCACAGGGCGCAGGGCCCGCGGGTCTACGCCGCGCTGCGCTCGCTTTGGCTCGAGTACGACCAAGGCGATCCGGCCGAGCTCGAGGAGGCCCTCCGGGAGCTCGCGAGCGATCGCGCGCTCTCCCCGCCGGCCCGCGTGTACGCCGGGCTGCTCGAGGCGTACGCGCGCCGTCGCCGCGGAGACTTCGATGGGGCCCGCGCGCAGGTCTCGGGGCTCGGGTACGTCGGAAAGTGGCTCGTGGCGGGCCCGTTCGACAACGAGGGAAAGGCCGGCTTCGCGCGCGCGTTCGGCCCGGAGCAAGACCTCCGCGAGCCGCTCTCCTTCGGACGCACGTACGACGGCAAGGAGCGCCCCGTACGCTGGCGCGCCGTCCCCGACGTGGCCCAGTTCGGGTGGCTCGACGCCGGCGCCCTCGTGCGCCCCTCCGAGAAGTCGTGCGTGTACGCGGCCTCTTTCGTGCAGGATACACGCAAAGGCCAGGGCGCGCGCACCGTGTCGCTGTGGCTCGGCAGCGCGGGCGCCACCAAGGTGTTCTGGAACGGCGAGGCCGTCCTCGAGGACACGAAGTATCGCTCGCTCGACGCGGAGCGCTTCGCGACGCGCGTGCTGCTCCGCGAGGGCGCGAACCGCCTCACGGTGAAGACCTGCGGCGACGAGGACGGCGCCATCTTCTCGCTCCGCGTGGGCGCGGCCGACGGCGGCGTCGACCCCTTCGTTCGCGCTTCGGCCGATCCGGCTCTGGCGAGCGAGGCGGCCGCGCAGCGCTTCAAGAAGGACGCGACGAAGGTCGCCGGCGGCACCCTCGAGGGCCCGATCACCGCGTTCGAGCGGCTCGCCAAAGGCGAAGACCCCGCGCTCCTGGAGGCCTACGCCCGCTACCTCTCGCTCACCGCCTCCGACGATCCGGCCGAGCACGCCGCCCGCGCGCACGCCCGCAAGGCCGCCGACAAGGCGCCCACGATCGCGCGCCTCTTGCTCGCGGGCGAGCTCACCGAGGGTCGCAACCAGACCGCCACGTTCCTCGATCGCGCCGAAGAGCTCGTCCGCAAGGGCGGCACCAACGTCCCGATCGACGAGCGCGTCGACGTGCTCCTCGCCCGCGCCGCCCACGCTCGCTCGGGCGCCAACTTCCGCGACGCGATCCCGTCGTACGACAAGGTGCTCGGGCTCGACCCCGACAACGTGCGCGCCACGCTCGCGCGCGTCGAGCTCTACTCCGAGGCGAACCTGAAGGAGACGGCCCTCGCGCTGCTCGAGCGCGCCCTCTCCCGCCGCCCGAAGTCTGTCGCGCTGCTCCGCGCGACGGCGAGCTCGCTCGAGGAGCTGAGCCGCACGAGCGAGGCGGAGGCGGTCGAAGATCGCTACGCCGCCCTGCGCTTCGACGATCCCCACATCGCGCAGGGCAAGCTCGACGTCGCGCTCGCGCGGCGCGACCGGGCCGCTGCCGGGCACTGGGTCGATCGCCTCCTCGCCGCCAACCCCGACAGCGCCCTCACCCTCGGGCACGCAGCCCGCGCGTACGTCGCGCTCGGCGATCGCCCGAAGGCCGTCGCCTCGTACCGCCGGGCCCTCGAGCTCGCCCCCGAGGACACCGACGCGATGCGCGCGCTCGCCAACGTGTACGCCGTGGGGGGCTCCACGGAAGAGCAGCTCCGCCTCCTCCGCAAGGTGCTCGAGCTCCGCCCTCAGGAGAAAGACGTGCGCGAGTACGTCGCCCACACCGAGCCCGAGAAGCCCCGCCCCGACGAGGTCTACACGCGCCCGGCGAAGGAGTTCCTCGCCCTGCGCGGCGCGCCCGCCTTGGGCCGCGACCGGCGCACGTTGGTCGATCTCCAAGTGACCACGGTGTTCCCCAACGGGCTCGCCAGCCGCTACCACCAGGTGGTCTACCAGCCGCTCACCGACGCGGCCGCGGCGCAGGGCCGCGAGTACGCGTTCGGCTTCGAGGCCGACACCGAGACCGTGCAGCTCCGCGGCGCGCGCGTGTACCGCAAGAACGGCCAGGTCGACGAGGCCGCCGAGAGCGGCGACGGCCCGGCCGACAACCCGCAGATCGCGATGTACACGAGCCAGCGGGTCTATTACGTGCACTTTCCACGTTTGTTCCCCGGCGACGTGGTCGAGCTGCTCTACCGCACCGAAGACGTCGCGCCACGCAACGCCTTCGCCGACTACTTCGGCGAGGTCGTCTACATGCAGAGCCAGGAGCCCGTCTCGTACGCCGAGTACGTGCTCATGACCCCCAAGTCACGCACGTTCCATTTCAACCAGCCGGCCATCCCCGGGGTGGTGCGCACGGCCGCCGAGCAGGGCGATCAGCGGATCGAGCGCTTCGTCGCGCGGGACCTCGCCCCCGTCGACCCCGAGCCGCTCCAGCCCCCGTTCGCGTCGTTCCTCGGGCACGTCCACGTGTCCACGTACAAATCCTGGGACGACATGGGCAAGTGGTACTGGGGCCTCGTCAAGGACCAGTTCGTCGCGGACGACGAGGTGAAGCGCCGCGTCGCCGAGGTGACCCGCGGCCTCACCACCGAGGCCGAGAAGGTGCGCGCCATCTACGACTACGTGGTCCAGCGCACCCGCTACGTGGCCCTCGAGTTCGGCATCCACGGCTTCAAGCCCTACCGCTGCGCGCAGATCTTCGCGCGCGGCTTCGGCGACTGCAAAGACAAGGCGACCCTCATCGTCACCATGCTGAAGGAGGCGGGCATCCCCTCCACCATCGTGATCCTGCGCACGGGCATGCGCGGCGACTTCGAGTCGTCGCCCGCGAGCCTCGCGCCCTTCGATCACGCCATCGCCTACGTGCCCTCGCTCGACCTCTACCTCGACGGGACCGCCGAGTTCACGGGGTCGCGCGAGCTGCCCTCGATGGACCGCGGCGCGCTCGGCCTGCGCATCCACGAGGGCAAGCCCGTGCTCGTGCACCTGCCGGAGCCCCCACCAGAGGAGAGCGTCACCTCACGGAAGGTCGAGGCCACCCTCGCGGCCGACGGCTCGGCGCAGCTCGAGTGGCGCGCCGACGTGACCGGCGTCCACGCCGGCAGCTGGCGAGGCCGCTACAACTCGCTCTCCACGCAGAAGAAGCGGGTGCAAGAGGACCTCGCGAACGAGTTCCCCGGGCTCGAGCTCGCGCAGGTGACCGCCAACGACCTCGAGAAGATCGAGGAGCCCGTGGCCGTTCGCGCGCGCGGCAAGGTCTCGCAGCTCGCGCGCAAGGACGGGAACACCATGACGGTGTCCGCCGGTCCCCGCGAGCACATGGTCCGCGAGTACGCGACCCTCTCGGCGCGCAAGCGCGACCTCCGCATCTTCGCGCTCACCGCCGACGAGACCGAGACCACGCTCCACCTGCCGGCGGGCGCGAAGATCACGGGTCAGCCCCGCGCCGCGAGGGGCGACGCTCCGTTCGGCTCCTACCAGGTCGAGGTGGAGATCTCCGGGGCCCGGGTTCGAACGAAGACCCGCGTCGCGCTGAAGAAGTCCCGCATCGCAGCCGCCGAGTACCCGGCCTTCCGCGCCTTCTGCGAGGAGGTCGACCGGGCGCTCGGCCAGCGCGTCACCTACACCCGGAACTGACCTCGGCGCCCCGACCAGGCAGGCTCGCGGAGGAATAGGTCGGTTGTAACGGGGCGGCGATCAGCCGGCCGTGAGCGCCGCGACCTCGCGGTACTTCGCGGTGACCCGCGCGAGGTGGCCGAGGGCGAGGGCGACCACGCCGACGTCGTCGAGCCAGCCCAGCACGGGGACGATCGCCTCGGGGATGAGGTCGACCGGCATGACCACGTAGACCACCGCGAAGAGCACGAAGGCCTTGCCGAAGAACGACGCGTCCTTGTCGCCGAAGTAGCGCTTCACGGCCGACAGGCGGCCGACCTTGGCGAGCGAGACGCCATGAGAGGAGCGGGCGGGAGAGACGAGGGAAGCGCGAGACACGGTCGACATGCGGGGCCTCCTTCAGCGAGTGCTCCCAAGAACCTAAGGCGCCGCGCGGCGGGTGCAAGAGCGCGCGTCCTCGGGCCCGTGGCGAGCGCGCTCACTCCTCGACGACGAACGTGGCGCGCCCGACGAGCTGGCCGTCCTCGGTCTCCACGTCGACCGACCACGCGCCCACGAGCTGCGCGGGCAGGTTGTCGCCCGAGAGCCGCGAGCGCAGGCGCACCGAGCCGGCGGGCCCCGGTACGCGCGAGGTCTCCTCGTGCGCGCGCACGACCTCGTGCCCGTTGTGGCGCCACACGTGCCGCAGACGATCGCCCCGCCCGCCGGGCACGACCACGTCGGTGACGGCCTGGAGCTGCTGGATGACCGAGGGGTGCAGCGCCCGCACCTCCATCGCGAGCCGGCCGTCCGCGAGCGTCATGGGCCCGACCGAGGCGCGCGACAGGTGCATGGGCACCGGAGGGATGAACGTGCGCGCGGCGTACGCGACCAGCACCGCGAGGGCCGCCGACGTGCCGATCGCGACCTGCACGCCGCGCCTCCGGTACGCGGCGAGCTCGAGGTTCATCGTCCAGAACGCGAGGGTCGTGACGCCCGCGGCGATCATCAGCGACGTGAGCGTGCGGGTGTCGGGGAAGAGCGCCGGCACGATGAGGTTCACGCAGCCGAAGAGCGCGACGCCGTGGAAGACCGACGCGAGCGCCACCCAGCGCAACAGCACCCGGTCGAACACCACGTCGAGCGTGGAGAGCAGCGCGCACGCCGCCACGAGCACCACGAACCACCCGTTCCGCGAGTCGAGCGTGGTCGACTTCCAATAGAAGGGCAGCAGGAAGAACAGCATGCCCTGGTAGAGGTTCTTCAGCGCGTAGGTGAGCGCGTAAAACCGGAGCTTGGTCTTGGTCTCCGCGCCCTCGAGCGAGGCCTGGCGCTTCCCCGAGCCGTGGAGGCGGAAGAACAGCAGCACGAGCAGCCACGCGCCCCCGGCCGAGATCGCGAGGAGGCGGGCTTGCTGGAAGCCCTTCTGCGCGAACAGCACGACGCCGGTGCCGAGGCACAGCGCGTAGACCGAGTGCAGCCACCACAGCTTCTTGCCGTGCCGCGCGAGGAACGCGCGCACCTTGTCGCGGAGCGCGAGCGGGACCGGGGAGACCGAGCGTGGGGCCGGCGGCGGCGGCGACGGCGGGGCCGTCCGGGGCGCAGGCGCGGGCGCGACCGGCGCGACGGGGCCCGGGCCGGGGGTCTCCGCGGACGCGAGCAGCTCGCCGACGTCCATCGGCGCGCGAGGCTCGGCGTGAGGCGCGCGTTCGTCCACCCTGGCCTTGAGTTAGCGCGTTTCCGCGGGGCGGCACAGCGCGCCCTCGGGCCGGCCGCGGGGCGGCCATTACGCCGCGACATGCCTCGGGTTTTCGATTGCGCTTCGCGCGGCCGGGGACATAGTGGGGCCATGCGTACCCACCACGCGCTCGGCTCGCTGCTCGCGCTCTTGGTCCTCCCGCTCGCATGCAGCGCCCCCGTGGGCGACGAGGCGAGCGACCTCGGCCCGCCGGGCGAGGCGCGCGACCCCGAGACCGACACCCCCACGGCCGACGAGCGCGATCTGGAGCCGCTCGACGACGGACCGGTCGCTTCTCCGAATCGCCTGGCCGCCGCTCCCACCGTGACGGTCGAGCAGAACGTCACCGACACCGGCTTCGTGGGCGATCGGATCACCTGGACCGACAGCGCGAACCGCCCGCGCACGGCGTTCCTCGTGAAGAACGACGCGATCGACCCCGCGGGCGCGTACGGCGGCTACGCGCGCAAGTTCACGTACCAGCCTTCGGCCGGCGTCACGCGCACCGTCAGCGGAGGCACCACCGAGCCCGGCTTCGGCTTCGTGATGGCGCAGCGCTCCACCGACTACGCGAACATCTCGAGCAAGTACCTCGCGGGCACGCGGACGCTGCGCTCCGTGGGCGCCGGGCACGCGGTGATCGAGTACGCGTACTCCCAGCTGAAGACCAGCGCGGGGGTCGCCGTCCCCGTGCGCGCGACGGTGCAGTGGAGCTTCGTGAGCGGCCGCGACTACCCGCTCTGGACCATCACCTACGACACCTCGGCGGCCGGCGCGAACACCCTCTCGCTCGACAGCAAGTCGCCCTATGGCGCGGTCGAATACACGGGCTCCTCGGGCACGGTCGACGGCGTGGGCTGGGGCGATCGCCGCAAGTTCGCCACGACGGCCACCACCGGCCCCGTGACCCTGAGCTCGCCGTGGACCTACAGCGCCACGAACGTGGTGCCCTACGTGCGCTCGTGGAGCAACGCCACGAACAGCGAGATGGGCCTCGTGCAGACCCAGCGCACCACGCAGCACGACGCTGGCTACGGCTGGTTTTATTCGAACTGGGGCAAGACCAGCGCGACCCGCGTGATCGACGCCGGCAGCCCCGCCGGGCAGCTCATGCCCGCCTCGTGGAACTGGACGTTCCTGCTGAACCAGCACCAGCTCCCGGCCGGCACCAGCGTCAAGACCATGGGCTGGGGCATGAACTTCGGCGCGGTCGGTCAGACCTCGTTCCCGAGCTACGGGTACCAGGGCAACCTGAGCGGCTACCCCTACCAGAGCTACGGTACGTTCATCGTGCTCGGGGCCAAGGCGGCCACCACGAACCACGTCGCCCAGGTGGAGCGCCTCACCGCCGCGAGCCTGACCGCGACGCGGGGCCTCGTCATGACGGGCGGGGTCGCCGGCGTGGGCCGCGCCGACACCGTGACGTACGCCCCAGCGGGCTACAACCATGTGTATGCTACATGGGACTTGCGCGCCGAGCCCACCACGGCGGCCGCGGTGTTCACCATCGACCCGAAGGCCAAGTCGATCAAGAACCCGGTGTTCCGCGTCCTCGACTACTCGCGCGTGGCCCTCCCCACCGGCGTGCGCATGGGCACCACGAACCTCGTGGACGGGGTCGACTACGAGGCCTCGCGCGACGGCACCACGCTGTGGTTCACGCTGAAGAAGACCATCAGCACCCCCACCACGCTCGGCCTGAACGAAGACGGCGGCAACCCGGGCACGGGCCTCGACCCGTTCTACCAGCACTTCGACATCAACCACGTGCTCTCCACCGGGCAGAGCAACAGCGTGGCGAACTCGGGCACGCCGGTGCTCAGCACCACGCAGCCGTTCTCGAACCTCATGTTCAACGTCGGCGTGATGACGGCTACCAACTGCAACGGCGACGGGTGCACGGTCTACCAGACCCCCAGCTCGCTCGTGCCCCTGGTAGAGGGCGACAAGTTCCTGAGCTACTCGGTCGAGACCGCCTCGGCCGGAATCGCGAACCAAATCACGAACATCGCGCGCTCGGTATACCTCGTGGGGCAGCCGGCCGGGCGCACCAGCCACGACGTGATGGTGAGCCTGCACGGCCGCAGCGGCAACAGCTACCAGTGCCTCCGCCGCGGCGGCTGCTCGTGGCACTCGCCGAGCTACATCAAGGCGTTCGACGACGGCATGCGCCAGGTGAACGACGCGAAGGCCCTCGCGGCGGCGCGCGGCGCGAGCTACGTCGTGCGCGCGGTCACCGCGATCCACGGCGAGACCGACCACTACTACCCGGGCTTCCCGCTGGCCGGCACCGACGGCACGCCCAACAAAATCTTGAACTACTCCGACGCGCTCCTCGAGTGGCAGTCCGACTACGAGACCCAGGTGAAGGCGCGCACCGGCCAGACCCTCCCGGTGCCGCTCTTCATCTCGCAAATGAGCGGCTGGACCGACAAGCCCGCCAGCAGCATCGCCAACCTCCAGCTGGACGCGCACCAGCGGGCGCCGGGCAAGGTCGTGCTGGTCACGCCCGCCTACCCGCTGCCCTTCGCCACCGACTGCCTGCACTTCACGTCGCACAGCAACCGGCGCCTCGGCGAGTACTTCGCCAAGGCGTATCTGCGCACCGTGCTTCAAGGCAAGGCCTGGGAGCCCGTGCGCCCCACCAGCGTGACGCGGGTGGGCAACGTGCTCACCGTGAAGTTCGCGGTGCCGGTGCCGCCGCTCGTGCTCGACACGACCTTGGTCACCAACCCCGGCAACTACGGCTTCCGCTACACCGACAGCGCGTCCACCCCCGCGATCAGCAGCGTCGCCGTGACCGCCCCCGACACCGTGACGATCACCCTCGCCTCTACGCCCACGGGGTCGAACAAGCACCTCACCTACGCGCAGAACGCGCCCTCACCCGCGTGCCCGGGCCCGACCCAGGGGCCGCGCGGCAACGTGCGCGACTCGGACACGACGCCGTCGCTGTACGGGTACTCGCTCTACAACTGGTCCGTGCACTTCGACCTCACGGTGCCCTGAGCCGGCCCGGGCGGCGGTCGTCAGGCCACGCCGTTCCCTCGACGCGCTGGCCGCCACGTCCCGCGGCGCGTCGTCGCGCGTCCCGGGCGTGGCGCTCGTGCCGTGCCCGTCAGGGCGCCGGCGGGGTCTCAGCGGCGGCCGCGGCCTCGGCGGCCGTGGGGAGCGGGGCCTTCGCGCGGAGCGCGAGGTAGGGGATGACCCCGAAGACGCACGGGGCGATCTGGCCGAAGAAGAACACGTTGAACACGTCGGCGCCGTGCTGGAGCGAGACGGCCGTGAAGAGCTTCTCGAAGGCCATGTGCCCGACCCCCATGCCGGCGGCCGACACCGGCAGCATGAGGCTCAAGAGGCCGATGGGGTAGATCGTGGCGATGGCGCCGAGCGTGACCTCCTGGTGCCCGACGACCGCGGCGAGCAGCATGAAGAAGAGCATGTTGGTGCCGTGCAGGGCCATGCTGAGGCCGAGCGACGCGAGGAGCAGCGAGGGGCGCGCCGACACGAGGCGGAAGGCCGCGATGACCTTCTGCGCGAGCCGCCCCACGGGGGAGGTGCTGCCCTCCGCGACCGCCTCGAGGCGCGCACCGTAGGAGCGCATGACGAGCACGAACACCGCCGGACCCACGACGAACCCCGCGCCGAGCAGCAACACGAGGGAGATGAGCGGGCGAAAGAGCTCGTCTTGCCAGAGCGTGCGGCCGCGCACGAGCACGACGATGAGCCCGACCGTGATGAGGCCCGCGAGCCCGACCACGCGCTCCACGAAGGCGACGAGGAGCAGGCCCGCGCGGCGCTCCTTCGGCTCGTCGCGCGCGACGTAGAGCGCCTTCAGCACGTCGCCCCCCACGTTGCCGGGAATGACCACGTTGAAGAAGAGCGACACGAACTGCAGCGACACCGAGCGCCAGAAGCCTACGTGCGCTCCCGAGAGGTTCACGAGCAAGCGCCAGCGCACCGTGGCGATGAACACCGAGGCCGTGCAGAAGACCACGACGTTCAGCAGCAGCAGCCACGTGTTCTCGAGGAACACCCCGAGCGCGCGCATGTCGAGCGCGCCCTTCCGCGCGAGCCACGTGAGCAACGCGCCGGTGAACGCGAGCTTCGCGAGGAACGCGACGCGCTGCTTCGTCTTGGGGGTCATCGGCGCCGAGGCTACTCCTTCGGCCCCTCGTTGTACCCGCGCGGGCGGTGCTTGGGGTCCACGCCCTTGTGGGTCTCGCCGTTCGCGACGATGTCGTTGGTCAGCCACTCGAGCCACGAGCCCGGGTGGCGCGCGGCGATGGCGCGGAGCTCGGCGCGGGTCGCCGACTCGGGCGGCGTGGGCTCGCCGCCCTCGGCCTTCGGAGGCGTGATGAGCTTCTCGTCCCACAGGCACTGCAGGCCCAGCGACAGGAGGTTTACGTCGTTCTGGGCCATTTCGAAGCCCTTTTTGTAGTGCGGCCAGGCCTCGGGCGCGCGGTGCATGCGGCACAGCGTGTCGCCGAGGTAGATGCTCGCCATGGGCCACTCGGGCGCGAGCTCGAGCGCGATGGCGTTGGCCGCGCGCCGGGCCTCGAGGTCGCCGCGCGCGCCCTTCATGACCGAGTAGTTGAGGTGCGCCTTCGCGCTGCGCGGCACGGCCTTGCGGGTGGCGTCCCAGAAGGTGAGATCGGTCGTGTAGTCGTTCGCGTGGAGGCGCGCCGCGACGCTCTGGAAAAGGGTGAACGCCGCCACGAGGAGGCCTATCGCGTGCGCGCGGCGGAGGCCCGTCTTCTGGCGCAGGACCTCCCACGGGCCCTCGCCCGCCTCGCCCGCCTCGCCCGCGTCGACGGCGCGCGCGCGCTCGAACGCGCGCACCGCGGCGATCGCGAGCAGGACGCTGGTGCCGACCACCGGGAAGTACCAGAACCGCTCCGCCCGCACGGTGGGCAGCACGATGGGGATATTGGACACCGGAAAGTACGAGGCGACCACCCAGACGAGGCTCACCGCCACGAGGGCGCGGTAGTCGACCTGGTCGGGGGCGACCTCGAGGCTCGCGGCCGGCGCGGGCTTGGCGGGCTCCGGCTCCGCGGGCGCGGTGGCCTTCGCGGTCTCGCCCGCGTCGGAGGTCTCGACCGGCTTCGCGGTCTCGGCCGGCTTGCCTCTCCCGTCCCAGAACGAACGCAGCGCGAGCGCTGCCGCCACGGGGAATGGGAGAATCATGCAGAGTGCCCAGTACGCTCTCGGGGAACACGAGCGAGGCGGGCACCGGCTCCTGCGGTGACGAGTAGTCGCCCGACAGGGTCTTCGGGAACACGACCTGGCCGAGGCCGCGGGCGTAGACGCGGAGGGCGCCCGCGATGCGGTGGGGCGCGTCGGTCGCGGCGAGCGGGTTGTTCAACAGGTCGCGCGGCAACGTGGGCTGTCCGTACCACCGCATGAGCGCCGCGAAGGCGCGGTGCGAGGCCGAGCGACCCTCGTTCGCCGCGGCCGTGAACGCGGGCGGCACCCCCGCCGGGAAGAGCCGCCGCCGCGTCTCGACGTAGAAGACGAACGCCGCCGCGGCCGCCGCGAAGGCCACGAGCGCGCGGGCCACTCGTCGCGGCTTCTCGGGGAAGAGATCCTTCGCCGTGGCGAGCGCGAACAGCGGCACCATCGGCACGCACACGAGCGCGCTCTCCTTCGAGTACAGCCCGAACAGCGTGGCGAGGAACACGAGCGGGCCCATGGCCGGCAGCCGCGTCGTGAGCGCGAGCAGCGCGAGCAGGCACCCGAACGTACCGAACACGTCGGAGATGCCGACCACGCCGCTCACCGCCTCGGTGAGCACCGCGGAGGCCACGAGGAACATGCCCGCCAGCCACGAGACGCCCTTCCTCTTCGTGACGCGCCACACGATGAGGGTGAGGAGCGCGCCGTTCGCGCCGTGGAAGAGGACGTTCACCCAGTGGTGAAGGAACGGGTTGTGCTCGCGCGCGCCGCACATCCACAAGAAGCGCCACACGAGGTTCGGGATGGGGCGGTAGGAGCCGATGCTCCGCTCGGGCCCGAGCCCCCAGAAATCGCGGCGAAACGCGTCGAGCCAACCGAACTTCGGGTGCGCGTCGGCGACGCTCCGCACGTACGGGTTCGCGAGCAGCGCCTCTTGCTCGTCGAAGATGAAGTTCGTGCGGAACGGGTGCCGCGTGAAGAGGAACATCGACAAGAAGCAGAACGGCACGAGCGCGGCGAGGAACTGCGGATCCTCGGCGAGGAAGTATTCGCGGAGCCACCGGAACACCCGCTCGTGCACTCGAGCGCGCGGAGCGATGGCTGTGGCGACCGGAGGGGTCGTCGTCTCGACCCCCGCAGCGGGCGCGGGCGCGACGGGTGCCCCGTCGGCCTCCGCGGGTGTCGCCGGAGCGTCGCCGGGCACCTCGGGCACGCGCGCCCCGCCTTCGCCTTCGCCTTCACGCTCGAGCGTCATGTGTCCCCGGCGCGTCCGCCCTTGTCGCGCAGCGTCGCGAGCACCGCGGGCTCGGGCGCGCCGTTCGACTCGGGGATGACCCAGTTGTCGCCCCACAGGTGCGCGCCGCCGTCGATGTACCAGGTCTCGCCCGTGACGAACCAGGCGGCCTCGCTCGCGAGGTACGCGATGAGCTCGGCCACCTCCTCGGCGCAGCCGAGGCGCTTCATGGGCGTGCGCACGCGGCTCATCTCGAGCAGCTCCGGCCCGTACTGATCGGTGCCCGAGGTCTTGATGATGCCCGGCGCGACGGCGTTCACCTGCACGTTGTGCTGCGCCCACTCGACGGCGAGCGTCTTGGTCATGTTGTCGACGCCCGCGCGCGCGGCGCCAGTGTGCACCATGCCCGGGAACCCCCTGGCTATATTTGCGATAACATTCACGATTCTCCCTCGCTTCGCCGGCAACATGTGCCGCACGGCGACCGCCTGGGTCATGAAGAACGTGCCGTTCAGGTTGTTGCGGACGACCGCCTCCCACCCGCGCGGCGAGACGCTCTCGGCGCTCGTGGGGAACTGGCCCCCCGCGTTGTTGACGAGCACCGTCACGGGGCCGAGCGCGGCGCCCACCGCGTCGACGAACGCGCCGATCGCGTCGGGCTCGCGGATGTCGCACGCGTCGGCGAAGACCGTGACGCCGCGCGCCTCGAGCTCCGCGCGGGCCGCGTCGAGCTTCTCGCGCTTGCGCCCGCAGATGGCGATCTTGGCGCCGAGCTCGCCGAGCGTGTGCGCGACGGCGAGCCCGATGCCGCTACCCCCGCCGGTGATGAGGGCCACGTGGCCGTCGAAGAGGCCGGGTCGAAAGATGGTGGTCATGGGCGTCCTGCGCGGAGCGAATCGGAGCGAGCGGAGCGAGGTCGTCGGAGAGCGGCCTTCGGGTGGCGACTAGCCGCGCCGGACCACGCCATCGCGCTCGCGCACGAGCTTGTCCCCGTTCGCGGCCACGGCCACGTCGTGCTCGTCGAACGTGGCCTTGGCCCCGTCGGGGAACACATAGCCCACGATGCGCGCCGGGTTGCCCCGCACGAGCGCGAAGTCGGGCACGTCCTTCGTGACCACCGAGCCCGCCGCGACCATGGCCCACTCGCCGATGGTGACGCCACACACGATCGTGGAGTTTGCGCCCAGCGCCGCGCCCTTCTTCACGAGGGTCTTCGCCACGATCCAGTCGTCGGCGCTCTTCAGGCTGAGGTCGGGGTTCACCGCGCGCGGGCGCAGATCGTTGGTGAAGCACACGTGCGGCCCGGCGAAGACCCCCTCTTCGAGGGTGACGCCGTGGAACAGCGACACGTTGTTCTGGATCTTGCAGTTTCTGCCGATGGTGACGTCGCTGTCGACGTACACGTTCTTTCCGAAGACGCAGTTTTCGCCGATGGTGACGTTCTCGCGCACCTGGCAGAACAACCAGACCTGGGTGCCCTCGCCGAGGGTGGCCTTCTCGTGGACGACGGCGGTGGGGTGAATGCGGATGCCCATGGGGTGCGCAGCCTAGCATTCCCTCGCGGCGCTGGGCTCCCGGAAGTGCCTCGGCCCGCTCACGCGCCGGATGAGAAGAAGGCCGAGGTGTTTCAAGGCCTTGGCGTCACCTCGCGGAGGCTAGGCCGGGGCGCTGGGCGCGGACTTCGCGCCAGCCGCGCCGAGCGCCGGGAGGCGGGTGCTCTTTCGGCTCGACACGGCGAGGCGCGCGAGCTCGTCGGCGCGCTCGTTGAGCGGCACGCCGGCGTGGCCCGGCACGTACACGAGCCGCAGCCCGCGGCGCCCCTTCACGAGCGCGACCGTCTTGGCCACGAGCTCGACGTTCGCCTTCGCCTTCCACCCTTTGGTGAGCACCCCGATCGCGTATTGGCTGTCGGTGTGGACCACGAGCGCGCGGTCTGGCGCGACCGCCTCGATCGCGCGCAGGATGGCGGTGAGCTCCGCGACGTTGTTCGTGGCCGAGCCGAGGTACTCGCTCGCCTCGTGCCGCTCGCCCTCGGGGGAGGTGACCACCACGCCGAGCCCGGCGGGGCCCGGGTTCCCGGAGCAGGCGCCGTCGGTGTACGCGACGAAGGCGTCTGCCGGGATCGCAGCCGCGCTGGTCGTGGCCTTCTTCGCGGCCACGACCTTCTTCTCTTCCTTCGTGCGGGGGACGGCGTCGGCGGGCGCGCAGTGGTCGTCGGGGAGCACCTTCGCGGGGCTCACGACCGCGAGGTTGCCGGCCGCGGCCTGGTACGCGCGGCCGTCGGTGGGCTTGTAGCGGATCTCGACGCGACCGCCCGCGGAGACGAGCGCCCCGGCCTCCGAGCAGCGCGCCAACACCCGCTGACCTCGAAGCTCGGCGACCACCCAGGGCATGAGGCTTGATACCGCAAGTCTCGCGGCGTGTCCCGCGTCCGCATCGTCGCGCTCGTCAGGGCGCCGCGCGCCTACGCGTGGCGGTGGTAGAGTGCCCTGCCCATGAGCGCGCCGCGACCCCTCGTCCTCCTCATCCTCGACGGCCTCGGCGAGCGCCCCGAGACCGCAGACAACGCTGTGGCCCTCGCGCGCACGCCCGAGCTCCACGCGCTCACCGCGAGCTGCCCGCACACCACGATCGGCGCGAGCGGCCCGACGTGGGCCTGCCCCCCGGGCAGATGGGCAGCAGCGAGGTCGGGCACCTCAACTTCGGCGCCGGGCGCGTCGCGCGCATGGACATCTCGCGCATCGACATGGCGGTCTTCGACCGGTCGCTCGGCGCGAACGAGGCCATCGCGAAGGCGCTCGCCCAGGCTGCGCAAAATTCTGGAAAGATTCATCTTTTCGGCCTCCTCTCCGACGGCGGCGTGCACAGCATGAACACGCACCTCTACGCGCTCATCGACGCGGCCCATGAGGCGGGCGTTGGCGTGGTCGTGCACGCCTTCCTCGACGGCCGTGACGTGCAGCCCGGGACGGCGCCCGCGTACCTGGCCGAGCTCGAGGGGCGCCTCGCGGGCAAGGGCGTCATCGGCACCGTCAGCGGCCGCTATTACGCGATGGACCGCGACAACCGCTGGGAGCGCGTCGAGCGCGCGTACCGGGCGATCGCGCACGCCGACGCCCCGGTGGTGCAGGACGCGACGGCGGGCGCGCGCGCGAGCCTCGAGAGCGGCACGAGCGACGAGTTCGTCGAGCCCTTCGTGGTGGGCGACTACGCGGGCGTCACGGTCGGCCGCGACGTAGGCCTCTTCTTCAACTTCCGGCCCGACCGCGCCCGCGAGATCACCCGCGCTCTCGCCGCGCCCGAGCTCTCGGGCTTCGCGCGCGGCGCGGCGCCGTTCGCCGACGCGTACACGTGCATGACCCAATACGACGCGTCGCTCGGCCTCCCGGTCGCGTTCGGAAAAGAAGTACTGCCCGACATCCTCCCCGAGGTGCTGTCGCGCGCGGGCCTCAGGCAGTTTCGGTGCGCCGAGACCGAAAAATACGCCCACGTGACGTTCTTCTTCAACGGCGGGCGCGAGGAACCCTTCGCGGGTGAAGACCGCAAGCTCGTGCCCTCCCCCAAGGAGGTCGCGACCTACGATCTGAAGCCCGAGATGAGCCTCCCGGCCGTCGTCGAGGCCACGGTGGCGGCCATCCGGTCGGGCACGTACGCGTTCGTGCTCGTGAACTTCGCGAACCCCGACATGGTCGGCCACACGGGCAACCTCGCGGCGACGATCCAGGCCATCGAGGCCGTCGACGCGGGGGTAGGGCGGGTGGCGCGGGCGGTGCGCGAGGTGGGCGGCGCGCTCCTCGTCACGGCCGACCACGGCAACGCCGAGCTCATGCGCGATCCGGAGACCGGCCGGCCCCACACCGCCCACACGACCAACCGGGTGCCGTTCGTGTATCTGAACGCTGGCGATCCGGGCGCCACGCTCCGGGAGGGCGGGCGCATCGCCGACGTCGCCCCGACCGTGCTCGCGCTGCTGGGCATGCCGCAGCCCGCCGCCATGACGGGTGAGTCGCTGCTCGCGCGGACCCCAGCGTGAGGCCCGCGTGATCGAGCCCCAGTTCGCCGGCTACCGGGTCGTGGACACGATCGGCTCGGGCGCGCTCGCCACGATCTACAAGGCAGAGCAGGAGAGCCTGGGGCGCACGGTCGCCATCAAGGCCCTGAAGGGCTCGATCGCGCCCTCGTCCAGCTTCGCCGCGCAGCTCGATCGCGAGGCCAAGGTGCTCGGCGAGCTCTTCCACGCGAACGTGGTCCTGCTCGTCGACTACCGCGCCGCCGCGACGGACGAGCCCTCGTTCCTGGTGCTCGAGTACGTCGACGGCCCGAGCCTCGCGGAGCTCGTCGCGCGACGACGCGTGCTGCGCCCCGAGGCCGCGGCGGCCATCGGCTACCAAGTCGCGGAAGGCCTCGCCCACACCCACGAGCGCGGCGTCGTGCACCGCGACATCAAGCCTCAGAACGTGCTGCTCTCCCGCCGGGGAGATGTAAAGATCATTGACTTCGGCATCGCAGAGCGCGAGCGACTGCCGAGCGTGGCCGAGCCGCTCCCCGCGCGCGATGGCCCGGAGCGGAGGCACGCGGCGTTCGGGACGCCCGCGTACATGTCGCCCGAGCAAATCCTCGGCGACACGGTCGACGCGCGCAGCGACCTCTTCTCCCTCGGGGTCATCCTCTACCGCATGCTCACGGGCACGCGGCCCTTCGAAGGCGAGGCGAGCGGCGGCGTGGCCGCCCGGGTCGGCGCGCCACGCCTCCGCCGCGACGCCCCGGTGCCGTTTCGAGAGCGCGCCCCCGACGTGCCCCGCCCGCTCGAGCGGGTCGTCATGAAGCTGCTCCAGAAGAACCCGAGCGACCGCTTCTCGACGGCCCGCGAGGTCGCCGACGAGCTCGGCACCTTCCTCAGGTCGTTCTCGGGCGCCTCTCCCCAGCGCCTCGTGGTCGCCGCGCTCGTCGAGGCCGGCTACGTCAAAGACGACGTCGGGCGGCGGCCCGGCGTGTCCGACGCCTCCACGCGGCGCACCCGCAGGTCGGCGATGAGCGTGCGCGGCTCTGCGCTGGGCTTCGCCGCGATCGGCGCGGGCTTCGTGCTGTTCGCGGGGCTCTCCGAGGTGGTGGCCAGCGACTCGCGCACGGTGCGCGCCGCCGGCTCGAGGCCGCTCGAGCTCGCGCCCGCCCAGGGGGGCTCGCTGCGGGTGCTCGCGACGCCGTGGGCGGAGGTCGCCGTCGACGGCCAGTTCGTCGACACCACCCCCTTCGCCCGGTCGATCCCGCTGCCGCCTGGTCCCCACTTCGTCACCCTCACGCACCCGAACGCACGCCCCGAGAGCCGCCAAGTGCAGATCCGCTCCGGTGAGGTCGTCACGGTCGACGTGGCGCTCGACCTCGGCGAAGCCCGAGATGCAGGCACCGACGCCGACGACGCGAGCGCCTCCGCGTCGAGCGCGAGCAGCGCAGCCCCGTCGAGGGCGCCGTGACCGGCCGCCCCTTCCCGGCCCGCGGGCTACGCCTGCTGGGGTGTGCCGCCGCGGCATCCGTCGGGCTCCTCGTCGGCCATGCGGACGTCGCGGCCTTCCCCCACACGCTCCAGCCAGGCGAGACCCTCGCCCAGCTCGCGGTTGGCTACTACGGCAGCGCCCGGTTCGAGGCCGTGCTCGCCGGCGCGAACGGCCTCGACTCGCGCGGAGCGTCGGTCGTGCCGGGCATGCGCCTCGAGGTGCCCGCCCCCAGCCACCACCGCGTGGTGGAGCGCGAGACCTGGCCCGACCTCGCGGAGCGCTTCCTCGGCGATCGCCGGAGGGCCGACGCGCTCGCGAAAATGAACCACGCCGTCCCTTGGGTGCCGCCCTCGATCGCCCAGGAGATCGAGGTGCCCGCGGTGCTCGTCCACATCGCCGGCGACGACGAGAAGATGAGCACGCTCGCGGCACGCTACTTCGGCGAGCCGAACCGCTACTGGGAGCTCAACGCCTACAATTTCCGCAAGAACGACGGCTCCGCGAAGGCCGACCAGCTCGCTCGCGGCGAGGTCGTGCTCGTGCCCCTGTTCGAGCTCGTGCTCACCGAGGGCGGCAAGCGCGAGGCGCGCCGCGGCGGGCAGCGCGTGCTGAGCGAGGGCGGCGGCGAGGCGCACGTGGCGCAGCGCCGCGCCGAGACCGAGATCCCGCCCTTGCTCGCCGACGTGCGCGGCGGTCGGTACGTCGACGCGGTCGCGCGCGGCAACCGCCTGCTCGGCAGCGGAGATCTCACGCGCGCGCAGCTCGCGGTCATCCACCGCGCGCTCCTGGAGGCTTATGTGGCGCTCGACGCCTGGGGCGCGGCCGTGGGGGCGTGCACCGCGTGGCGCACGGCCAGCGAGGCGAGCGCGCCGCAGGCGCCGCGAGACGCCCCCCGGTGGGAGCTCGATCCCCGCACGGTGTCGCCTAAGATACGCGCGGCGTGCACCGGAAAATGACGAGCAGTAACGGGCGTTTGTGCCTACTTCTGGCCGGCGCCTAACGCACCGGCCTCGCGCAGCGGCCGCCGGTCTTGCCGTATTGGAACGTGACCGGCTTCCAGTTGCTGGGGTTGGCCGCGTTCCCGGCCAGATAGGCCTCGTTGTAGCGCGCGTGGCCCTCCCACGAATACCCCACGAGGGGAAGGTGCGGTAGCGGACCCTCGTGCCGAAGGACGCCGTTCACGCCCTGGCGGACGCAGGGGCTCTCGCCGGGGCCCGGGCGCGCCGACGTGTCGCAGATATCGTAGATGGCGCCCGAAGGCGTGACGGGCGGGTCAGGGACCCAGCCGGTCTCGAGCGAAGCGCCGCCGATATCCATCCAGCCGTCGCCGCTCGTCGAGGTGGCGGCCGTGACGTCCGCGGGGAAGCGCCCGGGCGCCGAGATGAGCCCCGACGCGTCGTTCTCCGAAGCCACCCCGCCCGGGTATCGGTAGTGGATGCCCTGCGCGGGCCACGTGTCCTTGGGGGTGCAGCCCGGCCAGCCCGCGATGGGGCAGTCGAACGTGCCGTTTTGCCCGTTTCGCCAGTTGAACTCGCCCGGCCCGAGCACTGAGGCCCAGGGCACGTACACGTTCGTCGCCCCGACGACCTGCGGGTTGTTTCCCCACACCTGCTGGTAGTCGGTCATCGCCGCCAGCTCGCCGCCGTCCCACGCGCAGAACGCCATGAAGAGCAGCGACATCGCGCAGTTCATGGGCTTCTCGTCCAGGGAGGCCTGCGAGAAGCGCCGGTTGCCGTTGTTGTCGATGCCGTACGCGCGGAGCGTGGCGGCGTCTTGCCAATAGGTGGGGTGGCCGTACGAGCCCGAGCCCACCCAACACCCGTCGAGCGCGTTCATCGGGTCGAGGGGGTACACGCCGAGGTGCACCGAGAGCGGGGGCTTGGCGCTGAGCGCGCTGGACGCCGGGAGGATGTCGACCACGCTGGGGTAGTTGGCTGCCAGATAGCCGAGCTGCGAGTCGGGATTGGCGGCCCCGAAGTCGTAGGCGAACTGCCGAATATTGGCCGTGCCGTAGGTCGACGTGATCCCGTCGACGAAGCGGCGCACGCGGCCTGCGGTCACCTCGTACTTGTCGAGTCGGCGCGTCGGGTCGAGCGGGAGCGGGAGCGACTTGCAGCAGCTCTCGTGGGACTCGCCGCCGGAGCCCGTCTCGCCCGCGCCGCAGGTGTCCACGCCGGACGCCGAGTCGCCCGCGCCGATGCCGCACGAGGTGCCCGCCACGCACACGCCCTTCGAGCCGCTGCACACGCCGCTGCGGCAGTCGGTCGCCACGGTGCACACCACGCCGTCATCACACCGGAGCGCGGGATCGTCCACTGCGCCCGGGCCGCCGCAGTCGCCGCCGCCGCCGGGGCCCGGGCCGCCGCCGCCGTCCGGGACGCACAGGAAGCTCGTGTCGGCGTTGCTGATCTCGCCGGGCGCGCAGGCGACGCACTCGGCCGAGGTCGCGCCCGGACCCGCGGTCGTGAGGCCGTCGCCGCACGCGCCGCAGGCCGCGCTCCCCTCGGCGTCGCTGAACTGGCCTTGAGCGCAGGGCGTGCATGTCCCGCTGCCGGCGTCCGCGAAGGTGCCCGCGGGGCACGCCGCGCACCCAGTGCTCCCCTCGAGCTCCGCGTAGAAGCCGGGGTCGCACGCGGTGCAAGCGGCGCTCCCGTCGGCGCCGGTGAAGGTGCCGGTCGGGCACGCGGTGCAGGCGGCGCTCCCCGCCTCCGAGGCCGAGCCCGCGGCGCAAGGCAGACACGCCTCGCCGCCGACCGACGAGGTGCCGGCGGCGCACAGCTGGCACCCCTCGGCGCCGTCGGGCTCCTGGCCGTCGGGGCACACCTCGCCCTCGGCCAGCGCGCTCTTTGCGCGCGCGGTCCGCGGCGCGCGGTCGGGCTCGTCGGCCGGGGTGCTGCACCCGGCGAGGGAGAGGAGAGTGACGCCCAGCACACCGACCGTTGCGAACGAAGTCAGCCGCATACTTCCAGCGGTATCAGGGGGGCGCGCAAGCGCAACTACGCGCAGCTTCGCGCCCGTCGATTCGTCGGTGCGTGTGGGCGTTCGCCGTACGCGCGCACCTCGCGCACACCTCGCGCGCACCTCGCGCACACCTCGATCACGCGTCGCTCGCGCCTCGCTCGCGTCGCGCGTGATGCTCGCCTCGAGCGCCGCCGCACACCGCCGATCTCCGCTATGCGTGGAGGATGCGCGCTCGCTCTCTGTTGCCTCCGATCGTCACGGCGCTGTGGCTCGTCGCGCTCGCGGGGTGCCCAGCGCCTCCGCCCGCCACGGCGCCGGGCGAGGGGAAGCCGGACGTGTGGCCCCCGAAGTGCGAAGAGGGTACGATCTGGCTCTATTCCGAGCCCGGGTGTGGCTCCGGTGAGCGCCGGCCCACGGGGGCGTGTGTGGCGGCGCCGCCCTGCGTGGAGGACTTCTGCTCCTGCGATCACGCCACGGTCTCCGGCTGCGGCGGCGCCCCCGAGCCGTGGGTCTCGCGCGGCGCGTGCGCCCCGAAGTGAGCCTCGCGGCGGCGCTGGCAGCGCATGCCGCGCACGAGGTACGCTGGTGAGGCGCGCGCGACGCGCCGGCGCGATGACGCCCGATCACGGGATGTCGAGACGCCGTCACGACGCGACGGCGTAAGCGGCCACGACACAAGGAGACGAGCGACGATGCGCGACGACACCCGGCGGACGGTCCTCGCGAGCGCGTCACTCGCTGCGCTGACGCTCTCGGTCGCGGGCGAGGCGCGCGCAGCGCCGCGCGACCTCGGCTTCAACGTGCACCAGTCACCGACTGTGGGCCTCGACGCCACGCGCGACGCCGGCGTGGGCTGGGTGCGCATCGACTTCAACTGGCTCGACGCACAGCCACGCAGCGCGGCCGCGTACGACTGGACCCGGTTCGACGCGCTCATCGACGGCGCGATCGCCCGGAAGCTCCGCGTCCTCGCGGTCGTGGGCTACACGCCCGCGTGGGCCTCTCAGGCCGACGCGAAAGGCGGCGGCTCGGCGAACGACGTGCCCAAGGCCGGCACGTTCGGGCCCTTCGTGACCGCGGTGGTGAACCGCTACAAGGCGAAGGTGACGCACTACGAGATCTGGAACGAGCCCAACCTCGAGCAGTTCTTCGAAGGCTCGCCGCGCGACTACATCGATCGCGTCTTCTTGCCCGGCGCCGACGCCGTCCACGCGGCGTGCCCGGCGTGCAAGGTGGTGGGGCCGGGCCTCGCCTCGATCGGGAACGAATACGGCGACTGGCTCGATCAAGTGCTGAGCGCGGGCAAGAGCAAGCTCGACATCGTGAGCGGCCACATCTACGCGGGGTTCCCGCCGCCCGCTGGCGGCGGTGGCGCTGGCACGACGTCGGACAGCTTCTTCAACAAGCTCGAGCGGCACCGCGTCGTCGAGCTCGGCGGGGTGAAGGTCTACGAGGGCTCGCGCTCGTTCAAAGAGGTCATGGATAAGCACGGCGTGACCGCGCCGTTCTGGATCACCGAGACCGGGCGCGAAGCGACCGCCGGCGACGCCACCCAAGAGGAGGCGCAGCGCGTCTACTACCGCCAAGTGCTCGAGGTCATGCTCACGCGGCCGTGGTGGACGGGCACGATCTTCTACGAGGCCTTCGACGAGCCGCCTGCTCCGTACACCTGGGGGATCGTGGTGAGCGACCCGGCCGCACCAGGTGGGTACCGGGCGAAGCCCGCGCTCGCGTTCCTGAAGAAGGTGACGAGCTCGCAGCCCGAGCTCGGAGGCAACAAGACCGACTGCGACGACGGGCTCGACAACGATCTCGACGGGCGCGTCGACTTCCCCTCCGATCGCGAGTGCGCGTCCGCCACGGGCGCCTCGGAGGGCACCGCGCCTGCTCCAGGCACCGGCAACAACGGAGGCCCCACGGGTCGAGACGCCGGCGTCCCGGCGCCGCCCGATGAAGAGGACGCGAGCCCCGGCGCGTCTCCCCCGGCCGCCGCCACGGGCGACGCGGGGGGTTGCTCGACGTCCGGCGCGGGCTCGCGGCTCGGCGCTGCCTTCGCAGCCTTTTCGGCCTTCGCGCTCGCCCTCGCCATGAGGCGGCGCCGGCGCCCCCGCTGAGCACTACAACCTTAATGGTTTCGCGCACCTCGGGTTCGCCCGGGAATTTTCCCGATTTCGGTGGGGAGATGTTCCTGGAACTTGCGTAGAACTGCGCCAGAAGGAGAACGCGACACGTGCAATACCTCGGCTTTTTTCTGATTTTCGTCGCCCTGATCGCGGGCGTCGTCGGCTTGATGCAGCACCTGAAGATGAAGAAGATCCTCGCGGCCCCGTTCAAGAAGACGGGCGAAGCGGCGGGTGGACAGGGCGCGGACGCCCAGGGGCGTATCAGCACCGAGGGCGCCGTTCAGCCTGGCCAGCAGCAGCTCGTCGCGCCTTGCTCCGGCAAGCCCTGCCTCTACTACGAGATCGAGATCATCCAGCACTGGCACAAGTACGTGCAGACCGAGAACGGCACCAAGAAGGAGACGGGCAAGACCACCGTCAACACCCAGAAGGTCGGCTCCGTCTTCTACGTGAATGACGGCTCGGGCCCGGTCGCGGTCGACGCGACGAAGGGCATGGACGTCGAGCTCGAGAAGTCGTTCAACCAGAAGCAGGGCGTCTCCTGGGGCGACGTGATGTTCGGTCAGGGCTACCGCGTGAGCGTGAGCGTCCCCGGCGGCGACAAGACCGGTGACGGCGTCGAGTGCATCGAGAAGCTCGTCGCGCCGCAGGGGAACCTCTTCGTCATGGGCAAGTTCAACGCGGGCGCCATCACGAAGGAGGACGGCATGCTCGGCAAGCTCCTCGCTTCCACCAAGGGTCGCGACAAGCTCGTCGGCGCCACCAAGCGCAACTCGCTCATCGGCTTCATCGGCGCCGGCGTGTCGATGCTCATCGGGCTGCCCGTGTCGATCTTCGCGGATCCCCCGGCGCCCGGCGTCAACTACTGCCAGATCACCGACCAGACCGAGGCCGGCAAGAAGTGCACGGGCAAGATCTACAACGACACCGGCGAGACCGTGTCGCTGAAGGTCACCAAGGCCGGCACCTACCACATCCACGCCCAGGCCCCTTCCCACATCAAGATCCCCCTCTCCCCGGTCCTCAACGTGACCAGCGCCGCGGGCAAGGTCGTCGCGAAGGACGAGCACACCGACGCCGAAGTCGAGCTCGAGCCGGGCGACTACAAGATCAACATCACCGACTCGTTCAAGGGCGATCCCTCCCACTTCAAGGGTGGCTTCAGCTTCGAGCTCGAAGTGAAGCAGACCAAGGTGGCCGAGGCCGCGCCGAGCGCCTCTGCGGCCGACAGCGCCGAGCCCGCCGCCAGCGCCAGCGCGAGCAGCAGCGCCAAGCCCGTCATCGCGAAGCCCGGCACCAAGCCGGCGCTCAAGCCGGCCCCCGCGCCGACCGCCAAGCCGACCGCGAAGCCCGCGCCCGCGAAGCCGGCTCCCAAGAAGTAACGGATCTCCTCCCGTCCTTCACGCGCCAGGCGGCGACTTCGGTCGCCGCCTTTGGCCTTTTGTGGGCGACACTCGCCGCATGAGCCGCGACGAGTTCACGCTCCTCTTCCCGAACCGAGTCCGCTGGGCGGAGGTCGATCGCCAGGACGTCGTGTTCAACCCGCACTACTTCACGTACTTCGATCTGGCCGTGTGCGAGTACTGGCGCGCCGCCCGCATCGCCTACCCGAAGGGCTACGTCGACGTGTACGGGTGCGACACGTTCGCGGTGAAGGCCACCGCGCAATTTCACGCCTCGGCGCGCTACGACGAGCTGCTCGAGCTCGGCTGCCGCGTAACGCGTATCGGCGCGACCTCCCTCGTCTTTTCACTCGGGGTGTGGCGTGGCGACGAGCACCTCACCTCCGGTGAGCTCGTGTACGTGAACACCGACCTCGCGACCCGCACCGCGACGCCTTGGCCCGAGGCGTTCGTCGCCAGCGTCCTCGCCTTCGAGCGGGTCGCCCCGCGCGTCGCGGTCGCGCCCGCGCGGCCCACCGAGTGATGTGCACCACGCGACTTGCGCGATCTGCCGTCGCTCGCCCCCGCCTGCGAGCCGCGTGGGCCTCGTCGTTGCTGGTCGCGCTCGCGGCGTGCGACGTGCCTCCGACGCCCGCCGTCCCCCGCGCGTCGGTGGTCGCCCCGCCGCATCTCGGCGCCAGCGACGCGCGAGCGGGCCCGCCGTCCTCGAGGCTCGCGCGCCTGCAGTTCGAGGTGTCGGGCCGCGCCTTCCAGCTCCCGGTCGTGACCGGGACGGTGGGGGGTGTGCGCACCTTGCTCCTGGTGGACACGGGGGCCAGCGCGAACATGGTCACCGGGTGGATCGCGCGGCAGGCCAAGCTGCCGCTCTCGAGCCACGGAGACACCGGGCGCGACCACGTGGGCAAGACCGTGACGACCGCCCGCACGTCGAGGCCGAGCCTCGCGGTAGATGGCTGGGGCGCGCTCCCAGATCGCGAGACGCTCGTGGTGGAGGTGCCGGCGGCCCTCGAGCGGCTGGGGATCGGCGCGTTCCTCTCGCCGCAGCGGCTCGACGCCGCGGCCGTCGTGCTCGATCTGCCCCGGGGCGAGCTCCGCGAGGGCAGAGACCTCGGCGACGAGAAGGGCGCGCTGGCCGAGTGGGCGAGCCTCTCGCGTCCCGAGGCGCGCGGGCTCCCCGAAGCGCGCGTGTGCCTCGACCGCGCGAGCCTCGTGGGTGGCTTGGCCTTCGTGCTCCCCGCCAGGCTCCGCCCCCCCGGCGGATCGCCCCCCCGCGAGGCGGAGCTCCTCGTCGACACCGGCGCCCAGCGCACCGATCTGCTCACCACGTCCCCCGCAGGGCGGGCGCTCTCTCCAGGATCCGAGCCGGGCGAGTCGGTCTTCGCCGCGTCCGGCACCATCACCACGCGCCGGCTCCGCGGGGTCGACCTGGAGATCGGCGACGTACGCGCCCGCCTCGACGTGGAGCTCCTTCCAGGGTCCACGCACCCCTCGTGCCCCCGGGACGGCGTGCTCGGCATGGACGTGCTCCGGAGGTGCGTCCTCGTCTTCGGGCAGCCGCCGGGCGGGCCGCCTTCGCTCCACGCCCGCTGCCTGGTCGACGACCTGCGCTGAGCCGTGTTGTGCCAGAAGCCACGAGCGATGGAGAGCGCCCGCTGGCTTTTCTCGGATAACCTGGGAGGCATGTGGTTTGCTACCGCCCCGCGTATGCGCACCTGTCTGGCGTCTCTCTTCCTCCTCTCCCTCTCCGCTGCCGGCTGCTCCAGCTCGACCGAAGGCGCGACCTCTTCCGCGCCAGCGCCCGAGCCGGAGGCCGCCGCCGCGGCCACGCTCTCCGACGCCGACCGCGCGCTCCTCGGCAGCTACGAGATCCCGCTGCGTAGCACGAGCGCCGGGGCAGGAAGCTACTCCCAGCGCATGCGGCTCGATTTCGTCGCCGGCGCGAAGGGCGTCGAGGCCTACCTCCAGTCCACGAACTTTTTCGGACTCGGGCTCGCGCGTCCGGAGGTGACGCTCACCGCCGAGAAGGCGCTGCTCGAGTTCACCATGCAAGGTCGAACGGCCAGGCTCACCGTGGCGCGCCGTGAGAACGGCGCGCCCGGGCGCGCGGTGTTCGAGGGCTACAGCGGCACCACGCCCTACGAGGGCGAGGTGGGCCCCGACATCACGCCGCCGCAAATCACCTCGCAAGGCGGCAACGCCCCGCCCTGGGAGGCGCAGCTCGTCCGCTTCAGCGAGACGCTCCGCGCGAAGGACGTCATTCTCCCCGAGGGGGGGCCCCTCGCCTACTCGCTCTCGGCGATCGAGGGCACCCCATGGATCGGCGGCGTGGGCGTCCGCAAGGCGCTCTCCTCCGCATGGGACGGTGAGACCGCGGCGAGCCTGAGCGGGCTCACCGCGAAAGACCCCTCGGGCAACTCGCTGAAGCTCCAGCAGCGAGACGTCTACTTCCAGCCTGTCGGCAAGGCCGTCACTGCGTACGATTTCGCGAACGACAACCCCGCGTTTCCCCAGGTGGTGAGCCGCCTCGCCTCCGCCTCGGACTGCGATGGTGCGCCGTCCTGCATCCGCGTGTCGCAGGGCGCGAAGCTCGGGCTCCGGATCGCCGCGGGGAGCCGCGCGGTTCGCGTGCGCTTCGCCCTGCGCGCCGGGCAGTTCAAGGGCGTCCCGCCAAAGTCGACCGTGGTGCTCTCGGGTGTGGTCGCCCCGGGCGACGGCTCGGTCACGTCGCCGCTGCCGAAGCTCGAGGTCGCCTGGACGCCGGAGGCGGCGCCTACCGCCACGCGCGCGTTCGCGACGGCGTACGCCGACCTCGTGATCCCTCTCCCGAAGATCGACGCGGAGACGGGCATCACGCTTCAGTTCGACGGCGAGCCCCGCGACCCGGCCCCGGTCGTCTCTGGCACGACGCCGACCCCGAGCGTCCCCTCGCAGACCGTCGAGGCGAGGCACATGGTGATGCTCGTGCGGAGCGCCCGCGCGGAGTGAGCGCCGGGACCTTTGGGCGTGGAGGCCGGTGGGCTAGTCCCCTGGAGTCGTGGTTCGTATCAGAAGTCCGGTCTTCGGTGTCATGCCGAGGAGCGAGGGGGTGCCCCGTTTTCGGCGGCGGCGGGCCCGTCCTCAACTCGGACGTCGTTCCGCGCGGTGGAGGCGGCGCTTTGCGCTCAGGGGACAGTGGTTTCGGGTGTGACCGCGCGAGAACGCCGACCCTCGAACATGAGTATCCTCCCACCGCCGCCGAAAACGGGACACCCCCTCGCTCCCTTGTGGCGAAAGGCCGAGCCGCGCGACTTCTGTAAGGGATCGCGCTTCCAGGAGACTGGCTAGCCCTAGCCCCGGCGCCCCCGGCGGCCCGTTGATTTACTCCCGTCGGCCCGTCGCCGCCGCATCCCGACCGCCGTCGTTGCGATCCTGCGGTGCGTGCTCACCTAGAAACGCCCACCTGGAACACGCTCCGCGCGCTCCTCGGATCGCGCCTTGGCAGGCCGGGCGCGGACGGCGCCGGGCCTCGGTCCGTAAATCAACAGGCTGCTAGAGCTGGAGAACTAGCCTCCACGGGCTCCTCGGATCGCGCCTCGGCGGGTCGGGGCGGGTGCCGTCGACGACCTCGGTCCGTAAATCAACAGGCTGTTAGGGCGTGTCGTTCAGCACCCGCAGCGTGACGCGGCGCTTCGGCGCGGGCGTCGCGACCGGCTCGGGCTCGCCCGCGTGGACGATCGTGCCGAGCGCCGGCGGCAGCGAGAGCACCTGGTTCTTCGCGTAAACGGCGTGGCGCCCGTGCTCGCGGTACCAGTCGGCCACCGACGCGTTCGCCTTCATCTTCTCGAGGATGTTCCGCCAGCCGACGCCCGTGTTGTAGGCGCAGAAGCTGATCTCGCCCATCTGCGTGCCGTACGGGATGATGCACATCTCGGTGCGGCGGAAGTCGTAGTTGAAGAGGTCTTGGAACCACATGCCGGCCACGAAGAGCAGGCGCCACTCGAACTCGTGCGCGTCCTTCTCGAACTCGCCTATCTTGGAGCCGCGCGCGCCGGTCTGGCTCAGGAACTGGCGGACCAGCGTAGGGAACGAGAACCCCGCGGGCGCGGCGGCGGGGTCGTAGTTGCGGAGGAGGGCGACCACGAGCTCCGCCAGCGTGACGGTGCGCCCCTGCGCGGCGTCGGTGATCTCCTGGATGTCGACCAACAGCTGCTCGAGGTTCACGAACTGCGTGAGGGGCACACACTGTTTCGTGCGCTTGTTCACGAACAGCACGGTGCCGATACCGCAGTTGGGGTGGCACCCGCACTTCATGGATCCCCAGTCGGCGCGCTCGCCGAGGAGCGTGTCGGTGAGATCGCTGAACGGCCCCATCGCAGAGAGCGGGAACCAGTCGCGGAGCGGCTCCGAGAAGCCGCACTGGTCCTTCACGTCGCGCGCGAGGTGCGAGAGCGTGTAGCGCTGGGCGCGGCGGGTCTCGTCGTCGATGTCCTCGTCGCGGCCGGTGAAGCTCACGGGCTGGAAGCTCACCACCGTGATCTTGTCGGCGTTGTCGATCGCGAACTGGATGATCTTGCCGACCTGCTCGTTGTTGACGCCGTTCACCACGGTGACCACGAGGATGACGTCGATGCCGGCGGCGTGCAGGTGCTCGATCGCGCGGAGCTTCACGTCGTACAGGTTGCCTACCTTTCGGTGGGAGTTCGCCTCGTTGCCTATTCCGTCGAACTGGAGATAGGCCATGCGGAGCCCCGCCTCGCGCGCCTGCTTCGCGAGGTCCGGGTCTTGGGCGAAGCGGACGCCGTTCGTGGCCACCTGCACCGCGAAATAGCCCTTCTCGCGCGCGTAGCGGATGGCGCCCAGGAAGTGGGGCGAGAGCGTGGGCTCGCCGCCCGAGAACTGCACGCTCATCTGCCGGCGAGGCTTCACCGTGAGCGAGTCGTCGAGGATCTTGGTGACGTCTTCCCAGGCGAGCTCGTGCACGAAGCCCACCTGATTGGCGTCCATGAAGCACGGATCGCACATCATGTTGCAGCGGTTCGTGAGGTCGACCACGAGCACGCTGCCGCGCCCGTACTGGATGCTGGAGGCGCCGTGATCGCGCAGCTTGGTGAGCGGCGCGAGGTAGTCGCGGCCGGGGTAGAGCTGCTCGATGCGGCGCAGGAACCGGGCGTCGAGGGCCATCACGTCCTCGAACGCGCCGTGGCGCGGGCAGGTCTTGCGCATGAGCACGGCGCCGCCCTCTTCCACGATCTGTGCCCGAATCTCGCCGGGGTTGTCGCTCACGAGCGACGAGAGATCGCGCTGGCCGGAGAGCACCGCGGCGCGCACCTCCTTGACGCAGGTGGGGCAGAGCGAGTCGGTCTCGCGGGGGAAGCCCAGCGACGGGAACGAGCGGTCCTTGCGCTTCAAGAGCGGGCCAGGCGCCCACTTGGGCGCGATCGCCGGGCGCTGGATTCGCGCGTTCAGTCGGACGAGCCAGGGCCACACGGCCTCGGCGGTTCTCTGGAGTGCGCGCTCCGCGCCGCGGCCGATGTCTGCTCGCATGTGGCGGGAAGCTTAGCCGACGGCGCGCGCGTCGACCACCGCTGCGGCTCCCATCCGTCGGCGGTCGCGCCGGGGAGTGCTATCGTCGTGGCGTGGAAAAGTACCGCGTTTGGCTGGCCGGCGCCGCCGCGATCTGCGTGCTCTTTGCGATGTTCGCGCTCTTGAAGCGCCCGGGAGCGCCCTCGGTGCGCGAGGACGAGGGTGGTAGCTCATCCACGGGCGCCTCCAGAGAGCCCTACGCGCAGAGCGCCTGGGTCGAGCCGCCGCCCGCGGCGCTCGACGGGGGTCGGCAGCGCCTCGATCCTGTCGCACACGCGGCGCTCCAGCGCCAGATCCACCAGGCCCTCTGGACGGCCTCGGGGCAGACGCCGCCGACGGGCGCCGCTGGGCCGGTCGGCGCGCCCGCGGGCGTCACCGAGCTGTCGCGCGAGTACATTCAGGAGCGCATCCGCGCCGACTTCAAGCCCATGGCGATCAAGTGTTACGAAGAGCTGCTCGCGCGCGAGCCCGACGCTGGGGGACGCGCCGTGATGGAGTTCACCATCGTGGCCGACGAGAAGCTCGGCGCCCTCGTCGAAGACTCGGCGCTGGGCGACGGCGGCACCCTCACGGACCCACGGTTCTCGACCTGCCTGCGGGAGTCGATGAGCGGCGTCGTGTTCGAGGCGCCCCCCAAGGGAGGCAAGACCACCGTGCGGTACCCGTTGATCTTCTCTCCGGGCGACGACGACGCGGCGGCCCCGTCTCGTTCTTCGCGCTGAGGCGCGGCTAAAAAAAATGAGACGCGAGGGAGGACCGCGCCGCTCGCGCGCGTAGTAGGTAAATGGCGGCAGTCCCGGTCGCGTGTGGCCGCGGCGTCGCACATTGCATTACATCATCTCGGAGTCCTCCATGCGCTTTGGCACTCGTCTCTTCGTCGTTGGCACGCTCGCTTTGGCCTCGCTCGCGGCATGCTCTTCCACGGTCGTCACCACCACGAGCGACGGTGGCGACGAGGACGCCGCGGTCCCGGTCGACGCGACCACTCCCGCACGGGACGCGTCCACCTCGCAGGACGCCGGCGTGCGCGACTCCGCGACGCCTCGCGACTCGGCGCCGCCGCCCCCGGACGCTGCGCCGCCGCCCCCGGACGCCTCGCCGCCCCCGGACGCCTCGCCGCCCCCGGACGCCGCGCCGCCCCCGGACGCCGCGGTGGACGCCGCGGACGCGGCGAAGGATACCGGCAGCGACGCAGCGGTCACCGCCTGCTACGCGCCCGACGACGCGCTCGCCTTGACCGCCGCCGCTCCGCGGCTCAGCCCGTCGCTCTGCACCGCCGCCCAGATCGTAGGTGCGCAGACCGCATGCCTTGGCCCCGCGGCGACGTCGGCCACGTGCAACAACTACCTCGCCGCCAACCGCTCGTGCGCGCGCTGCATCTTCGGGGCGCTCGCGGGCGACACCCCGGCGACGACCCCGCTCGGATCGCTGATCCCGGTCTCGGAGGACTCCGTGGCGCCGGCCATCGGGGGCTGCGCGGCGCTCATCATCGGTAGGCCCGAGTGCGCGGTGCCCGTCTCCCAACAGACCGTCTGCACGAGCTCCGCGTGCGCCACGTGCATGGATGCGGCGTCGGAGGAAGCCTGCCTGGGCACCGCGTCCCTTGGGATCTGCGCCGGTCTCGGCGATGGCGCTTGCAACGCGGCCATCGACGCGACGGTCGCCACGTGGGGCCCCCGTTGCCGCGGGGCGGCCTTCAACGACACGTATCTGAAGGTCGCCACGGTGATGTGCGGCGCACCCTGAGCGCTTGAGTCCGTTCCGGCGCGAGGCGTGCCCGAAAGCGGCGCGTCTCGAGCGGGAGGGACGCGCGACGGACGAGGGGACGCCCTCGCGCTCGCGGGGGCCTGCGCCGCCGCGCGCGTCCTTGTCTTTGGCGCGCGACCCGCGCCACCGGCGCACCGCGCCGCCATGAGACCGCCTTCGTCGCGATCCTGCAGCCCGTTGATTTGCTCCCGTCGGCCCGTCGCCGCCGCATCCCGACCGCCGTCGTTGCGATCCGGCGGTGCGTGCTCACCTAGAAAACTAGAAACGCCCACCTGGAACACGCTCCGCGCGCTCCTCGGATCGCGCCTCGGCGGGTCGGGCGCGGACGACGACCGGCCTCGGTCCGTAAATCAACAGGCTGCTAGACTGCTCTCGTGAGAGCCCACACCGAGTACTTCACCTACCGCGCGGCGAAGCGCGAGCTCATCCACATGACCCCGACGCTCGACGACGTGCTGAAGCGGAGCGGCGTCCAGGAGGGCTTCATGCTGGTGTCGGCGATGCACATCACCGCCGGCGTGTTCGTGAACGACGACGAGGGCGGGCTCCACGAGGACATCTGGAAGTGGCTGGAGGGGCTCGCGCCGTTCAATGCAAACTACAATCATCACCGCACGGGCGAAGACAACGGCGACGCCCACCTCAAGTCGCTGCTCGTGCATCACGAGGTCACCGTGCCCATCACCGCGGGCAGGCTCGACCTCGGGCCGTGGCAGCGCGTCTTCTACGCCGAGTTCGACGGCGAGCGCGCCAAGCGGGTCATCGTGAAGATCCTCGGGCTGTGAGGCTCCCCGTGGCCCACCTGCCCTCCGTGGTCCGCCGGCTCCGCCAGCTCCGAAGCTCCGCCCTGACCGCGCTCGCGTTGCCGGTCCTCGTTGCCGCTTGCTCGCCTCCGAGCGCCGTTCCGGCCACTGCGCCGTCGCGGCCTGCGCCTGCCGCGCCCGCGCTCGCCGGGCCCGAGGAGCGCTTCTTGGTCCGGCTCGCGGCGCTCGATCCCCGCCTTGCGAGGCGGCTCGGCCGTTCGCCCACGCCGGGCGAGCTCGCGGACCTCGCCGCGCGGGTGGGCGTGGACGGCGCGCGTGAGGGCGGCGTCGTGGGCGCGACCCTCGATCCGTTTGCGTTCGACGCGCGCGCCCGCGAGCTTTCGCGTGCCCTCGCGGAGCTCGACGCGGGGACGGCCCATGTCGCCCCTGGCGAGCGCGCCGAGCTCGCGCTCGTGCGGGCCCTCTACGCCGCCGAGGCCACCCGCGCGCGGCGCGAACGCGACCTCACGGTCTCGGGCGGCGATCTGCTCGTGGCCGCCGCGCAGGTCGCCACCGACGCGATCGGCGACGACGCCGTGGCGGCGAGCGACGCGTGGCTCGCCGAGCGGCTCGGCGACGTGGCCGAGGCCGTGACGTCACGCCGCCCTTCGGTCCCGCACCGCAGGGAGCTCGCCGACGCCCTCGATCCGGTCGAGCGCGCGCTCGCCGGTGCGCGCCTGCCCCGCGCGCTCGCGGCCCTGGTCGGCCTCAGAGAGGCGGTCGGTGAGGCAAAAATCATGAGCGATGGCGCTATTTTACCCGTGGCGGCCGAGGCGCGCCTCGACGACGTGCGCGCTCTCGTGGGGGAGACCCTCACCGACGCGGACCTCGTGGCCGCGCTCGCCGCGGCCGAGCGTGTGCTCGCTCTCGAGGCGAACGCAGCGCTCGCGAAGCTCTCCGACCGCGACGCCGATCGGGCGCGGCTCGCCGCCGGCATGCGCCTCGCGGTGCGCGCCCCCTGCAAGAACCCGTCGACCGGCTCGGTGATGCGCAGTCTGCCGGCCCCCCGCGAGCGCGAAGCGGGCTGCCTCGCCGTGCGCGCGCTCGCCGGCGCGCGCCGCGACGTGGGGTCCGAGTCCGCGGAGGCGTGGGTGCTGCTGCACGACCGCGCCGCCGTGGCCCTGTGGTCGGCCGCCTTCCACGCCGAGCACGTCACGCTCGACGCCGCGCGCGGGCGCGCCCGCCTGATGGGGCTCCCCGAAGAGTCCACGAAGAGCGCTCTGCTGCGCGCGGCGGCGGTGCGCCCGGGCGAGGCGATCGGCGCGGGGCTCATGGTCGCGTTGGTGGTCGACGGGCCCGACGCCAGCGCCGAACGGGCGCGCGCCGTCGTCGCGTTCGGCGACGCGGGCACCGCGACCCTCCGGGCTCACCTCGCGCCGCCCACGCCGCCGGAGCCGCCGGGCCGACGGCAGCCAGTCAACGGGCGCCAAGCTGGTCTTCGGCGGTGACTACCGCGAGGCGCGCGCCCCACCCCGTCGTCTGGACGATCCTCTACCTCCCGTTTGGCGCGTTCAGCGGCTTCGTCACCGTGGCGCTCACGTTCCTGGCCACCAAGAAGGGCCTCAGCATCTCCGAGGGTGCGCTGCTGAACGGCGCGCAGATGCTCATCCAGTGGCTCAAGTGGATCTGGGCGCCCGCGGTGGACGTGACCCTCACGCCGCGCAAGTGGTACGTGCTCTCGACCTCTCTCTCGGCGTCGGCGATCCTCGCCATGTCGGCGATCCCGCTCGGGCCGAGCACCCTCGGGGTGCTCCTGCTGCTCATCGCGGCGGCGAGCTTCGTCAATTCGGTGGTCGGTATGGCCATCGAGGCCATGATCGGCGGGTGCACCGCCCCCGAAGACGCAGGTCGCGTGAGCGCTTGGTTTCAGGCGGGAAATCTGGGTGGGGCCGGCCTCGGCGGCGCGCTCGGACTCTTCCTCATCGTCTCCATGCCGTCGCCGTGGATGGCCGGCGCGATCATGGGCGGGCTCTTCCTCGCCTGCTGCGGGGCGCTGCGCTTCACGCCCAACGTCGACGCGCTCCACGAGGGAAAGGGCCCCCGGGCCGCGGTCGTCGGCGTCGTCGCCGATCTCCGAAAGATGCTCCGCAGCAAGGGCGGCCTGCTCTCCGCCATCCTCTGCGTCATGCCCATCGGCACGGGCGCCGCGCAGGTCGTGCTCACTCAGGGAAAAGTCGCTCAGCTCTGGGGAGCGGGCGAGCGCGAGGTGGAGCTGCTCCAGGGCCTGCTCGCCGGCCTCATCACCACGCTCGGGTGCTTCGCGGGCGGCTGGGTGTGCCACCGCGTGCGCCCCCGCACGGCCTACGCGGGGATCGGCATCGGCCTCGCGATCGTGGCCACGGGGATGGCCCTCAGCCCCGCGACCGTGACCATGTACGTGGCGTGGAGCCTCCTCTACTCGTTTGGCGTAGGTCTCGCGTACGCGGCGTTCACCGCCGTCGTGATCCACGCCATGGGCAAGGGCTCGGGCGCCACGAAGTACAACATCTTCGCGTCGCTCTCGAACTTCCCCATCTGGTGGCTCGGCCTCGTCCTGGGCGTCGCTGCGCAGCGCTGGGGCCCGCGCTCGATGCTCCTCACCGAGGCCGCGTTCGCCGTCGTCGCCGTGGTGATCGTCGCCGCCTCGAACACGCTCGTGGGTCGCTCGAAGCTCCCGGAGATGGCGGCGTCGGAATGAATCCGAGGGCCCGCTACCTCGCGCGCTTCGAATGGTCGACGTCTAGCAGCGTTGATTGACTCCCGTCGGCCCGTCGCCGTCCGCGCCCGGTGCCGGCGCGAACGGCGCAGCCTCGATGACTTGTACGATGCCACCGCCTGCGCGGCCCGTTTCGGTGGCAACGCCCCAAGCGCCGGCAGCCTGCTAACGTCTCACCGCGCGATGTCCGAACCCCGCGCCGCGCTCGACCTCTTGTTCCCGACGCCCGCGCTCCGGATAGACCTCGAGCAGACCTCGCTCGGCCTCGACCTCGCGTTCGCGGGCGGCGTCGCCGGGGGCCTCTTCAGCGACGCGCTCGACCGCGCGCCGGTGGGCCCCACCGCGTGGAAGGCCGCGTCGTTCGCCGCCGATCTCTTCGTGCCCGCCTTCGTCGCGAGCTGCTTCACCATCGGCGACGGGCAGCTCGTCTCGCAGAAGCACCTCGTCAAGCTCGTCACGAGCCCGCCCGTCGACCCCGCCGTGGTGCTGCACCGCCGCGCCGTGGTCGACGAGCTCGTGACCCACCCGAGCCGCCGCGAGGCATTGCATGCACTCTACACCGATCTACTGCGCCTCCGCTCCATGCTCGAGGGCGCGGCAGGCGCGGGAAAATGGGACGCGAACCGCCGCCAGCTCGACATCCTCGCCCTCGTGAAGAAGCTCTTCGACCGCCTGGCGGAACCGCCGGCCGAGGGCGCGTCGTCGTCGGCGCTCGCGAGGTTGTCCGACTACGGCAGGCGCGTGTTGGCCAGCGAGCCCTACCGCTCGCTCGCAGATCTCTTGCGGTACGACGAGAGCATGGCGACCCTCAGCTTGAAGGTCGGCATCGGGGCCGACGGGCGCATCCGCGGCTTCCAGCTGCTGTCGGTCGAGGAGGACCGCTCGAACCCCTTCGTGAGCTCGGCGTGGCGGAGGTGGCTCGCCAAGGTGGAGCTCTTCGTGCGCGGCTACCGCTTCGGCGACGGCGAGGTGATGGCGCGCCTCATCGACGCGGTGTTCGACGGCCTGCGTGACGAGCTCGCGCCCCTCGTTCAGCTCGTCGGAGATCTCGAGTTCTATCTGGGCGCGCTCGGCCTGCGCGACGCGGCGGCCGCGCGCGGGCTCTCCATGTGCCTCCCCAAGCTCGCCGAGCCGGGCGAGCCCCGCGTGCTCGAGGGCCTGTGGAACCCGCTCTTGCTCGCGAGCGGCGTCGCGCCCGTGCCGTGCGATCTGCGGCTCGATCGGCACGACGCGTGCGTGCTCGTGACCGGCCCGAACTCCGGCGGAAAGACCCGCCTCTTGCAGTCGGTCGGGCTCTCGCAGGTGCTCGCCCAGGTGGGGCTCTTCGTGCCCGCGCGCGCGGGCTGCGTGATGCTCGGCTCGAGCCTCGTCGTGTCGCTCATCCAGGAGACTCGAGTCGATCAGGCCGAGGGTCGCCTCGGGATGGAGCTGCTCCGCATCCGCGAGCTCTTCGAGAGCCTCCCGCCCGGCGCCATGGTCATCCTCGACGAGCTCTGCTCGGGCACGAACCCGTCGGAGGGCGAGGAGATCTTCGAGCTCGTCATTCGAATGCTCACGCGGTTGCGGCCGCAGACGTTCATCACGACGCACTTCCTGGCGTTCGCGACCCGGCTAGAGGCCGCCGGCGAGATCGAAGAGCTCCGCTTCCTCCAGGTCGAGCTCGATCCCAACCACCTGCCCACCTACCAGTTCACGCCCGGCGTCGCGCAGACCTCGCTCGCGGGCAAGGCCGCCGCGCGCCTCGGGGTCACGGGCGAGCAGCTCTTGGCGCTCATCGAGCGAAACCTCGCCGCCGCCGCCAAGCCCGCTCAGGGGAGCCAGGCGCCCTGACATGCCCACCTTCCTCGTGACCTCACGCATGAGCCCCGCGCTCGCCGCGCGCGTGGAGGCCAGCGTCACCGGGCGCTCGTCGAGCCCCCGCGCGGCGGGTCGTCGGCTGGTCGCGCTCGCGCGCTTCGTGGGGCTCGGGGTCGTCGCGTTCGCCGTGGTCTCGCTCGTGGCCGCGCGCCGCCGCGCGGGCAGCGAGCTCGAGATCGCGCGCGCCGCGTTGCTCGCCGACGTGCGCGCCCACGCCGCGTCGCTCACGCCGGCGGAGCACGAGCTCCCGACGCGGATCTCGCCGTGGATCGTCGCGGGCGCCGGCGCCTACGCGGGCGACCTCGTCGACCCCGAGCTCCGCGCGCCCGGCGCGCTCGAGGCCCGCCTCGCCGAGCCGACCGTCTACGTCCGCGGGGCCCAGCCCACCCTGACGACGCCTCGCGGGGTCGTCGAGGCCGCCCGGGCCTCCGCGAAGGACGCGCTCCTGCTCTGCCTCGTGGAGCCGCCCTCGGCCTCCACCGAGAAGGTCATGCTCGGCCGCGTGCGTGTCGCCTACACCGGCGGCGCAGAGGCCCGCACGCCGCGGGTGCGCAGGCTCGGCGACGCGCACGTGGGCCTCCCGTTCCTCGCGCCCGCCTGGGAGCGCCGCGTGCTCGAGGCCGAGAGCCCGCGCGCGCTGCGGGATCTCCGCCGCGATCTCGAGAGGGCGCCGCTCGCGTCGGCGAAGGCCGCGGCGCAGGCGCGCTGGCTCCTCTTCGCGATCGACGAGCCGGGCCACGGCGCCGGCCCCACAGAGATCGACGGCGAGCGCGCCCACGCGATCCGCCTCTCGCTGCTCGAGGTCTCGACCGGGCGCGTCCTCTTGCGGCTTCGACGCGAGGTCGATCCTTCCGGCTTCACCGAGGCCGCGCGCGTGCAGTTCGCGAGCGGCCTCGACTCGTGCCGCTTCGCGCTCGACGTGCTCGAGGCGACGCACAAGCCTAGTCAATACAATTGACTACTTGGGCGCCGCGCGGACGCGCGCTTGGATCGCGGCGATCGCCTTGTCGAGCGAGCCGTCCGCGCGGAGGCACGCGAGCGGATCGCGGCGCGGGCGGCGCCTCGCGGCCACGGCCTGGAGCTGCGTGAGCGAGCGGCGATCGCCCACCTTCGCCGCCCGGTCGAGCAGGGGCTTCCACTCGCATCCCGACGCGGCGCGGAGGTCGAGCGCCACCGCCAGCGCGTCGTCGGCCCGCCCGCGCACCGCGGGGTCCGTGAGCGTCGCGCGCGCCCGCTCGCGCGCCTTGGGGTACTGGTGGGCGTACGCGCCGTACGCGAGCTCGTAGAGCACGTCGATCCCGTTCGCGCCGAGCTCGCTGCGCAGCGCCGTGAACGCCTCGTCGGCCGCGGCCTCGCCCAGGGCCAGGTCGCGAGCGACGACGAGCACGTCGACCCCGCTCCGCGCGCGCGGCGACCTCTTCACGAGGCGGTTCAGCTCGACCAGCGCGCGCCGAGGGTCCGACTCCTTGAGCGCGGTCATGAGGGCTCGGTGCACCTGCGGCGGGCAGTCGGCGTCCCCCGAGCGTGGCCCGAGGAGCGCGACGCCGCGCGCCGTGTCGCCCGCCTCCATGGCCGCGAGGCCCTCGCGCAGCTTCGCGTCGGTGATCGCGGGCTCGACGTCGGCGTCCGGCGTGAGCAGATCGAGCTCGAGCTTCCCTAGGGCCGCGTCGTCGCTCGCGCTCGCGACCGCGATCGCGCTCGCGCTCGCGTTCGCGTTCGCGCTCGACTGCGTGGCGTCCGCGTCCACCTCGGCGGGGCGCGGTCGCGTGAGGGAGAAGACGAGCCCCCCGAGGAGCAGCGCCCCCACAGCGACGCCGGCGAGCACGCGCCGATTCAGCTGCGGGCGGAGGCCGAGCGGCAGCGCCGGCGAGATCGCGGAGGGGTGGGAGATGGCGTCCACGGGCGCGCCCGCGCCGAGGAAGCCGGAGGGCGGCGTGCCCGCGCCGAGGGTGCTAGACGGCGCGCCCGCGCCGAGGGTGCTGGAGAGCGGCGCGCCCCCGAGGATCGTCGGGAGCTTCCCCTCGAGGCGCCCCGAGGCCACGAGCAGCGTGGTCAGGCCGTCGAGCTGCTCGAGCAGGGTCTTCGCGTCCGGAGTGCGGTCGGAGGCCTCCTTCGCGAGCAGCCGGAGCACCACCGCCGCCACCTCGGGCGGGACCTCGGCGCCGCCCATCTCGGACATGGGCGGCACGGGCGCGGTGACGTGCTTGCCCAGCAGGCGCACCTTGCTCTCGTCGTCGAACGGGCGCGCGCCGCAGAGCATCTCGTAGGCCATGATGCCGAGCGAGTAGAGATCCACGCGCGCGTCGATCTCCTGCCCGAGGGCCTGCTCGGGCGCCATGTACTCGGGCGTTCCGTAGACCATCCCCGCTTGCGTGAGCACCGGCGCTCCCGGCGACTTCGACGAGGAGCCTCGGGTGAGCTCGCCCACCGGCACCTTGGCGATGCCGAAGTCAAGAACCTTGACGAAGTCGGGCTCGCCGTCGCGCTCGACGAGCATCACGTTCTCGGGCTTGAGGTCGCGATGCACGATGCCAAGGCCGTGCGCGCGGACGAGCGCGGTGACGATTTGCCGCACGATGCTGAGCGTCCGCGCGAGCGACAGCCGCCCCCGCGCGAGCATCTCGCGGAGGTTCTCGCCCTCGATGTACTCGAGCGCGAGGAAGAACGAGCCGTCCGGCAGCTTGCCGAAGTCGGTCGCCGCGGCCACGTTGGGGTGCTCGATGTGCGCCGCGGCCATGGCCTCGCGCTCGAAGCGCGCCACCACCTCGGGCAGGTGGGTCATCTCGGGGTGGAGCACCTTGATCGCCATGCGCTTGTGCATGTGCGTGTGCTCCGCGAGGTAGACCGCGCCCATGCCACCTTCGCCGAGGAGCGAGAGCACGTGGTACCGATCCGAGAGCACGACCCCCACGAGGGCGGCGGCGCCGATCGGGGCGGGAGGCGCCACCGAGGCGGGCTTGACGGTCTCAGCTTGGCTGCCGCTCGCGCCGAACGAGTCCCCCGCGAGGCTCGTCACGTCGGACACGCTCGACACGCTCGAGAGGCGCTCGAACGGCGCGTCCCCGCCCGACGCCTCCTCGGCGTGCGCTCCGGACGGCGGATCGGCGGGAGGAGAGGGCGGCATTCTTCTCTCCAGGCCTACCACATCGGGGCCACTACCGCGGGCGTCAGAAGTCGACGAGCACGCCGAGCGCGAACGCGAGCGCGACCGTGTCTTTGCCTGCCCCGGTGGCGTACGCCGCGCCGTGGTGGGCGGCGCCGAACGTCGACTGCAGGTCCGCGAACAGAGAGACGGGACGCCGGAGCTTGTAGCCTGCACCTATCCCGACGGGGATCTCCAGGAAGCCGCCCGAGCCCGCGGGGGTCGACAGCGCGCGCGCGTAGCCCGCGCCCACCGAGAGCCACACCGAGAAGCGCTCGGTGCGGGGCAACGGCGAGATCGCGCGAGCGTGCAGCCCGAGCGACCCGAGCGTGCGCCCGGAGCCCGCCTGCGGGGCGAACGCGAACGCGCCGTACGCGCCCACTCGGACGAACGGGAAGGCCGCGAGGTGGCCGCGGAGCTCGGCGCGGACGCCGGGATCCGCGTCGGACACGCCCGCCGCGCGCCCACCGAGGAAGCGCTTCTCGACGCCCACCTGGGCCGAGGCGTCGGCGTGGAGCTGCGCCCGCGCCGCGGAGGGCGACACCAGCACGCCGAGGCCCAGAAGAGCGGCCGCCGCCTTCAGCGGCGAGGCGACTTGGCGAGAACGCGCGCTCGCGGGGACCAGGGTCGGGGACACGCCGGACACGCTACCACGCGCACGAAGGCACGCTGGCACGCACCTCTAGCCTGGCTATCGCCGGCGACCGCCTCGGTGGCGCGGGGCGCGCCTTCACCTGCAGACGATCCCGTCACGGGCGCAGCGCAGCGCGCGCTGGGCCTCGTAGAGCGACGGCGGATCGAGCGCGACGCCTGGGCTCTCGGTGAAGTCCTGCGGGGCGCCCTGGTCGAGCGCGGCCCACCCGGAGTTCGAGAAGCTCGTAGGGCAGAGGAGCGCGGTCGCGCCCGGGGCCGCGGTCGACCCGAGCAAGTAGCCGTGCCCCCACTGCGCGCTCTCCACGGCGCACCCGCGCGCCGTGGGGTGGTTCCTGAGGACGTGCGGGTTCCAGAACACGAAATCGGTCGCGGTGAACCCCGCCCCGGAGCTGGTGGTGCCTCGGTTCACGGCTTGGAGCCACGCCCCGTCGAGCGAGGCGTTGTCGAACAAGACCGCCTGCGCGAGGAACCGGTGCGCGTCGTCCGCGTAGCGCGTGTCCACGCTCGCGTCGCGCAGGAAGACCGCCCCGCTCACCGCGCTGCTGAGGATGAAGGCGTGCCGCGAGCGCTCGGAGCGCGAGTCTCGCACCATCGCGTCGGCGCCCTGCACGAGGAAGGTGTAGCCGTTGCCGCCGCCGCCCCGGTAGAGCGGGAAGCTCATGTCGCAGCTCGACACGCTCACGCGGAAGGTCGCGGTGTTCACGAAGATGCCTATCGACAGGAGATGTGCGTTCGTCGTGTTCACCGCCGGTCGGTAGCTCGCGACGTCGTGAATCCATGCATCATGCACGCGATCGAGATCGATCGCCCGCGAGGAGTGGACCTCGTAGCCCGTGGTGCCTGGCACGTCGTAGTCGAGGTCCGCGGCGGGCTCGGCCACGCTCGACGTGAGGTTCTCGGTCATGCCGATCGCGAGGGACTCGAGCCCGACCTCCTCGATGAAACCCGTGAGCCTGTAGAGCCGCGCGGCGTCGCGCACCGCGACGGGGTGACGTGTGGGCGCGTCGAGACCCACGCGGCCGCCGCCGACGCTGGTCACTCGGCGCGGATAGACAAGGCCCAGGAACGACGCGCTGGGCCAGAGCCCGGCGACGCCCGAGGTCGCCTCGTCCATCCGGTGGTCGGCGCGGAAGGCGTCGGTCACGTCGGTGCGCACCGTGACGTAGTCGCCCACGGCGATGGGCCCGGTCGCGGCGACCGGCACGGACATCGAGGGCTCGGGCACGTCCGCGGTGAGGGGGTAGGTGGTCGCGCCCACCGGGTCGTAGAGGCTCCCCGCGCCGCGGAAGAGGATCATGGCCCGGCTCCGGGCGTTCGTGGGGTCGTCGAGCCAGAGGTGCGTGCTCGCGCGCCCCGCGCCCCGGATCACCACGCGGCTGCAGGTCACCGAGAGCGCCGGCCCGGTGGGCGCGGGGAACGTGAGCCGGAAGGTGCCGGGCGGCAGGAGCACCACGCCTCCACCGGCCGCGCAGGCCGCCGCGATGCCCGCCTGGATGCCGGCGGTCGCGTCCACCACGCCGTCGCCAAGCGCCGCGCTCACGGTCGCGACGACGGTCCCGCGCCCGATGGGTGGAGGCTCCACGCCCTGGTGGTAGCCGGCGTAGGAGAAGTCGGGGAGCGCGCGCCCCTCCGCGTCGCGCGCGCCGCCGGCGTGCACCGGCCGCCAGCCAAGCGGGAAGAGCACGCTCCGCGGCCCCGCCGGCGCCGCGTCGGGGGTCGCGTCCGCTTCGGCGTCGGTCGCGTCGGTCGCGTCGGTCGCGTCGGTCGCGTCGGTCGCGTCGGTCGCGTCGTCGCCGGAGTCTTTGAGGCCCGCGCCTGCGTCGTGCGCGGCCGCCTCGGCGCTCGCCCCGTCGGCCGGGGGCGCCTCGACGCCCGCGTCGGAGGGCGCAGGCGGGCCGTCCGCGCCGCCACACGCCGCGAAGAGACCGCGAGCGCGACGAGCGCGCCGCCGCGCGATGCGTAAGAGCACCTCATCGAGCGATGGTGGCACGACGGCGAACACGCCACAACGACGGCGCTCCGCGGCGCAAGGAGCGTGTATTCTGCACCCCAGGGAGGCCCCGTGCCCACACGTCGGGCGAGCGCCGCGCCGCCGGCGTGTGACTCGTGTGTCAGGTGGCCTGACGAAAAAAAGTGGGGGCCCATCGGGTCGCGCCGAAGGATGTCAGGCACTTCCGCAGGGGGCGCGCGATGGCGCGGTTGGTGCATTCCAGGTGGGCTCGTAGGGACCACGAAAAAGGCCACTGGCGTGGCGCCCGAGAGGGTCGGTGGTGTCAGCCTCGGTTCGATTCCGGGACCTACGACCGCTCACTCCGCTCCGCTCCCGAACCGCCGACCGCGCCCTCGCGTGCCGTGGCGTACATTTGGAGTCTCGAGCCTCGGAGAGCCCGCGGCGGTTTCCGTGAGCGGCAGGCGCCGGGGATGGTAGCCACTGGGCGATGTCCCTCGTTCGCATGAACCTCGAAGTGAGCCCCGAAGGGGCGAACGGTGGTCTATGGCGGCCCCGAGCCGAAGGCGAGGTGTCGCCATGAACGGTGGTCTATGGCGGCCCCGAGCCGAAGGCGAGGTGTCACCATGAACCGCGCCGTCGGCGCCCCGAAGAAGCTCTCCAGCGCCGCGGCGAAAGGCGCGCGCGCACCTGCAGCGCGCGGCCCCGCCGAGGCCCGCGCGATCGCCCTCGACGTGCCCTTCGCCATGCGCGGCGTCGCGGCGGCCTGCGGCGCGCGCTGGAGCACCGAGCACGGCGTCTTCGTGTGGCGTGGCGTCGAGCTGCCCGAGGGCCTCGCGCCCTTCGCGCCCGCGCCCTACTCCTGGGAGGCCCACGTGCAGCGCGAGCTCGACGACGAGGCCGGCTTCGCGCCGCCGGCGCCGCCGCGTGCCCCCTCGAGCGGGCTCGTCCCGCGCCCCCACCAGGAGCAGGCGATCGCCTCCGTGCTGGCGGCGCACCGCGCCGGGCGTCCCGGCTTCTTGCTCGCCGACGACGTGGGCCTCGGGAAGACCATCAGCGCGTGGGAGGCCATCCGGCGCCTCACCCCCGCGACCCCTTCGCGCCCCGCGCGGATCCTCATCGTCTCCCCCCTCGCGGTGCTCGCGCACTGGCGACGCACGATTGAGGCGATGGGAGGCCTGGGCGGGGACTTGGGCCACGACATCGTGCTCATGAACTACGAGCGCTTGGGGAAGCTCTTCGAGGTGACAGCGAGCGCGCGCCGCGCCATCAAGAGCAAGAAGGGGCTCGCCCGCAAGGGCACCGCCGCGGAGCTCGACGTCATCGTGTGGGACGAGAGCCACAAGTGCAAGAACCCCACCTCGGCGCGCTCGAAGCTCGCCGCGAAGCTCACCGCCAAGGCGTCGTTCTGCCTCTGGCTCTCCGCCACGGCGGGCCAGAACCCGCTCGAGCTCTCGTACCTCGCGCCGCTGCTCGCGAGCGTCACGGGGGCCCGCGCCGCCGATCTGAAGGACTTCGAGGCGTGGTGCACGAGCCAGGGCCTCGGCCTCGGTCGCGGCGCGTTCGGAAAGTGGGAGTGGCGCGGCGACGCGGCGGACACCGCGAAGGTGCGCGCGCTGCTGTTCGAGCCTCGCGCCGACGGAGCGCCCGCCGCCGGCCTCCGCAGGCGGCCGGAGGACATCGCGGGCTGGCCGGAGCTCCAGCGGATCCTCGCGCCCATCGGCCTCCAGCCCGAGGCACGTGCACTCTACATGGAAGCGTGGACCGCGTTTCGGCGCGAGCTCGAGCTCGCGCCCCGCGGTCGGGATCCCCGCTCCGCCTTCGCCGCCGCGCTCCGCTTTCGCCAGAAGGGCTCGCTCATTCGCGTGCCAGGCACGGCCGAGCTCGTCCGCGAGCTGCTCGACAATGGCCAACAGGTCGCCGTGTCGGTCGCGTTCGTCGAGACCCTCGAGCACCTCCGCGACGAGCTCGCGCCGGCGGGCGTCGCCCTCATCCACGGCGCGCTCCCCGCCCGCGAGCGCGAAGAAGAGCGCCTCCGCTTCCAGCGGGGCGAGGCGAGGGTCGTGATCTTCACCGTGGAGGAGGGCATCTCGCTCCACCAGGGCGAGCACAACGACGCGCCCCGCTCCGAGGTGATCCACGACCTGCGGTGGTCGGCCATCCAGATGGCGCAGATCGAGGGGCGCTGCCACCGCGACGGGCGCTTCGCCCAGGTGTACTGGACCTACGCGGACGACACGATCGAGGAGCGAATCGCGCGCGTCGTGGTGCGCCGCCTGGTCTCCATGAAGGACCTCGTCGGTGACGATCTGGACACGGTGAAAGAGATCGAGCGCCTGCTCGGAGAGGGCACGGCCGACGCCGCTGATGGCCTCGCCTGAGCGTGCGCCCCCGGGCGTGCGGCGCGGAGAGCTCGGCGGCGTCGCCGCGCCTCGCGGACCGCGCGGCGCACGCAGCACCCACGTCTGCCCACCCCGCCGCACGTGCGCCTCGAGGGCGCCTTTCGCGCGGGCAGTTGCAGGGGCGCGCGGCTCTCCCGTCCCGCGCACGCGCGTTTGGTATATAGCCAGGGCGTGGACGTCGTCTTTCTCGAGCCGTGCTTCCCCCAGAACCAGCGCGAGTTCGTGCGCGCCCTGCACGCCGTCGGCGCGCGCGTGACCGGCATCGGCGAGCGGCCGAAGTCGTCGCTCGACCCCGACCTGCAGCGGTGGCTCACCCACTACGAGCAGATCGGCAACGTCACGAACGAGGCCGAGGTCGAGAAGGTCGTGCGGTGGCTCCAGGGCCGCGTCCGCGTCGAGCGCCTCGAGGCGGTGATCGAGGCGCACGTGATGACCGCCGCCAAGGTGCGCGAGCGCTGCGGCATCGAGGGCACCAGCGTGCAGACCACCTTCCTGTGCCGCGACAAGCCCTCCATGAAGGAGGCCCTGGTGCGCGCCGGCGTGCCCTGCGCGCAGTCGATCGGCAGCGGCGATCCCGCCGAGATCCGCGACTTCGCCAAGCGCATCGGGATGCCCGTCATCGTCAAGCCGCGCGACGGCGCCGGCGCCTCCGGCACGCGCCGAGTCAGCTCCGCGGCCGAGCTCGAGGAGGCCATGGCCGCCTTCGGCGTCGGGCAGGGGCGCAGCGTGGCCGTCGAGGAGTTCATCGAGGGGCACGAGGGCTTCTACGACACCATCACGATCGACGGCCGCGTCGCGCACGACTTCGTCTGCCACTACTACCCGAACGTGCTCGAGGCGATGCGCACGCGGTGGATCTCGCCGCAGTTCATCGCGACCAACCGCCTCGACACCTCGCCTGCGTACGCCGAGGTGCGCGCGCTCGGAAAGAAGGTCATCGAGGTGCTGGGAATCCACACCTCCGCCACTCACATGGAGTGGTTCTTTGGCCCGAAGGGGCTGAAGTTCAACGAGATCGGCTGTCGCCCGCCGGGCGTGCGCGCGTGGGACCTCTACGCCGCCGGCAACGACGTCGACATCTATCGCGAGTGGGCCATGGCGGTCGTACACGGCAAGACGAGCCAGCGCCTCTCGCGGCGCTATTCGGCGGGGATCATCGCCCTCCGGCCCGACCGCGACGGCCACATCACCGGGTACGACGGCCTCGAGGAGATCGAGCGGCGCTTCGGCCAGCAGCTCATCGATCGCTACCTCCCGCCGCCTGGCACCCCCACGCAGCCCGTCGAGGCGGGCTACATGGCCAACGCGTGGCTGCGGCTGCGTGCGCAAGACTACGACGACTGCCGGGCCATGCTCGACATCGTGGGTCAGACCCTCAAGGTGCGCGCCGGATGACCTCGCGCCGCAGCACGAAGCTGCGCGCCGCCAGCGAGGCGCCGCGCAGGCCCGAGCGCAGGACCCAACCCCCGCCCAGCGCGTCGAGCGCCGCGGCTCGTGGCCCACGCGCGCTCGTGCTCCTCGGCGCACAGCGCTTCGACCCCACCCTGCGCGACGCGGTGGCGGAGCACGGTGTCCACGGCAAGATCGCGACGGTGACCGCCGGCTGGCAAGAGCGCGAAGACGACGACGCCGACCTCTCCGAGCACTGCGCGGGCGGGGCGGTCAACCTACGCCTCCACGCGCGCGCCGAGCGGGTGTTCGCGAGCGATCCGGTGTTCCACGAGGCCCACCGCGAGCGTCAGTCGCTCCTGCGCCACCGCCAAGACTTCTACCGCATTCGCCTCGAGCACCTCCTCGACGCCGAGCAGGTGCTGAAGAACCGCCGGGCGCCAAAGAACATTCTGGAAGACGAGGAGCGCGCGTCGCTCGCCGCGATACGCGACCTCGACGCGCAGCACCTGTCGCGGTGCGCGCGCGATCGACGCACCTTCGAGGAGCGCTGGCGTCCGCTCGAGCGCGCGGTCGTCGCGAAAGAGCGGGCCGAGGTCGCCGAGATCGTCGCGGACTGCTCCGCGATCGCCATCGCCGGCGGCCACGTCGCGTCACTCCTGAACCGCCTGGCGCTGTTCGGCATTCAAGACCTCATGGCCGACAAGGTCGTGTTCGCCTGGTGCGCCGGGGCCATGGCGCTCAGCGATCGCGTGGTGCTCTTCCACGACTCGCCGCCTCAGGGGCCTGGCGCCGCCGAGGTGCTCGAGCCAGGCCTCGGCCTCGCGGAGCGCGTGGTCGTGCTCCCACAGCCGGAGTTTAGGCTCCGCCTCGAGGACACCGAGCGCATGGGGCTCATGGCCAGTCGCTTCGCCCCCGCGCTGTGCCTGGGGCTGCCGGCGCGCTCGTGGGTGACCTGGCGCGACGGGGCCCCGAGCGACGCGCACGGGGTCTTCGAGCTCACCGAGCCTGGCGCGCATCGCCCGCTCGGCCGCCCTATCCCGCCCCCGCGCGGTGACGCGCCGAGGAGCGAGCCCGAGCCCGTGCCCGTGAGCCTGCTCACGAGCCCAACGATCGAGGAGGCCCAATGAGTCCACATGGCACGCCGGCGCAGCTCGCGATTTCATCGCTGCTCGACGGCCACGCGAACGGCGAGAAGGTCGACGCCTTCCTCGCGGGGCGCGCGTTCCCGCTGGTCGAGGGCCCCAGCGTCACGTTCGTGTATCGCGGCGAGGCCGAGGGCGTGAGCCTTCGGCACTGGATCTTCGGCCTCGAGTCCTCGAACTCGCTGTCGCGAATCGCGAACACCGATCTGTGGCACCTGACCCTCGACATCCCGCCCAAGTCACGGGTCGAGTACAAGCTCGAGGTCCACCACCACGGCGGCAGCCAGTGGATCGAAGACCCGCGGAACCCGAACCGCGCGCGGGATCCCTTCGGCGCGAACTCCGTGATGCACAGCGAGGGCTACGAGGTCCCGCTCTTCACCCAAGACGATCCCGAGGCACGGCCCGGCCGCCTCGAGCCGTTCCGCTTCAAGAGCCGCGCGCTCGGCGGCTGGCGCGCGGGGCACATCTACCTGCCGGCGAGGTTCCGTCGCACGCGCCTCTACCCGCTGCTCGTCGTGCACGACGGCGCCGATTACCTCAACTACGCGCGCATGAAGACGGTGCTCGACAACCTGATTCACCAGCTCGAAATACCCGATCTCATCGTCGCCTTCACCGACTCCCCCGACCGCCTCCGCGAGTACGCGAACGACGAGACCCACGCGCGCTTCCTCACCGAGGAGCTCTTGAAGGACCTCACGCGGCGCCTCCCCATCCTGGACAAGCCCCAGGCGCGGTGCCTGATGGGCGCGAGCTTCGGCGCCGCGGCGGCGCTCTCCACCGCGTGCCGCTACCCCAACGTATGGGGCCGCCTGCTCCTCCAGTCGGGGTCGTTCGCCTTCACCGACATCGGCAAGAGCAACCGTCGGGGCCCGCTTTTCGATCGCATCGTCGAGTTCATGAACGAGTACCGCCGGAGCCCCGCCGCGGTGAGCGAACGCGTGTTCATGAGCTGCGGCGTGTACGAGTCGCTCATCTACGAGAATCGCTCGCTCGCGCCCCTGCTCGACTCTACGGGAATGCAGGTGAAGTTCGTCGAGTCGCGAGACGGGCACAACTGGGAAAACTGGCGCGATCGACTGCGGGAGGGGCTCTCTTGGCTCTTCCCTGGTCCGCTGATGTTCATCTACGAGTGAGTCCACAATGGCAGATCTGACAAGGCATATCGGTCTCTCCCTGGGCGCGGACGTCTGCTGGCCGCTCTGCTACGAGGCGCTCATGGAGCGGCTCGATCTCCACCTGCCCATCGGCGAAGATCGAGTGAGCTTCGACGTCGAGCGCGTCACCATCGAGCCCTACGATCTGCGTCAGTCGTGCAAGTACGACGTCGTCATCGACAGGCTCACGCACTGGTACCACACGAGCCGCGAGTGGATAAAGAAGTCCATCGTGATGAACGATCTCTACGTGTTCAACAACCCGTGGAGCGTGCAGTCGAACGAGAAGCACACGAGCTACTGCGCGATGATGAAGCTCGGGATGCCCATCCCCGAGACGTGGATGATCCCGCCGAAGAGCTACGAGCCCGGCAACCCCGATCTCAAGCCCACCCTCACGCGCTACGCCAAGCTATTCGACGTCACTCGGCTCGGCAACCGCATGGGCTGGCCCATGTTCATGAAGCCCTACGACGGCGGCGGCTGGCGCGCGGTCACCCGCGTGGCCGACGAGGCCGCCATGGCGGCGGCGTACGAGGAGAGCGGCAAGTCGGTCATGCACGTGCAGGCGGCCGTGAGCGACTTCGATCGCTTCGTGCGCTGCATCGGCTTCGGCCCGCAGACCCACTGCGTGCTCTACGACCCCGACGCGCCGCTCCACGACCGCTACACGACCAAGAAGGACTTCATCAGCGCGGCGGAAGAGGAGCACCTGCGCAAGGTCACCCTCACCATCAACGCGTTCTTCGGCTGGGAGTTCAACTCCTGCGAAGCGCTGCGCAAAAACGGCGTCTGGCACCCCATCGATTTTGCCAACCCGTGCCCCGACTCGCAGGTCACGTCGCTCCACTACCACTTCCCGTGGATGGTGAAGGCCTACGTGCGGTGGTCGGTGTTCTGCGCCGCGACCAAGCGCAAGATGCAGAAGAACCTCGACTGGGATCCCTTCTACGAGGTCGCGGCGATGGACCTCTCCTACGAGGAGAAGCTCGACAAGTACGCCGCCCTCGCCGACGCCCACTTCGAGACCGCCCGCTTCGAGGAGTTCTGCGCGACGCACCTCGCGCACCTCGACGAGGTCGCGTGGGAGTTCTTCGGCACCGACCAGGCCAAGTCTGCCGTGCAGCAGAAGGTGACCGCGCTCTTCCCGCCGCACGAGATCGAGCGCTTCACCGAGCTGTTCTGGGGCCGAATCCAGATCTGGCGCAGCGAGCAGGGGTAGACCCCCGCCTACCCCCGCCTGGCCCCCGCCTGGTCCCCCCGGTGGATATGTAGAATACAAGCAGCTTCCCCACGCGGGGTACGTGGAGCGCCCGGCGAGCCCGCGTGAGGCCGCGCGGGCTTGGGCCTCGGCCGCCCAGCCCGCCTCGCGGTCGACCCCGGTGATGCGGGCGTCGGCGGGCAGCATCGGGGAGAGGAGCGCGCTCCAGTGCCCAACGCCGGCGTGAACGCCCTCAGTTCAGCGCGCGCCTCGACGCGGCGCCGAGGCGGGTGATGTGGGCGCGGAGCACGGCCGCGTCCTTCGCCTCGGGCTCGAGCTCGAGCACCCGCTCGAAGTCGGCGCGCGCGGCGGCCGTGGCGCCGAGCTTGTCCGCCAGGCTCCCGCGCTCGCGGAGCGCCGAGGTGGCGCTGGGCGTCAGGCTCACGATGCGGTCGAGGGCGAGGTGCGCCCTCGGGAGGTCGCGCCGCGCGAGGTGCACGAGCTTCAGGTTCGTGAGCATGCGCACGAGCGTGCCTCGCGGGCTCGCCGGCAACAGGTGGAAGGGCGCGAGCTCCGCCTTCTCGCCGAGCGTTCGGCGGAGGAGCCCGAGCAGCGCGGGCCGCTCGATCACCTCCCCGGCGAACGGGTCGATGAGCGCCGCGGGCGCCGCCCGCGGACCGTCCGCGAGGGCGGCCGGATCGTCGACCCGCACCAGGAAATGGCCAGGGAACGCCACGCCGCGGGCGAGCACGCCGGCGCGCGCGCCGATCTCGGTCGTGACGAGCGCGAGCGTGATGGGGATGCCGAGGCGCCGCTCGAGGACGTCGGAGAGCAGGCTGTTGCGCGGGTCGTGGTACTCCCCTTCGTTGCCCCGAAAGCCGAGCGTGTCGCGCACGTGCGCGGCGAGCCGCCTCGCCTGCTCGGCCGCAGCGAGCCCCGCCATGGCCGACGCGGGGAGCCCGTCGGCGAGGCGCGCGAGGCGCGTGAGGAGCTGGTCGACGTCGACCTGGCCGTAGGCGTCCCTGGCGATGAGGGCCGCGCCGGTCGCGACGTCGAGCTCGGCGTCGCTGAGGCGCGCGAGCTCCTCGAACGTGCGCGGCCTTCGGGAGAGACTTCGGCTGGGCTCGAGGGGGCGGCTCATTCCCCACAGGTTTTGCCCCTCGCAGGAGATTTCCGCAAGGCGCGCTTGACGTGGACCGCCGTCGCGAAAAAGAGTGCGACCACGATGGCGAAGTCAACGACCGACAAAGGCACCGCGAAGCGCTCAACAAAGGCCACCACGAAGGGCGCCGCGAAGGGCCCGCGGCCCCCGAGCAAGCCGAAAAAGGCGACCGACAAGCCCGCGGGTACGCGGCGCGCGTTCGAGCGCGCCAAGAGCGTTCAACCCGTGGGTATCACCGGGAAAGAGCGCCCCCACGACATCATTACTCAGATGTTCCCGGCCTACGTCGGCCGCCAGGAGCGCACCGCCTACGAGCTCATGCGGAGGAGCGCCCTCGAGGACCACTGCGTGTTCCTCACGCTGTCGGGCGCGATGACCCCCGCCGGGCTGCACCAGTCGTCGCTCATTCCGCTGCTCGAGCGGGGCGTCATCGACTGCATCACCACGACCGGCGCGAACCTCTACCACGACGCGCACCGGGTCATCGGGCACGGCATTCGCGAGATCGATCCCAACGCCGGCGATCTTCAGCTCCGTCTCGCGCGGGTCATCCGCATTTACGATCTCGGCTTTTGGGAGGAGACCCTCCTCGAGACCGACAAGCTCTTCTCGGCCATCCTCCAGAAGCCCGAGTTCCAGCGCAAGATGACCACGCCCGAGCTCCACTACCTGCTCGGCAAGAACGTCGCCGAGCTGGAGGACGCGCTCGGCGTGAAGAGCCCCTCGCTCCTCTCGACCGCGTACCGCTACGGCGTGCCCATCTTCGTCGGCGCGGTGCAGGACGGGAGCATCTTCCTCAACATCGTGAAGCTCAAGCGCCTCCTCGGCGACGCCTTCAAGCTCGAGATCGACGTGAACGACGACGTGTTCGAGATGGGCGCCATCCAGCACCACTGCTTCGGCACGCTCGGCAAGAAGATGGCGATCTGGATCCTCGGCGGTGGAGTGCCCAAGAACTACACGCTCCAGGGCGAGCCCCTGCTCGACCAAATCCTCGCCGTACCGACCCACGGCTTCGACATCGATCTCCAGTTCTGCGTCGACCCCGTCGACAACGGCGCCCTGTCTTCGTGCCCCGCGGGCGAGGGCCACACGTGGGGGAAGGTGTCGGCCGAGAGCGTGCAGACCGGCAGCGTGTACGTGCACTGCGACGTCACCGCCGTCTTCCCCTGGCTCACCTACGCGCTGCTCAGCGATCCTCGCGTACACCGCGCGCCGCGCCGCCTCTACGACGCGCGCGAGCGGGCCGTCGCCGCCCTCGACGCCGAGGTGCAGAAGCGTCGCAAGAAGCTCGCGCCCACCCTCACGTATGCCCTGCCCGAGGCGCGGTTCGTCGAGCCGGCACCCGTCGAGCTCGCCTCTGGTGGGCGAGGCGGGATCGCCAAGAAGAAGAAGGGCGCGGCGTCAGGGAAGAAGCGCGCCCAGCCGAAGAAGGGGAAAGGCGCGGTCGCCCGGAAGAGGAAGTAGCGCCCTCCGCGCCGAGGCGCCGCTTGATGCTGGGCCAAGACTCCCGCCCGCGCCCGGCGAATCGCGGGCGCCGACGCGCGCGGCTCAGGCCCGCCGCACGAACTGCGACTTGAGCTGCATCGCGCCGAAGCCGTCGATCTTGCAGTCGATGTCGTGGTCGCCGTCCACGAGGCGGATCTTCTTCACCTTCGTGCCCACCTTGAGCGGCGCGGAGGCCCCCTTCACCTTGAGCTCCTTGATGAGGATCACGCTGTCACCGTCGCGGAGCTCGTTGCCGTTCGCGTCGCGCACGACCCGGGCCACGACCGGCTCGGCGGCCGCGGCGATCATAGGCCACTCGTGCGCGCACTCGGGGCAGATGAAGCGCTCGCCGTCCTCGTAGGTGTACACCGATCGGCAGGAGGGGCATGGGGGTAGCTCGCTCATGCAGGCCTGATATCACGTGGGGGCGTTCGCGGGCGCCTTCGCGTCGGTCAGCCTCCGAGGTCGAAGTGCCGAATGCGCTTCAGGTCGCGCGCGAGCTCCGCGCGGAAGTCGGGGTGGGCGATGCCGATCAGGGCCTCGGCGCGCTCGCGCAGCGTCTTGCCGTGGAGGTTCACGGCGCCGTATTCGGTGACCACCCAGTGCACGTGGCCCCGCGTGGTGACCACCCCTGCGCCCGGCTTCAGCTCCGGCACGACGCGCGACACCGTGCCCTTCGCCGCCGTGGAGGGGAGGGCGATCACGGGCACTCCGCCCGGTGACCTCGCCGCCGCGCGGATGAAGTCCATTTGACCGCCGATACCCGAGTAGATCGCGTGCCCCATCGAGTCGGCGCACACCTGCCCCGTCAGGTCCACCTCCAGAGCCGAGTTCATCGCCACCACGCGCTCGTTCTTCGCGATGAGCCACGTGTCGTTGGTGCGGTCGCACGGGTGAAACTCGACGTCTTGGTTGTCGTTCACGAAGTCGTAGAGGGCCTGACTCCCCGAGACGAAGCTCGTGACCGTGCGGCCGGGGTGGACCTTCTTGTACTTGTTCGATACCACGCCGCTCTTCAGCAGCGGCACGAGCCCGTCGGAGAACATCTCGGTGTGCACCCCGAGATCGCGCTTGTCGCCGAGCCGCGCGAGCACCGCGTCGGGGATGGCCCCGATGCCCATCTGCAGGCAGGCGCGGTCGGGGACGAGCGCGGCGATGAGCTCTCCGATGCGGAGCTCGACCGGCGTGGGCGCGACGGGCGGGTGCGAGTGCAGGGGCCTGTCGGTCAGCGTGAAGGCGCCCACCTCGCCGAGCGGCACCATCGACGGGCCGAGGGTGCGGGGCATCTGCGCGTTGACCTCCGCGAGCACGGTGCGGGCCGAGGCCGTCGCGGCGAGCGCCGCGTCCACGGAGGTGCCTAGCGTGCACTGCCCGTGGCGGTTGGGCAGCGAGAGCTGCACGAGCGCCACGTCGAGCTGGATAGCCCCCGACGCGAACAGCCCGGGAATGTCGGAGAGGAACACCGGCATGAAGTCGGCGTCGCCCCGCGCGATCGCGGCGCGCGTGGAGGGCCCCGCGAAGAGCGAGACCGAGCGGAAGCGGCGGGCCTGCTCGGGCCCCACGAAGGGCGCAGGCCCTTGTGTGTGCAGGTGGTAGAGGGTGACGTCCTCGAGGTCTTCGCGCCTCGCGAGGGCCTCGAGCAAGGGCGTCGGCGTGGCCGCCGCGCCGTGCACGAAGACCTTGTCGCCGCTCCGCACGCGGCGGGCGAGATCTTCGAGGCTCTGCGCGCGGGACGACCACGTGGCTGGCGAGAGCTGCGGAGCTTCAGGGGTCATGCGCGGCGAAGGATAGACCTCCCGGGGCGAGAATGCACCTCAGCCGAGCTGGCGCTCCACCACGAGCCTGCCGCTCCGCTGGCGAATGCGCCGATACCCGAGCACGTGGAACACGTCGAGCGGGTAGAGCCGCGCAATATGGGTGTTCACCAAGAAGCGGGAGGGGTGAGTCTCGTCACGGCGCACGCCCGGCAACCAGTCGAGGAAGCGGTCGAGCTCGAGGTGCCGGACCGCCTCCGACGCGAGCAAGCGCGCGGTGCTCACGGCGCGACCCCAGAAGAAGCCGTCGGCGCCCAGCCCTTGATAGAGCGGGAGGAGCACGAGGCCGTCGCGCGGCGCGCGGATGGCGCCGCCCTTGTCGTGGGCCAAGAGCTGCCCGGCCCTCGCGTGGTCGAGGTTGCGGAAGCCGGGCTCCATCTTGAAGTGGTCTTCCTCGGCGATCGCGTGCCGGCTCACGACCTCCATCACGCGGGGCAGATCGCCGCGCCGGCCCTCGAGCAGGGTGTGCGCGGCGCGCGTCTCCACGAGCGCGCCGTGCGCGAACACGCCCGCCTCTTGGGCCGCCAGGAGCAGCGCGGCCTCCAGGTTGTCGACCGCGCCGGGGTCTCGGTGCTGCCCACCCTCGACCGTGAACGTCACGCACCCCTGGCGCGTCCAGTACTCGGCGAGCACGCCGTCGACCTGCTCTTCCAGGCCCATGATGATGGGCAGCGGCAGGTGCCTTACGAAGTGCCGCTGGGGCAGCGTGTCACCGAAGATGACGAACGGCACCCCGCTCGCGCTCGTCGTGTGGAGATCGACGAGGTACACGGGCCCGCGTGCGCGCCCGATGGCCTCGCGAATGGCCGCGAGGAGAGCCAGCTGCTCGCGATCCTCGCTGTCGAGCTCGGCCTCCGGAGGCCCCGCGTCGAGCCGCGCCACGGCCCGCTCGTTCCACTGACGGTTCAGGTCTTTCGCGTGGTAGCGGAGCCCCTCACGCATCGCCGCCACGTTGCCGGCGAAGGCGACCACCTCGCCGCGCACGGTCACGTCGCCGCGGGAGAGGCGCTCGAGCACGCGCCGCGCCGCGCGCACGCCGCCGAGCTCGTTGCCGTGAATGCCACCTACGGCGATGAGCGTGGGCCCGGGCTCGCTGCCCAGCACACGGCCAAGCTCGCGCTGTTCCGGGAGATCGGAGGGGAGACCCGCCGCGAGATCGTTCGGAGTCGCGTTCGGTTTCGTCATGCTGCTCACCCGTTGCTTCTACGCCGCGGGTGCTCCGACGCGGGCTCCACTTGTCCGACCTGATTTTCCAGTAACGCGGCCGCGATTTCCATGAAGTCTTCCTCCGTGACCAGGCCGACCAGGCTGCCGTCCTGCACCACGGGGAGGCACCCGATGCGGTGGCGGCGCATGAGCGCGATCGCCAGCGTGGTGGCGGTGTCGGGCGTCACGGTGACGAGCTCGGCGCCTTTGCGCATGAGGTCGGACACGGCGGTGTCCCTCGTGAGGTTCGCTTCCGACTCGGACTTTCGCGCGTGCTCGGTCATGTGCCGCAGCACCGCGCGCGCGGAGATGAGGCCGACGAGCTCGCCCGTCGTGGTCTCCACCGGGAGGTGCCGAACGCGCTGCCAGCTCATGAGCTCGGCGACCATCTCCACCGCGTCATCGGGCTGCACGGTGAGCACGTCGGTGGCCATGTAGTGGCTCACCTTGTTGTAGCCGGTGCGCTTCTCGTAGACCTCGTCCAGCGTGGCGTCTTCCCACTCGGCCACCGGCGCGCCGCTCTTCTCGCGAGCGATCGTGCCCGCCACGAGCGCCCCAAGCCGCTCGCCCGTGGACCCCCGCGACATGCCCGCGAGCGACCGAAGCATCCACCGAGACCCGGTGCGCAGCGTGCGTGCCCGTTGCTCCACCACACCCAAGTAGCGGGCCGCGTCGGCGTCGTCGATGCCCGCGCGCCGAAGCCCCGCCTCCGCCAGCGGGAGCAGCTTGTCGAGGACGAGCGGCTGCGCGATCGCCTCCTCGCCGTCGAGCCACGTGAGGCGCGCGGCGAGGCCGTCCCGGGCCGCGGCGTAGAAGTTCGCCTGCGCGTGGTCGAACTCCATGCGCGCGGGGAGGTCCTCGACGGTCGCGGTGAGCTCGCGCATGAGCCCCAGCCAGAACGCCGCGTTCGCGACCTCGTCGAGGACCGTGGGGCCGGAGGGGATCGCCCGCAGCTCGATGCGCAGGTGGGGCTTGCCGTTCTCGGAGATGCCGTAGCAGGCGCGGTTCCACCGGTAGATCGTGCCGTTGTGGAGACGCAGCGCCTTGAGCTCCGGCACGCCCCCGCGGTCGAGGGTGGCGAGCGCGTCCTCCCCGTCGTCGGTGCCCACGAGCGGGCGAAAGCGGGCGACGTTGTCCTTGAAGAGGGCCGCGACCCCTCCGCTTATCCACTGGCGGCCGAAGCTCACGCGCGCGGCGCGGTCGCGCAGGTGGTGGCCGGGGGCTCGGATATCGCACGACTGCTCGAAGAGGGCGATGCGGGTCTCCGCCCAGAGGCGCTTCCCGAAGAGCGTAGGGGAGTTCGTGCCTATCGCGAGGGTGGGGGCGAGCACGAGCTGCGAGATGTTGTAGTACTCGGCGAACCGCTCGGGCTCCGCCACCTGCAGGTGCACCTGGAAGCTCGCGTTGCACGCCTCGAACATGATCGAGTCGTGCTTGAGCATGAGCTCGTCCAGGCCCTTGATGGAGAGGTCGTAGGCTTCGCCGCGCGCCGCGTTCATGACGCGGTTGATCGTGAGGTACCGAGGGTTCGGGACGATGTTCTCGAGGCCGAGGTCGGACTTGGCGATGGTCGGTAGAATGCCGGCCAGCACCGGCTGGACGCCGAGCTCCGCGCCTCGCTGCTGGACGCGGCCGTAGAGCTCGCCGAGCTGCCGCTCGAGCGCGGCGAGGCCACCGCCGGAGAAGGGCTGCGGGTCCGCGTTGAGCTCGAGGTTGAAGAGCCCGAGCTCCGTCGTGAAATGGGGGTCGTTGAGGCGCTCGAGGAGGTCGAGGGCGCGCGGCGCGCAGCCGAAGGTGTCGTCGACGAGGAACATCTCCTGCTCGGCGCCGATGCGCGAGACGCCCCGCTCGAACATGCCCTCTTCGAGCATGCGCTCGAGGCCGCGCAGGTCGCGGAGCACCGTGCGCATGAAGGCCCGCCGGCCCTCGCCGGAGAGCTCGCCCGTGACGAGCTTGTGGGCGTGGGTGTTGCCGTCGCCTTCACCAGACTCCGGCGCCGTCGCGTTCGGCCCGCTGTCGTTCGCGCGGGTCATTCGGTCCACTTCCCCAGGATTTTGGGCACCATAGCCCGCCACGTGACCCAGTCGTGGTCCCACTCCTTGCCCCACGACTCGACGTAGTTGGGTATCCCCTTCTCGCCAAGCACGTGGGCGAGGCGGAAGCTCTCGTCAATGTCTTCCCACTTGCCCTCGCCGGTGGCGAAGTGGATGTAGCGAGTGCGCAGCACGTCGAGGTGCCGCCCGGAGAGGGTGGGCACGAAGTGCAGCGGCGACGACACCCGGAAGTAGTCGGTAGGCTCGCTCCGCTCGCACCACTTCATGATGTTGAAGGTGCCGCTCAGCGCGAGCGCCTTGTGGAAGATGTCGGGGAACCGGCACACCACGGCCGCGGCGTGGAACGCGCCGATGGAAGCGCCCGCCGCCCAGATGCCGACGTCGCCCGAGCGGCAATCGGTGCGGATCGCCGGCGCCACCTCGTGCTTCACGTACTGGTGGTACTGGTGCTGCATCCACATGCGGTGCTCGGGGCTGGTCTGCTTGTCGAACCAGGCGCTGCCGCCGACGCTGTCGCACGAGTACACGCGGAGCCGACCCGCCTCGAGGAGCGGCGTCAGCACGCGGATGAGCAGGAACCGGTCGATCTCGTCGGCGTCGCCGCCTGCGGTGGGGAATACGAGGACGGGTTGCCCTGCGTGGCCCCAGCGAGAGAGGGTCGCCTCGCACTGGAGGCGCGTGGAGTGCCAGCGGGTGGTCTCGTAGGTGGACAAGGTCCCAGAGTACGGGGACGCGGCGGCGCTGCCAAGAGGCGCCGCGTGGGACCCCGGCCCCGGAGCCCTCGAGGCCGCTCGAGCGCTCCTGTCCCGGGACCCCGGCCCCGTCGCGGTGGTTCGCCCCGTCGCGGGAGACGCCCCGCGCCGCTCGGTTCCCCCAGAGGTCGCGAGCGCCCACCTCGTCCGCCGGCGAAACAATGTGCAGAATGCATTCAGAAGAGGGCCGCATCGTCTTCCCAAACGTCGCGCCACTTTTGGCGTGGTCGCACACGAGATCAACCACTTGGCGCGTCGCTCGTCGACCGAAGGGCGCGTGCTCCGGCGCGACGGAGCGAGAGGGGCGGCGGATCGACAGTTCGTCGTTGCGTGACGTACGCGCGCCGCTACCGTGCGTCGCGGCAGGGACGAGCCCCCCGTGCGCGGCAGGTCGCCCCTTTCAGCTGCCCACTCAGGGAATGTGGGGGGAATGTGGCGTGGGTCCTCCACCTGGAGGATTGTCCGGGGCCTGGCCACGACCAACAGTAGGAGACGCGCGCGGATCCCCGACGTGTTCTTGGAAGTCTCGCTCGGAAGTCGCAACAGGCACCATGCAAACACCCCGTCTCGTCGACCAGGTCCGCGACGCCGTCGCGGAACGAGGTATGAGCCCGCGCACCGCCGAAGCCTACGTGGGGTGGACGCGCCGGTTCATCTCGTATTACCCAAAGAGGCGTCCTCTGGAGCTCGGCGTGGCCGAGGTCGAGGCGTTCATTGCCCACCTGGGCGCTGAGGGTCGCGTCGCGGCCTCGACTCAGAATCAGGCGCTGGCGGCGATCCTGTTTCTGTATGCGCGCGTACTTGGCAGTCCGCTCTCGGAGCCGGGAGCGATATCGCGCGCGAAGCTGCCCGAGCGCGAGCTGGTCGTGCTGACCCGCGCCGAGGTCGCCGCCGTGCTCGCGCGCATGAGCGGCGCCCCCCGGCTGATGGCGTCGATGCTGTATGGGGCGGGGCTCCGGCTGCTCGAGTGCGCCCGGCTCCGCGTGAGAGACATCGACCTCGACCGCCGCGAGCTGGTCGTGCGGGGCGCTGGCGCGGCGACCGAGCGCACCACGTTCTTCCCCGCCGACCTCGTCGCGCCTATCCGCGAGCATCTGGACCGCACGCGAGGGCTCCATCAGTCGGACCTCGCGGCAGGGGCGGGTTGGGCCGACGGACCGTCGCCGCCCGAGACGCCCGACTTCGCGCCCCGCGCGTGGGCGTGGCAGTGGGTGTTCCCAGCGACGCGCACCCACCTCGACGCCGCCTCGGGTCACAGGGGGCGCCGCCACGCGCACCAGACTGTGCTCCAGAACGCCGTGCGCGGCGCGGTCTTGGCGACCGGGATGAAGAAGCGGGCGAGCTGTCACACCCTCCGCCACTCGTTCGCGGCGCACTTGCTCGAAGAGGGCTACGACATCCGCGCCATCCAGGACCTGCTCGGTCACAAGGCGCTCGGCACCACGATGGTCTATGCGCAGGCTGCGCGCCGCAAGCCTACGCCGAGCCGCGAGGCGGCGACCCATCTCCCCGGCTTGGCACTCTGCCTTGCCAACGCGGAGCTCGAAGCAACGACGAACCCCGAACCTACCGGCGCAGCGCGACACGCCTGAGCCATGGCTTGCCCATGGGCTCGTGTGAGTCTGCGGGGCCCCGCCGGCTCGAGAATTGTCGTGGACTCGCGGAGCCTTCGGAGAGACGCTGCCCCGCGGCGTGAGCCAAGCCGGAGGGATGGATGGACAGGAAACAGCTCCTAGGGACTCTCTCTCTCTCGTGGAACCGCGAGGCGAAGCGTGCGGGAGCGCTCGGCGCCGCGCGTGTGTTGGTCGCGTCGGCGGCCCTCGTCCTCTCGACTCCGGCGCGAGCCCAAGCGCCTCAACCACCGAGCGCCTCCCCAGCGCCGCCCGTGGCCGTGGCTCCGGCGGCGCCCGCGGCACCGGGAGCCGTCACGCCGCCGCCCGCGGCTCCCGCGGCTTCGGCCGCAGCGCTGAGCTACGAGCTCGCCGGCGCTTCCCTGCGTGTGCGCGCCACCTCGGGCGGCGTGGCGCGCGACCTGCGTGACGTACCCCTGGGGTGCGAGGGGCGGGGCCTCCTGCGGGATGGGACGAAGCTCTACGTCGCGTGTGGAACCGCTGGGGTGGCGCGGCTCGATCTCGCCGATCCCGCCGCGCCCGTCCTCGAGGGCCGCACACCCGTCGACGGCGAGGCGGTCTCGGTGTTTCTGCTCGGGCAGAAGCCTTGGGTCGAGATCGCGCGCAGAGAGGCCCGGCCCGTCGACGCGGTCGGCATCGCGGGCGCTCCGGCCGTCGCGCATGCGAGCGCGACCGGCGTGGCGACCGTGGCGACCACGCCGCGCGAGAGCGGCGAGCCCACGCCCGCCGCGCGTCCTTCGGAGTCCCGCGTCGCACCCACGCGTGTGGGCGACGTGTGGGACGTCGCCGTCGCCGCTCAGCTCTTCCTGCCGTTCGGCACGATCGGCTTCGGCGCGCTCGGCGAGGCCGAGGTGGTGAAGCGTTTCGACATCCCGCTCGCGATCCACCTCCAGGCCAAACCGGCCGGCTTTGGCGCGGGAAAACAAGGGGGAGTCGGCACCGCGGTCGGCGTCGGCGTGGTCGCGCTCGACACCCAGTTTCTCGAGCTCGGGCTCGGGTTAGGCGCCGCGACCGTGAACGATCGCCAATACTCCTCCACGGGCGCTCTCTCCGATGAGTCGAGCTCGGTCGTGGTGGCGCAGCTCGTCCGAATCGGAGCGCGCGATGGTCTCGCGTTCGACGGGCGCGCCACGATCATCGTTCGACGCGACAATTTCCAGTTCGGCACGTTCGACGGCTCCATGCAGATCCCCCTAGCGAGTCGTTGGCACTTCATCACCGGCGGGGGAGGGGGTGTCGTGGGCTATGGCTACGGGCACGCCGGCGCGCGCTATCGGCTCTCCGAGACCACCAAAGCAGGCTCGTTCGCGATCTCCGGCTCCGCGGGGGTGGCCGGCATCTTCGGCACCAGCACGTGCGTCACGACACGGAGCGGCAGCTACAGCTACCTCGAGTGCTCGGAGCGCAGCTACATCGGCCCCGCGCTGCGGGTCGGGCTCGAGTGGCGCCTCTGAGTCACCGGTCGTAGGGCGGCGGCGTCAGGCGATCGACGATCGCGTGAACGACCTTCTCCGCCTCCTCGTCCCACGCGAGCGACGAAGCGCGCGTGCCGCGCCCGTCTTGAAGCCGGATGTCTCCGACGAGCACGTGAGCGGCCATTCGTGAAGGATACACGGGCGGGCGGTACTGCCGCTGGAGCGTTACGGGCAGCCCAAGATCCAGTGGAACGGCGGCTCGCACATGACGAACGCCTCGAGCTTCGACACACCCACGAAGCCGAGCCCCCCCACAATCCGCTTGTTCTCGTGCCAGTACTTCATCACCTCGTCGTCGTAGTTGCGCCGGACGAGCCACACGTCATCGTAGAACTGGTCGCAGCCGATCTCCTGGCAAATGTCGCCCCGGGTCGCCGCCCTCGGCGCCCAGATCGGCCGGAAGATGATGGTCTTCATGTTGGCCTGCGGCAGTGGGGAGACGCTCGCCCGCACCCACAGGACGAAGTCGTTGCTCGGGCGGGGGGCGGAGGCTGCGGGCGGGCGGCTCGGGCTCGGGCTCGTCCCCCCTTGGCGCCGCACGGCGGCGTTGAGCGCGAGCCGCTGCGTGTCGTAGATGGCGCACGCCCGCTTGCTCCCCGCGCGGCAAGCGTCGCGCGCGCGCGCCCACAAGTGCACACGCGGCAAGTGCCGATCGCACGCGGCCTCGTCGCCGTCCTCGATGCACGCCTCGAAGTCGTCGCCCGGAGCTCGACGGACGGCGGGCCGGCTCTTGCGGTGTTGTTTGCGCTCGCAGAGCGCCTCGTCGCCCAACTCGCAGCCCCGGAACCGAGAGAAGTGCGCGAGCGGCGACGTGTCGCCCACTGCCGCGAGCCCTCCGCACGCCCCGCGCTCGCCGAGAAGGCAGGCCTGAGCGTTGCACGCTGGCTCCCCCTCCGAGGGGCATGGGAGCTTGCGGCCCGGCGTCGGGGGCACGAGCTTTCGGGCGGCCTCGACCGCGGTGCGCCAGGCGACGCTCGCATCCGCGCACGGCGCGGGCGCGAGCCCGACGATCGAGTGCTCGTGCGCGCGGAGCCGGTCGACGAGCTCGTCAGTGAGCCACGCGGGGCGTACCGCGGCGTCGCTTTCGCGGACCAGCCGGCAGCCGTCGGCGGCCCCGTACACGCAGCCGAGCGCCGCGAGGTGCAGGCCTACCTCGGGACCGAGCGCGTCGGGCCCGCCGGCGAGCGCCCGCCGAGCGCCGCGGACACACAGTGCGGGGACGCTACGGACACAGCCTCGGTGCTCGGCGAACGCGGCCGCGGTGCGGTCACCCCGCGCTTCGAGCGCGGCGGCGACCGGGCCGCATGAGGCGGCGGTGAGCGCGGAGCAGCTCCCGACCGCAGCGGTGAGCGCCGACTTGTCGGGCGCCGAAGACGCGCCGTGGCGGGCGCAGGAGGCCTCGTCGCCAGCCTCGCACGCGGCGAGGCAGCGCTCGTCGTTGCCCCTTCCGCAGGCGTCGATCGTGGCGCGGCAGGACTGCACGCGCTCGTACGTGATTTGCTCGTAGCTCTTGTCGAAGAGCTTGCAGTCGAGCAGGGCGAGCGCGAGCATGGTAACTGGGAGCAGTGCGGAAGCGGTGCGGGCCCAATTCATCGCGGCTAGGATGACCGCCGATCCCGCGCGCGGCAAGCCGTGGGCGGCGACGGGCGGCGCAGAGATAGACGATATGCCGCACGCCGTGCTCAGCGCAGGCGCGGGCGAAGTTGTGGCAGATCAAGTCGAGGTCGTCGAAGCGCGCTTGCGTCAACCGTGCCGGAGGCATCATCGAGTGAACGAGGTAGACGCCGACGTCCGCTCCCTCGAGTGCGTGCTCCGTGGCCCTCAGATTGAAAAGGTCGCACATCCGCCACGTGACGCCCTCCGCCGAGGGCTGACCTGCGACGCTTCGAGCAAGCGGGATTACGCGGTAACGCTGGGCGAGCGCGAGGACCAGCGCGCGTCCGACGAAGCCGCTCGCCCCGGCGATGGCGATTCGAAGACCCTCGCTCATCGGAGCGCCTCCGCGAACGACGCGAGCTGCACCAGCCCGTCACAGAACGCCGAATACCGCAGGCCTCGTCGCTCGCCCGAGAAGATGTCGAACCTCCGCCCGGGCGAAGCCTTCATCTGGTCCAGCAAGGCCACCGACGAGGCGTTCACCAAGGGCGCTGTGAAGATTCGCTGCCGGCCGCGAGCGACCCATCACGGGGGGGCGACGACGACCGCCGTGGACGGCTAATTCGACGCTTGCGCCCCGACGACCCGTTCCACGACGTCTGCTATCGACGCGATCACAGGGGGTGACGGCCACGCATTCCACGTCGCTGCAAGCACTTCGTCCGTTGTGCGCACGGCACCAAGTACCGGGCCAGACGCCACCAGGATCGCCTTCGGCCAGGGCAACAGGTGCTCCGCGTACTCCAGCGGTAGAGCATGGCCTCGTGGTAACCGCTCAGGATGTACCCAGCGTCCTCCGAGAGCTTGCACTCGATGACGGTCGCCCGGCGGGAGAAACACGACTCTGATCGTTCATCGCGCCGGCAGAGTATCGCGGATCGGGCCCGCTGGGGTGGGCGCGCGAGTAGAGAGCGCCCTCGGCGAGCCTAAACCGAGCACGCGCATGCATCCTACACGCACCGCCTGCTCTTTGTGGAGAGGGCGCCGAGAGCCAACCCTCGCGACTTCCAGCGCGTCGTGCGCGCCCACGACCTCCGGACCCGTGGGTCACCAAAGTTCGTAAACGCTATCGAGTGGCGCGTCACACAAGATTCGAACTTGTGACCCTCGGCTTCGGAGGCCGATACTCTATCCAGCTGAGCTAGTGACGCGAGCCGGCCGACCCTAGCTCAAAGGCTCCCGCGGGTAAAGGTCCGCTTCGAGAACGCTCGGTTCTGGACGGCGTACGGCAGAGCTTTCACGGAAGTTCCCGAGAACGCTCAGAAAATCCGCTCGCGTGCGAAATTTATTTACGCGTCGATGGACTGGGCAGTTCTTGGAAATCCTGTCACAACACGTCGCGAACCTGGACCCGACGGAGACTTGCCCATGACGACTGCCTCTCGCATCGCCTTCGCTAGCCTGCTCGCCCTCGCCTGCGGCGCCGCCGCCTGCAGCACGGAGGTCGTCGTCGTCGGAGACCCCTCGAGCCCGGGCGCGCCGGGCGCGGTGCCTGGTCTTGGCGGCGTACCGGGCCTCCCCGCGAGCCCCCCGCCGAAGGTCTCGATCGCAGAGGTCGCGGTCTTCCAGGGCGTAAAGGTCTCCGTCTTCGCCGAGGGCGAGCGGGTCGCCGAGCGCAACGCGCCGCTCATCGCGGGGCGCCCCGCGTTGCTGCGGGTCTACGTGGCCCCGCTGGACGGCTTCCAGGCCGGCAAGTTCGCGGGCGAGCTCACCCTGAAGGGCCCCGACGGTAAGGTCACCACCCTGCGGGACGTGCGGACCCTCACCGCCAAGTCGACCGACGCGGTCGCGACCTCCACGCTCAACTTCGAGTTGCCGCCGGAAGCGCTCGCGCTGGGCACCACGTTCTCCGTCTCCGTCACCGACGACGGCAGCACGAACCAGGAGCCCGCGCGCTATCCCGCGGGCACCGCCGTAGACGACCTCGAGCTCAAGGCCTCGAACGTGCTGAAGGTCGTGGTCGTGCCCGTGCGCTTCGACGCGGACTCGTCCAGGCGACTCCCCGACGTGAGCGAAGCCCAGCTCGCCGTCTACCGGCGAACGATGATGGCGCTCTACCCGGCGACCGACGTGACCGTCACCGCCCGCGCGCCGTACGCTTGGTCGAACACGATCGCGCCGAACGGTCAGGGCTGGGACACCGTGCTGAACGCGATGGTCAGCCTCCGCCGCGACGACCGCGCCGACAGCGAGACCTACTACTACGGCGTGTTCAACCCCTCCGCGTCCTTCGGTTCCTTCTGCTCCCGCGGCTGCGTCACCGGCCTCTCGGGCCTCGTGAACCGCCCCGCCGACGCCTTCCTCCGCGCGAGCGTGGGCCTCGGCTTCACCGGCGTGGAGTCGGCCAACACGATGGCCCACGAGATCGGCCACGCGCATGGCCGCGAGCACGCCCCGTGCGGTGGCGCGAGCGGCGCGGACCGCTCCTTCCCCCACAGGGGCGGGGGGATCGGCTCCTGGGGCTACGACATCCTCTCGAAGAAGCTCATCTCGCCGACCACGGGCAAAGACATGATGGGCTACTGCGATCCGGCGTGGGTCAGCGACTACACCTTCTCGGCGCTCTACGACCGCATCCTCGCGGTGAGCGGCGCGCAAGAGGCGAGCGCGCAGCGCTCCACGGCCGGCGGTGGTGGCAGCTACCGCATCGTCTCGTTCGACGGCGACGGCGAGGCGAAGACGAGCGACGTCATGCACCTCGATGACGAGCCCGAGGGAGCGCCGCAACAGGTGGAGTACCTTGGCGAGTCGAGCCGCGTGATGGCCCGCGCCACCGCGCACGTCTACCGCTACGATCACCTCCCGGGCGGCATCGTCGTGGCGCCGGAGAAGGCGGGCGACGTTCGCGCGCTCCGGGTGGCGGGGTTCACGCGGAGCCTCACCTTCGCGAACCTCCGCGTCCGCTGACGCGTCGGCCCGTCGCCCCCGCCAACCCGTCGAACCTACGCATCATTTTGACTTGCGCCCGCTTCGCGGGTGGCGCATACCCACGCCCGCAGGTGGGCGCTCGCGTCCTCCTGGTCGTGCAAGGCGTGACCTCGCCTTCGGCTCGGTCCCGCCTTCGACCTTGGTTCGCCCCTGCGGGCTCACGTCAGCTTCATCAGGAGGAAATGTGATGCGGAAGGTTCGCGTCCAGTTTGGCGGGTGGGCCCTCGCGTTGGGGTTCCTCGCGTGTGCAGCGTGCGGGGCGGGGGCCGAAGGCACGTCCGGAGCCGACGGCAAGGCGGGCGGGCCAGGCGCCGCCGGTGCCGATGGCAAACCGCCCGTCGCCGGCGGGAGCATCCGCCTCGTCGAGCCGAGCGCGTCCGTGCTGGGCGGCGAGGTCGAGGTGACCATCAGCGTGGACGGCCTCGCGCTCGCCCCCGCGGCCACGGTGAGCTTCGGCGCCGGCGTCAAGGTGAGCGATCTCGCCCTCGTCGGGAAGCACGCGATCCGCGCGGTGCTCACGATCGACGAGACCGCGGCGCTCGGCCCACGCGACGTCGTGGTCACGAGCGGCGAGGCGAAGCTCACGGCCACGCAGGGCTTCCAGGTCGCGGCCTCGCTCGGCGTCACGGTCTCGGGTGGCAAGGCCGAACAAGGCGGGCTCGTGCAGCTCGACCTCAAGAACAACAGCGCCGAGTGGTTCGACCCGGAGAGCTTCGAGCTCTACGGTCAGCTGTCCGCGGCCGACGGCGCGTTCGTGCCCCTCTCCACCGACTACCTCGGCCCGCGCGACGGCCGCGTCGTGATGCTCGCCGACCCCGCGCTGCGGGTCGGCCCGATGGCGCTCGAGGGCAGCAATTTTCCGGGTGATCCGAACGCGCCGGTCTACCTGAGCGGCCCCGCGGCGCTGACCGTGACCGCCCGCGCGCCGGAGACGCTCGCGGCGGCCGAGCTCACGAAGGTGCTCGCCCAGCCCTTCGCGACGTCGCTGCTGAAGTACACGACGGGGGTGAACAAGCTCAACGTCGTGAGCGTCGTCCCGAGCGGCACCCTGCGGCCGCTGGTGCTCGGAATGGGCAGGCTCGGCAAGCTGTCGAACCTCATTTCCCAGGCGGCCACGCAGATCTACCCGACGACCGAGGCCGGGAGCGGCACGCTCATCGTGGGGAACAGCACGTTCGAGGGCGGGGCCGACGCGGCGAAATTCGGCTTCAAGGTGAGCGCCGTCTCCATCGACGCGGAGGCACCTTTCGCCGAGCCCACGACCAAGCACGACGGCTCCGACGCGACCGCCTTCGCCGACTGGGGAGTCGCGCCGCCGGCGCCGGGTACGGCCACGCCGGTCCGTCTGCTCGCCGGTGAGCTCGTCACGGCGGACACGGCCGACGTCTACCGGCTTGGACCGTTCCCCGCCGGCTCGGTCAACCTGGAGGTCTCGGCCTTCAGCGACGCGCCGATCACCATCGCCGTCAGCGAGGACATCACCTTCCCGACCGGCGCCGCCAACACCACGAGCGTCGCGCTCGGGTACAGCGCTGGCATCTTCGGCGCACAAGAGAACGGGGCGAAGCTCGCGCACGGCGCGCGCGCCAGCGCGGGCACCTACCGCTTCGTGCGCGTGAGGCCCCTCAACTCGAAGCGTGGAAAGTACACGCTCGCAGTGCGGAGGCTCCCGTGAGCCCGAAGGCGAGCACCGGAGGGGCGAACGATGGCCCCAAGGCGAGCCCGAGCCGAAGGCGAGGGGCCGCCATGAACATCCTTATTGACGACAGGTCGTTTTTTCGGAGGACTCAGATGAACCGCTCGCTTCTCTCTTCTGCTCTCGGCGTCGCGGGGCTCACCGCGCTCCTCGTGGCCTGCGGTGGCGCCGACGGCGCGGCGGGCGCGCCCGGCAAGGACGGCGCTCAAGGCGCCGCGGGCGCCGCTGGAAAGCCCGGTGACTCGGCCAAGGTCGAGCCCACGGTGAGCTTCGTGACCCCCAGCAAGGCCGTGCTCGATCGCGAGATCGACGTGGTCGTCAGCGGGAGCGGGACCACGTTCACCGGGGCCGCGAAGGTCGACTTCGGGGCCGGCATCACCGTGTCGAACGTGCGCGTGGTGAGCCCCACCTCGCTCGCGATGAAGGTGAAGATCGCCCCCACCGCCGCGCTGGGTCTGCGTGACGTCATGGTGGACGGCCAGAAGCTCGAGAAGGCCTTCGCGGTGCAGCCCGCGATTTCCGTCCTCCCGGTAGGCAAGGTGGAGCAGGGCGGCGTGGCCCAGGTCGCCATCCAGAACAACGATCTCGCGAACCCGTTCGACAAGGACAACTTCAAGGTCGACGCGCCCGAGCTCGTCGACTTCGGGGTCTCGGCCGAGTCCAACCTGTTCGCTGGCGGAGCCGTGCTCGTGCCGCCGCTCGCCGCGGCCTCGGCCGCGCTCACGGTCGCGAACGTCGACAGCAAGGGGGCTTCGCGCACCACGTTCATCGGCGATCCCAACGACCTGAAGGTCACGCCGCGCGCGCCCGGCGCGATCACGGCGAACGCGGCGGCGGCCCCCCTCGCCCTCGGGGCCGACCTCGCGAGCTTCTTCGGCAAGCTCACCGTGCCCATGGGGTCCGCCTACATCGTGGACTACCGCATGGAGGTGCCCCTCCCCGCCGCCGGCGCCGCCGCGACCACGCCGCTCGCCGCGCTCTTCGGCAAAGGCGGCAAGGCCAAGGACCTCCTCGACACCGCCGCGCCGCCGCAGGGCTTCTTCGGCCCCGAGGACCCGCCGTACGACATCCACCTCGTCTACCCGATGGTGAGCTCCACCGCAGCCGAGGAGCAGTACCTCGTCATGGTGAACACCGCGGGCCGCGCCGGCTCTACGACGTTCAGCACGGGCCTCATCAAGGCGTCGCAGGTCGCGGAGGATGCGGCCGCCCACAACACCGCCGCGACGGCGCAGACGCTCACGGCCCTCGAGCCGATGCCCGTCAACCTGGCGAACGACGTCGGCGGCAAGGTGCTCACGGGCGCGCTGGCCGCGGCCACCGAGGTCGACATCTACAAGCTCACCGTCGTCGCGAACGACACCATCCAGGTCGCGATCGCCGGCGAAGGAGAGTACGACGTCGTCACCTCGCGCAACGGCACGCTCGACCCCGAGGCCGCGGCCACGCTCGGGTACGCGTACTCGTCCACCAAGGGGCGCGGCGGCAACGCCACGTTCTCGGTGAAGAACAACACGACCATCTACATCGCGGTCACTCCCTACCAGGGCCGGTTTGGCAAATACACGATGTCGGTGCGCAAGGTGCCCGCGCTCCCGCCGCCGCCCCCCTGAGCGCCCACGGACTCCCCACGACGCCGCGAGCTGCCCTGCAGTTCGCGGCGTTTTTCGTTGGAGAATCGATACCTCCGAAGAGCCACACCGTCGCGCGCGGCGCGGCCCGGCTCACGCGCTGGCGAGAGCGTCGGTCAGAGGTTGAAGCTCTTGCCGACCTTGACCGGACTCCCCGAGAACGGCGGCACATGGGCGCTGCGGTACTTGCCAGCGATGCAGCCGCCCACGGGCGTGCCGGGGAAGTCGCCTCCGTCGATCACCGCGGTGGTGACCGTGCCCGACGGGCCGAACGTGACGGTGACGTGGCCGGCGCCGGTCGGGCCGTCGGGCTTCTTGCAGCCCGAGATGTTCACCGCGGCGAGCGAGCCCGAGGCCGCCGCGCGGTCGAACGAGCCGCCCTGGTCGGGCGCCGCTGTCGGGGCGGGCGCGGCGGTCGGCACCGCCTTGCGCATCTGCTCTTCGAGCGTGAGGGGCTTCGTGGGGGCGGGCGCGGCGGTCGGCGCCGGGGCCGCGCTCGGCGCCGGGGGCTCCGGCGTTCCGGGGGCCTTGGTGCCCGGCTTGGTGCCCGGGGGCGGCGCCGTGAGCTGGCCGGGCTCCTTCGCCGACGTGGTCGTGGTGGGCGCGGGCGCCGCGTTCGTGGCCGTCGCGTTCGGGAGCGGGTCGTTCTGCGCGAGCGCGCCGGAGAGCGTAGAGGTCGGCGTGGGCGCCGGCGTGGCGACCGGATCGGGGCGGGTCATCACGATCGCGCCGACGATCGCGACGCCGAGGAACGCCGCGCAGCCGATGATCGTGAAGATGATCTTGTTGTTGCCCTTCTCCTCTTTGGCCGTCGCCGTTTGGGAGTCCCGGGCGCTGGTGTCGGCGGCCGGCGCCGCGAGCAGATCCGGCGGCGCGAGGGCAGCGCCGAACGCGCCGCCTCCGCTGAGGTTCATGATGTCCTCGACGCGCGGCGGCACCGAGGCGCGGTCCGACTGGGAGGCCGTCAGCGAGCGAATGTCGATGAGGCCCGAGCCGTCGCCCTTCGCGGTGGTCTTGCTCTCTTCTTCCTGCTTCGCCTTCTCGATGTCCTTCGTGAGGTTGCCGAGCGAGAAGAGCACGCTCGACGGGCTGCGTTCGCCCGTGAGCTTCATGTCGACGTCTTCGCCTTCGGTGCTCTCGGGCTCGCTGCCCGCCTTGTCGACGCCCGCGAAGAGGTCGGCCGCCTTCTCGCTGCCCTCACGACGCGCGGCCACGACGCTCTCCCGCGAGTCGTCCTTCTTAGAGTCGGCGTCCCCTTCGGCCTTCTTCGGCTCCGCCCCGACGTCGGCTGGCTTGCCCTCGCCGCTCGAAGCGGGGGCGATCGACGCCGTCGACGTCGCCTGCCCGTCCTTCGTGGGGTCCGCCGGCTCGGTGGTGGTGGTGCCTTCGGCTCCGTTCACCACGAGCGTCGAGCCGCACTTCTTGCAGCGGATCCGCAGGATGTTTCCCGCGACCTTGTCGTCTCCGACGGTGAACTTGGACTGGCAGGAATCGCAGGAGATCTTCATCGCGGGGGTACTCGACGGTGGAGGCGGAGCCTTCGATGGGGACGCGCTCGACGTCGAAGACGTCCGCGACCCAAGCTCCTTCTAGCCTCCTAGAGTAACGCACCGCGGGCGATCCTCGCCGTCCATTCGAATGTGGTGAAGTGTAGGACTCCGGCCCGGCGCGCGGCCCGTCGAGGGCCTCACCGCGGCCGGTAGAGCACCGGGCGGCGAAAGATGCCGCCAAAGTGGTGCGGGTTGTAGAGGCGCACCGCGATCGTGTTCACGCCCGGCTTGAGCGCCGCGCTCACGTCGACCTCCCACTCGAACCTGAAGTCGGTCGTCCACCACCTGCCGGGGAGGAGGCGGTACCCCACGAGCCCACCGTTCACGTAGAGCCACCCCTCGTTGAAGATGCCGGGGAAGAGCGCGCGGATCGGCCCCTTCGCCTGCTCCGCCGTCAGCGTGAGCTCGGTGCGGTACCACAGGTAGCCCGTGTAGCTCTGCCAGTCGGGGTGGAGCACGCCCTGCGCCTGCGCGTAGAGATCGGTCCGCAGCTGCTCCCACTCGGTCGTGGGGTAGTCCTTTCGGGTCTCGGGGGTCTGCGATGCGGCGTGCGCCGTCCAGTAGGCCAAGTCGATGGGCTCGTACGCGTAGCCGCGCATCACGCCCGTGTCGTGCGGATCGCGGTGGAACGCCCACTCGACCGGGAGCTTCTGCACGAGCGTGCCGCGCGTGCCGTCGAGCCGCGCGAGCACCGCGCGGTACTGTTCGACCTCGCCGGTCCACCAGGCGGCGGTGCTCTCGCCCATCTTGGTGTTCACGAACGTGGGGTTCATCTGCGCGAGCGCCTGCCGTGCGGCGAGCCCTCGGGCGCCGGCCGCGACGCCGGCCACGTAGTCGGCGTCGGTCGCCACGCTCGCGACCATCGACGTGTACCCGTCGAGGACCTCGAAGCCGAGCCGCGTGAAGCGCAGCCGCTCGGCGTATTGGGGGGCGTCGCGACCGGTCTTCTCGGCGCCGCGGAGCGCCGCCTCGGCGGCCTCGAGGTGGCGGCGGAGCCGCGCGATGAGCGGCCGCGGGTAGAGGGCGGGGATCGCGAAGTGGTGGTGCTCGGTGACGATCGATCGCTCCCACGCCCCCAGGATCTCTCCCCAATACTGCGACATCGCCGACGCGGCGGGCCCGTAGAAGCGCGCGTAGAAATCGCGGAGCAGCTCGTCGACGTCCGCCTCGGGGTTCCAGAGGAGCTGCCCGCGAAGGTAGAGGTTGAAGAACGTCGTCGCGATCGCGCTCCGGCTCTCGGTGTCGACGCCGAGCGCGCCCTCGCGCGCCAGGGTCTTCGCGTCGCGCCGGAAGGCCTGGATCGACGGGTTCGGCACGTCGCGCCAGACGATCATGCTCTGGTCGTAGTCGTAGATGGTCACGCGGCCATCCATGACCTTCACCCACCGCCGGAGCATGTCGCGGTACTCCTGCCGCGCGGGGGCGCGCGGGTCGTCCAGCGCGTGCACGGGGTCGATGTCGATGGGCGCCAGGCTGACGAACAGCGGCTTCGCCGCGACGACGTCGCGCTGAGGCGGTATCGTCGCGTTCGAATAGGCAAGAAACCCGATGCGCGATGGGCTCGTCGGGTATTTCCGCAAGAGCTGCTCGCTGACGCGGTTGTAGAAGTCGAGAAAGTTGTCGGTCACCGAGTACGAGAGGGCGTACTTGTCGCGCACGTTCGCGCGGAGCTCGAGGTCGCGCCGCTGGTAGAGGTCGTAGGTGCCGTCGTCCATCCCGAGCGAGAAATCCTGGCCCTTCGCGAACAGCGGCGCGACCTGCGCCGCGACGTAGTTCGCCGGGAATTCACCCGCGATAGGGCCATTCAGCGCCGTCCTCTCCGGGGGCACGACGTCCTTCAAGTACTTCTCGAGGGTGTGCCCGCCGGAGACCCGTCGCTCTCCGAAGAAGTTGCGCCTCGAGAAGTCGTCGGCGCCTGCGGTGCTGCCGTTCCACGCGATCCAGAAGCGACGCACCTCGAAGGGCGAGCCGTAGGCGTAGTCGAGCGCGCCGACCTTGAGCGTGCGCTGCTCGGGGATCGACTCGCCGAACGCCGTGGGCATGAACCAGCGGCAGCCCCACTCGCGCAGGAGGTAGGCCACGGCGTACGCGTGCGACGGGTCGTTGTTCCCGGCGACGTAGAGCCGCTGGCCCACGCGGCGGAGCGCGATGGCGTCCGCCCCCAGCCGTGGGCTCTTCTTCGCGGCCGCCGTGAGCCTCGCGCCCAACGCGGGCAGCGCGCGCAGCGCCTCCTCGCCCACGACCACGAGGGGGTCGTTGCCGGCGAGCGCCGCCGAGACGGAGGGGGTCGTGTCGGCGAGCTTCAGCCGCGCGCCGCTCATGCGCTCGATCATGACGACGAGCTCGGTCGCCGCGGCCTTCTCGCGCGGGCCGGCCTGGGGCGACACGACGACGACGGTGGACGTGACCCCGTCGGCCACCAGCACGAGGTCGTTCGCGCCCGGGGCGCCCACCGTGTCGGTCGCGCGCACGTTCAGCGGAGGGCTCGCGTCCGCCGACGCCGCGCCGGCCTCGCGGGCGTTCGGGGACGCGTCCGGGAGGCTCGCGAGCCCGGGCGACATCGGCGAGGGCTGGGCGCAGGCCGCGAGGGCGAGCGCGGTCATGGCGCCCGCCAGCCCAGCGAGGGAGACAGCCCGATAGACAGCTCGCTTCATGCCCCCCCTCCTCGCGCGCTCACTGGCTCGCGCGAGACGCGAGGCTGAGCGAGTGCGACTCTCGAAGGTACCTCGTGTGAGGGTTCTCTCGCCGCCAAATGACGGTGTCCATGAAATAGTGGTGGATGTTGACCAGCGCGTAGAGCGCCGCGAAATAGGGCGTGTCCCCGAGCGCCTCGCGGGTCGCCTTGCCCGCGAAGATTGCGTCGAGGGCCGAGGGGGCGCCGTGGAACAGCACCCACCCCAGCGCGAGCGCCGACAACGCGACCAGGCCCACCCTCGCCCCCGCGGACATCTCGAACCACGGGGCGCCCTCGCGCTCGCGCGCCTCGCTCCGCTTCAGGAGATGGACCACGAACAGGTATTGGAGCGAGTGCAGCGCGGGGTTCATGTACCGCACGAGCGGGTCCACGCTCGAGTAGATCGACCAGGCCCACACGCTCGCGAGGAGCGCGACCAGCGGCGTCACGAGGGGCAGTCGCCGCTCGCGCCGCCACTTGGCCCCGAGCGTCCACACGAGCGGCACGATCGACGCGAGGAACGCCGCGTGCGTCGCGTGCTCCAGCCCAAGCCCGTGAGGTGTGGTCGTGTAAACTACACCCTTTTCGATCACCTCCGTGCCCGGATCGGCGGGGCTCGCCCACGCGTACGCCCAGCCGCAGAAGCAGTGCGCGAGGATGGCCCAGCGCTCCCGGGGGAGGAACGTCACGCCCCGGCGCGCCGCTAGCACCATCATCACCCCGAACCCTTGCTTCACGTAGTGCCAGCCCACGAGGAAGAACATGGCCTGGAACAGCCACCCGAAGAGCGGCGCGGAGCGGAGGGCGATCGCCGCGAGCCCCCAGGCCCCGATGACCGCCGGCACGACGAAGCCCGCGAACACGTAGCGAGCGCGCTGCGCCGGCCCGAACGCGTCGCCGAGCGCGCGCGCCCGCGCGTCCTTGTAGAAGAGCAGGTACGTGACGGCGAAGTGGGGGTCGTTCAGCGCGTGCGCGGCGTAGAACATGGTGAAGCCCACCGCGTATTCGGCGTCGTCGAGCCCGAGCGCCCGGCGGAGGAGGGTGGAGAGCGGAAAGAGCAGCGGCGTGAGACCACCGACGGCGAGAAACTCGAGCACGCGCGCGCCTGCCCCGCGTAAGGGTGTCGTAGGTCTCGCGCCGTAGCCCACCGCGCCGGCCAGCACACGCGCAGCGGGCGCCGGGCGCGAAGGCTGCGACTCCGACGCGGCCTCGAGCCCTTCGGCTCCGCTCACAGCCACTGGCGCCTCCACGACGCGCGACTCTACCACGGCGCCTGCGGCGGGCGCGCGGCGGCCTGTGCGGTACGGCGCCACGATTTCCGCTAGCCTTCGCTCGGGATGGACTTCGCTCACCTCACGCTGGGCTATCGGCTCGCAGGGCGCTACTGCGTCGAGCGGGTGATCAAGGCCGGCGGGATGGGCGCGGTGTACGAGGCGACGCACCTCGGCACCCACCGCCGCGTTGCGCTGAAGCTCATGCACCCGAACATCGTCCAGCAGCCCGAGGCCCGCGAGCGCTTCGCGCAGGAGGCGCGGGTCGCCGCCCGGGTGAAGAGCCGCCACGTGGTCGACGTCCTCGACGCGGGCGTGGCCGACGACGTGGGCGCCGCGCCCTTCTTGGTCATGGAGTTGCTCGAGGGCGACGAGCTCGGCGACCTCCTCCGCAGGCGAGGGCGGCTCTCCGCCGCCGACGTGCTCGTGTGCCTCCAGCAGCTCGCGGACGGCCTCGAAGCGGCGCACGAGGCCGGCGTGGTGCACCGCGACATCAAGCCGGAGAACCTCTTCTTGGTGCGTCGGCCCGACGACGAGCCGGGCGCGCCGCCGCTGCTCAAGATCCTCGACTTCGGCATCGCGAAGCTGTCCCAGGGGGTCTTTCACGAGTCCACGGCCTCCACCGGGACGCCGCTCTACATGGCGCCAGAGCAGCTCGGCCGCGCCGTAATCACCCCCGCGGCCGACATCTGGGCGTTCGGCCTCGTCGCGTTCGCGCTCCTCGTGGGCAAGCCGTTCTGGCGGGTAGACACCGTGGCCGAGCTTTATGGAACCCTCCTCGGCGGCGAGTACCCGTCGGCCGTCGCGCGGGCGGCCGAGCACGGCGTCGTGCTCCCGGCGGGGTTCGACACGTTCTTCCGAGGGTGTGTCGCCAAGTCCGCCTCCGATCGTTTCGGGCGCGTCGAAGAGGCGATGAACGCGCTCCGCGCCGCGCTCGGCGGCGCAGCGTCCCTCGAGGCCTTCACGAGCGGTCGCACGGAGGTCCAGGCGCCACGCGCGCTCTTCGCGGGCAAGTACGACCTCGTGCGGCGGCTCGGCGCGGGCGGCATGGGCGAGGTGCACCTCGCGGTCCACGTGGGCCTCGGCCATCAGGTGGCCATCAAGCTCCTCCATCGCGGCGCGCTCGAGAACCCCGCCGCGGTCGAGCGCTTCCAGCGAGAGGGGCGCGCCGCCGTGGCGCTGAAGAGCCCGCACGTCGCGCGCGTGCTCGACCTGGGCGTCACCGACTCTGGAGAGCCCTTCATGGTCATGGAGTACGTGGAGGGGAAGGACCTCGCCGCGCACCTCGCCGCGCACGGTCCCCTCTCCGTGGGGGAGGCCGCGACCTACGTGCTCCAGGCCTGCGAGGGGCTCGCGGAGGCCCACGCGAAAGGGATCGTGCACCGCGATCTCAAGCCGGCGAACCTCTACCTCGCGACCGCGATCGATGGGCAACCTCTCGTCAAGATTCTCGATTTCGGAATATCGAAGCTCTCGGCCGAGGCGCAGCAGGGGGCCAACGTCCAGCTCACCCAGACCCGCACGTCGATGGGCTCGCCGAGCTACATGTCCCCCGAGCAGCTCCGCTCGGCGCGCTCGGTCGACGGTCGCGCCGACCTCTGGTCGCTCGGCGTCGTGCTCCACGAGCTCGTGACCGGCGCGCTGCCGTTCGACGCCGAGACCCTCACCGAGCTCACCGCGCGCGTGATCGCGGACGAGCCCGCGCCGCCCTCCCGGATCGCGAGCGGTGTCTCGCCGGAGTTCGACCGGATCGTGGCGCGGTGCCTCGCGAAGGATCGTGAGCGGCGCTACCCCGACGTGGCGACGCTCGCGCGCGATCTCGAGCCGCTCGCCGCGCGCCTCCCGCAGGCGGCCCAGGGCGTGGCCGCCCGCATCGAGCGCTCGACCAGCCGGCTGCGGGGCACCGGCGGCACCGACGTCGCGTGGGGCACCACGGACGTGTCGTCGCCCGCCTCCCCACCGGGGACCTCGCGGTGGGCGCTCGCGCTCGTGCTCGCGCTCGCGCTCGCGCTGAGCCTCGCCGTCGCTGTCCCGATCCGAGCGGCGGTGGTGAAGGCTCGCGCGGCGTCCGGGTCGCCGCACCCGGCGCCGTCCGCCGCGGGCCCCACGCCCAGCGCGGTCGCGCTCCCCGACGATCGCACCCACCTCCCGGTCCTCGCCGAGGCGGGCGCGCCACCGGCCGTCGTCAGCGCCCCGCCCGTCCCCACCGCCTCCGCCGCGCCGACGGCCCTCCCGACCTCGCGTGGCCCGCAAGCGGCGCCCCTTCCGAAGCCGCCGAAGCCGCCCCCCGCTGCGCCTGCGCCGTCCGCTGCCGCCGTCCGGCCCAAGGTGGACCCGAACGCGATGCCCGACGAGCGACGCTAGATCAGCGGCGCGATCGTCGATCAAGCCCGCCGATCCAGCCTGGTGTGTCCTCGGAGGACCCTGGCGTTGGCCCAGACGGCCCTGCACCTCCGCGGTTCGCGCAGCGGTGGCCACGGGACACCCTTCGAGTCTTCGACGTGCGCGTCCCGGCCCACTTGGCCTACTCTGAGGCGCGATGAAGACCATGCCCCCAACCCGGCTGCGCGAGCGCGCTGCCGCGATCGTCTTCGCCCTCGGCGTGGGCCTGGGCGTCTCTCCCTGCTGGCTCGTGGGGCTCGAGGGCGTGGCGGTGGCCGCGGGCGCCGACGCGGCCACGGCGCAGGTGCTCTTCGAAGACGGCAAGCGCCTCGCCGCCGCCTCCAAGTTCGTCGAGGCGTGCCCGAAGTTCGCGGAGAGCCAGCGCCTCGATCCCGCGGCAGGGACGCTCCTACATCTCGGAAATTGTTATGAAAAAACAGGCAGAACCGCCAGCGCCTGGGCCACATTTCTGGAGGCGGCGTCGGCCGCGAAGCAGCAGAGCCGTGGCGACTGGGCCGAGCTCGCCACCGCCCGCGCGGAGGCCCTGCGGCCGAAGCTCGCGCACCTCGCGATCTTCATCGCCGATCGCCCGCCCGGGCTCGTCGTGAAGCGCGACGGCACCGTGCTCACCGCCGCGTCGCTGGGCGCACCTTTCCCCGTCGATCCGGGCGCGCACGCCGTCGAGCTCTCCGCCCCCGGCCGCAAGTCGCGCTCGATCTCCCGCGTCGTCGGTGACGGCGAGCAGGCCGCGCTGCACGCCCCCTCGCTCGAGCTCGACTCGCCGACGTCGCCCGTCGCCGCGTCCGCCCCGGGGGCTGCACCGGTCGCGGCGTCGCCGGTCCCCCCTGAGGCGCCCTCGGGCGGCAACGCCACGCTTGGGTACGTGGTCGGGGGCCTCGGCGTCGCGGGCCTCGGCGTCGGTGCGCTCACGGGGGCGCTCGCGATCGGCAAGAACAACGAGTCGAAGGAGCTCTGTCCGAGCGCCGGCCGCTGCGCGAGCCAGGCCGGGATCGCGGCGAACGACAGCGCCAAGACGCTCGGCACGGTCTCGACGATCGCGTTCGTCGCGGGTGGCGTCGCGGTCGCGGCCGGCGCGGTGCTGGTGCTCACCTCGGGCCCGCGAGCGCGCGCGGCCGGCACGGCGAGCGTCTCGGTGGGGCCGGCGGTCGGACCCGAAGGCGCCGGGCTGCTCGTGGGAGGTGCGTTTTGAGTCTGCTTCCTCCCTCCTTCTCCGCGCGCATCACGGCGCTCGCGGTCGCCGGGCTCGCGCTGGGCGCGTGCAACGCGATCATCGGCACGCGCGACCTCACGTTCGCCGAGGCGCGCGACGCCACGCCCGACGCCCGCGGCGAGCCGCCCGACGCCGAGGCGCCCGACACCGCTGCGCCGGACGTCGAAGCGCCCGACGCGACCGGCGACGCGTCGACCGACGGGCCGTGCAGCGCCGACCTGGCGACCGACCCGAAGCACTGCGGGCGTTGCGGCCACGATTGCCTCGGCGGCGCGTGCGCGGCCGGCGTATGCCAATCGTTCGCGCTGTTCCCAAACCAGACCAAGCCGCTCGGAATCACGCTGCTGAACGGCATGCTCTACTGGACCAACTCGGGCACGCACGAGGTGCGCCGCGGGCGGACCGACGGCACCGACGAGGCGCTGTTCGCCAAGGCGAGCTTCCGGCAGCCTTGGGGCATCACGAACGACGGCGTCAACGTGTACTTCGCGGCCGCACGCGACCCCGGCGGCGTGTTCAAGTGCCCCGCGGCGGACTGCCAGGCGGGCCTCCAGCAGCTCACCTCCAACGTGTCGTACGACGTGGCCGTGAGGGACGGTGTGGCCTTCTTCACCGCCTACCAGGCCGGCACGCTCTCGCGCGTGAGCGTCGCGGGCGCGTCGGAGATGCAGCTCGCGTCGATCAACACCCCGTTCCACTTGGCGGTCGACGCGACGCACGCCTACGTCACGAGCAACGAGTTCCACATCGTCCGGGTGCCCCTGGTCGGGGGCGCTCCCTTCGACTTCGGTCCCAACCCCGGCGACCTCGCGGGCGGCATCTTCGTGGACGACACGCGCGTGTATTGGAACTACTCGCGGCCCGCCGCGGCGGGCGTAGTGTACTCGCAGGCCAAGGCGGGTGGCGCGCCCACCCAGTATGGCAACTCGGCGCGAAGCCCGCTGGCGAACGTCGCCGACAAGGAGCGCGTGTATTGGGTCACGCTCGGTGAGAGCGGCGTCGAGGCCGACCGCGTCGACGGCAAGCTCCTTACGTGCCCCATCGCGGGCTGCACCACGCCCACCGTGCTCGCGAGCGATCTCCGGAACGGCTCCGCGATCGCGCAAGATGAGCGCGCGCTCTACGTCGCGGAGATTGGCGCGAGCGGACCGGGCTCCATCCGCAAGATCGCGAAGCCTTGAGCGCCAGCGTTCCGTGCATACATCGCCCGACATCCTGCTAGGGTGGCCGGATGACGCGCATTTCCAGCACCTTCGACGTCGTGGAGACCCCCGCAGGGCGTGAGCTCCGCATCGCGGTGACCGGGCTCGACGTGCTGCGCAGCCCCGCCATCAACCGCGGCACCGCGTTCACGCGGGCGGAGCGCGAGCTGCTCGATCTCGACGGGCTCCTCCCGCCCCACGAGAGCACCCTCGACGAGCAGCTCGGCCGCATGATCGCCGAGTATGCGGAGCTGACGACGCCGCTCGCGAAGAACCAGTTTCTACGCGCCCTCCAGGACCGCAACGAGACGCTCTTCTATGCGCTGCTGTCGCGGCACGTGGAGGAGATGATGCCCATCGTCTACACGCCCACCGTCGGGGAGGCGATCCAGGCCTACTCGCGCCTCTTCAAGACGCCGCGCGGCCTCACGTTCTCGCCGCGCAACATCGCCCGCGTCGACGGCATCCTCGCGAGCCACCCCCGCGAGGACGTGCGCATGATCGTCGCCACGGACTCGTCGGCGATCTTGGGGATTGGCGACCAAGGCTATGGTGGCATCGGCATCGCGATAGGCAAGCTCGCGCTCTACGCGCTCGGGGGACTTGCGCCGTACCACGCGCTCCCGACGAGCCTCGACGTGGGCACGAACCGCGTGTCGCTGCGCGAGGACCCCCTCTACCTCGGGCTCCGCGAGCCCCGCATCGTCGGCGACGACTACTTCGCGCTCACCGACGCCTTCGTCGCCGGCGTGAAGAAGCGGTATCCGCGCGCCGTCCTGCAGTGGGAGGACCTCTCGAAGGACACGGCGTTCGACGTGCTCGAGCGCTACCGCGACGTGCTGCCCAGCTTCAACGACGACATTCAGGGCACGGGCGCGGTCGCGCTCGCCGGTCTGCTCACGGCCGCGCGCCTCCGCGGCACGCGCATCGAAGACGACGTCTACGTGATCCACGGCGCCGGAGCCGGCGGCGCGGGCGTGGCGAGCGCCATCGTCGAGGGCCTGGTGGACGCGGGTCTCGCGCCCGAGGCCGCGTCGGCGCGCGTGTTCGTGCTCGACTCCAAGGGCCTGCTCACCCGCGACCGCACCCTGGAGCCCTACAAGCGAGCCCTCGCGCAGCCCGATGTCGTGTATTCTGCATGGAACATCGCGGGCGAGGTGCCCACGCTCCTCGAGACGATCCGCGGGGCGCGGGCGACCGTGCTCGTCGGCCTCTCGGGGCAGCCGGGCGCCTTTGACGAGGCCGCCGTGCGGGCGGTCGGAGAGAACGCGGCCCGCCCGGTGGTCTTCCCGCTCTCGAACCCCACGACGAGCTGCGAGGCGCTGCCGGAGGACGTGTACCGGTGGCTGGGCGCGCGGGCGGTGGTGTGCACGGGGTCGCCGTTCGCGCCGGTCACCCTGCCCGACGGGGAGGTCCGGCCGGTGGGCCAGGGCAACAACGCCTTCATCTTCCCGGGTCTTGGCATGGGCGCCACGCTCACTTGCGCGCGGAAGATCACGGGCGGCATGGTGCTCGCGGCGGCGCACGCGCTCGACGCCTACACCACGAGGTTTCACCTCGCCGACGGGCGCATCTATCCCCCCGTCTCGGAGCTCCACGCGGTGTCGTTGTTCGTCGCCGCGAGGGTCGCGAAGCAGGCGCTCGAGGAGGGAGTCGCGGCTCGGGACGACCTCCCGCGAGATCTCGACAGGCTCCACGCCCTGGCGACCGCGGCCGCCTACCGGCCCGAGTACCTGCCCATCGCGCGCGGCTAGAGCGCCGAACCGCTTGATGACCGAGGATTTTCGCCGAGTTGCGAGCCGTGCGAGGCGCGACGACGAGTCCTACTGCTGCTAGGCGAGGAGGAGCAACGAAGTACGGCGACGTAAATCGGCGAAAAGCCGACCGAATCAAGCGGTTCGGCGCTCTAGCTGGAGCGCCACCCGCCCGCGTGCGCCAGGGCGGGAGTGCGCTATACCTCGGCCATGATGCCCGCCAAGAGCCTCCGCCCCACCCCGCTCGCCTCGATCGCGGCGCTCGTCACGCTGGTCTCGATCGCCGCCTTGCCCGAGGTCGGCTGCGCGGTGAACCTCACCGCCGACGGCGCCGACGACCCGGGCGGCGGCGAGTCGGGCGACGCGGAGGACGCGGTCGGCGTGCCCATCACCGAGCCCGACGAGACCGACACGGCGTCCACGCTCGCCGCGGCGCCGCTCGACGTGCGCGCGGTCGAGGGGCTCTTCGACGTACGCGGCGTGGGCGACAGCGCGTGGTCGCGCACGCACCAGAAGGAGCCCATCGCGGCCGAGTTCGGCAAGGCGCTCGATCGCTTCGACGCCACCGGCAAGGCGTACCGAGGCCATGTAGGCTACATCAACTGGGAGACCGTGGTCGGCGAGCGCTGCGAGACCTTCGACAGCGTGTACACCCCGGGCAAGTCGTACGCGTTCGTGTCGCGCGCGGACAACCTGAAGCAGGCCATGGACCGCGGGTTCAACCTCGTGGGGCTCTCGAACAACCACTCGCGCGACTGCACGTCGCCCGACGGCGAGGCCATGACCGCCCAAGCCACGGCGGCGCTCGCCGACGCGAAGCACGCGTTCCACGGCGTGGGCGACGCGGGGCGCAAGAACGACGTGAAGGTGACGACGTTCGTAGCCCAGGGAAAATCGATCCGCGTCGCGTTCGGCAGCCTCTACCTGGGGAGCCGACGCGCGTGCACCGGGTCGGTGTGCGCGAACGACAAGCGCGCGCTGTTCGAGAACCTCCGCGGCGCCGCTGCCGATCTGCGCGTCGTCGCCATCCACAGCATGAACGGGACCACCCAAGACGAGCTCGTGCACGCGGGCATCGAGTTCGTCAAGTCGTACGACGGCGACGTCGTGTTCGGCAGCGGCCCCCACGTGTGGAAGCCCGTGCGCGTCGTGCGCAAGCAGAGCGGCAAGACCGGCGTTATCTTCGAGAGCCTCGGCAACTTCCTCCACCCGAACCTCGCGGCCCAGCAGAAGAACTACATCGGGCGCGCGCTGTTCGACCCGAACGCGCTGGTCCTTCGGCAGGTGCAGGTCATTCCCGTGTACAATACAGGTTCCGACGTGAAGTTCTCCACGGCCGATCTGCGCACCTTGCCGTCGAACCTGAAGCTCAAGACCTCCGAGCGCGGCGGTTTCGCGAACGTCAAGCCGTAGCGGTCTTACTGCCTCGGCGAAGGCCACAATAGTTGGCCCTCACGGCCCGGATCGTCTATCGACAGGGGGAAGGAGGCCGACATGGAGAAGACACCCTCGCGACGCGCGTTCCTCGGCCTCGCCGGCGGCGCGGCCGCTCTCCTCGCGGCGCCTGGCCGCGCCGAGGCCTCGATTGGCCTCGACCGCGTGAGCTCGAGCGCGCTCGGCACCACGCTCGCGCTCACCCTCCCGAGCGCGCCGTTCCCGAGCGGCGGCTCCGGCTACACCGACTCCACGGTGTGGGTGTTCGTGCCGCGCCACTTCCGCCCCTCCGGCCACGAGATCCCCATGCTCGTGCACTTCCACGGGCACAGCACCACGGCCGAGCACGCGATGGCCGCGCACAAGCTCCGCGAGCAGCTCGCGGCGAGCCGGCAGGACGCCATCCTCGTCGTTCCGCAGGGCCCGGTGAACGCCTCCGACTCGTCGTGCGGCAAGCTGGAGTCGCCCGGCACGTTCGCGAGGCTCACGTCCGAGGTGCTGGTCGGCCTCGGCACGCGCGACGCCACGCGCGCGCTCCGCACGAGCGCGTTCCAGCGGTCCCGCGTGGGCCGCGTGTGCCTCTCCGCGCACTCGGGCGGCTACCACGCGGCCGCGCAGTGCGTCCGCCACGGCGGAGTGGGCATCAACGAGGTCTATCTCTTCGACGCGCTGTACGCCGACGCCGACGTGTTCCGCGACTGGGTGCTCCGCGGCAAGGGCAAGCCGCCGCGAAGCCGCCACAAGCTCGTGTCGTACACCGCCGGCGGCAACACCGAGAAGGTGAGCGAGTGGCTCTTCGGGGAGCTCGAGCGCGGCGGCGTCCGCGTCGAGCGCGAGAAGGTCGAGGGCAGCATCTCGCGCCAGGCCCTCACGCGGGCCGAGGCGGTGCTCGTGAAGACCGCCAACGCGCACGGCGCCGTCGCCTTCGAGACCAGCGCGCTCCGCGACTGCCTGTACGCGTCGTCGCTACCTCGTCACCTCGACTCCAACTGGTTCTCTGCCAAGCGCGGCGCCCGCCCCATCGAGCGCGTCCGCTAGTCTCCTGGAAGAGTGATCCCTTCCAGAAGTCGCGCGGCTCGGCCTTTCGCCACAAGGGAGCGAGGGGGTGTCCCGTTTTCGGCGGCGGTGGGAGGATACTCATGTTCGAGGGTCGGCGTTCTCGCGCGGTCACACCCGAAACCACTGTCCCCTGAGCGCAAAGCGCCGCCTCCACCGCGCGGAACGACGTCCGAGTTGAGGACGGGCCCGCCGCCGCCGAAAACGGTCGGGCAGAAGCCGGGCGGGGGGGGGGGGGGGGGGGGGGGGGCGCGGGGGGGGGGGGGGGGGGGGGGGGGGGGGGGGGGGGGGGGGGGGGGGGCCGCCCGCGGGCGGGGCCCGGGGGGGGGGGGGGGCCCCCGGGGGGGGGGGGGGGGGGGGGGGGGGGGCGGGGGGGCCTGGGCCCGGGGGGCCCCGGGCGGGGGCTGCGGGCTGGGGGTGGGCGCCCCGGGGGCGGGCCCGGCCGGGGGGGGGGGGCCGCGCGGGGCCGGCCCCCGGGGGGCCGGCCGGGGGGGGGGGGGGGGGGCGCCGGGGCGGGGGGGGGGGGGGGGGGCGGGGGGGCGGCCGGCGGGCGCGGGGGCGCGCCGCGGGCGCCGGGCGCCGCCCGGGGGCCCCCGCGGCCCGCGGCCGGCGCCGCGGCGGGGGCGGGGGGGGGGGGGGGGCGCCGGGGGGGGGGGGGGGCGGCCGGCCGGGGGGGCGGCCCGGCGCGGGGGCGGCGCGGGGGGGGGCCGGGGCGCGGGGGGGCCCCGCGGGGGGCGCGCGGCCCGGGGCCGGGGCGGGGGGGGGCGCGCGCGGGCGGCGCGCCGGGCGGCGGGCCCGGGGGGCGCCCCGCGGGGGGGGGGGGGGGGGGGCCCGGGGGGCGCGCGGGGCGCGGGCCGCCGGCCCCGGGGCCGGGCGCCGGCGGGGGGGCCGGGGGGGGGGCGCCGCCGGGGCCCGGGCGGCCGGGGCGGGGGGCCGCCGCGGCCGCGCCGGCCGGGCCGGGCCGCGGCGGGCCCGGCCGGGCCCCCCCCCCCCCGGCGGCCCCGGGCGGCCGGGGCCCGGGGGGGGGCGGGGGGGGGGGGGGCGGGGCGCCTCCCCGCGGCGGCGGGGGCGGGGGGGGGGGGCGGGGCCGGCGCCGCCCCCCCCCCGGGGGGGGCGCGCGGGGCGGGGGGGGGGGGGGCGGCCGGGGCGGGGGGGCGGGGGGGGGGGGGGGGCGGGGGGGGGGGGGCCGGGGGCGGGCGGGGCCGGGGGGGGGGGCCGCCGGGGCGCCGGGGGGGGGGGGGGGGGGGGGCCGCGCGGGCCCCGGGGGGGCGCCCGGGCGGGCCCGGCCCCGGCCGGGGGGGGGGGGGCCCCCGCGGGGGGGGGGCGCCCCCCGGGGGGGCCGGCCCGGGGGGGGGGGCCCCCCCTCCCCGGGGGGGGGGGGGGGCTCCCGGGGGCGGGGGGCGGGGGGGCCCCCCGGGGGGGGGGGGGGGGGGGGGCGCCCCCCCCGGGGGGGGGGGGGGGGGGGGGGGGGCAGCCCCCCCCCGGGGGGGGGTTGGGGGGGGGGGGGGGGGGGGGGGGGGGCCCCCCCCCCCCCCCCCCCGCCCGCGGGGGGGGGGGGGGGCGGGGCACCCCCTCGCTCCTCGGCATGACACCGAAGACCGGACTTCTGATACGAACCACGACTCCAGGGGACTAGCCCCGCGAAGGTTGTGTGCGGAGTCTCGCCCGGTCCCGACGGCGTCGCCTTCGTCGGCGGCGTGCTCGCCGGCGCGAACAGCCCTACGCACGGAAACTACTCGTACCAGGACATCACCCTCAAGACGACCGGCGCCACGTCCATCACCGTCACCGGGCTCACGGGGGCAGGCTGGGGGCTCGCGGGCGCCTCGCACGACTGCGGGTGACGGCGGCGTCTTCTGGTCTCGACACGCCGCGAGCGCCCGCTGGATAATGCGCGCCCATGAAGCACGCCTCGTCCCCCCTGCTGTCGCTCAGCGTCGCTCTCGCGCTCTCCTCGGCGGTCGTCGTCTCCGCCTGCGGCGCGCCACCCGCGCCCGGGGGCGCCGGGAAGCTCGCCGACAAGACCTTCGCGGGGCAGAACCGCTGCAACCCTAAGAACCACGATCGTCCGTTCATCGTCGAGTGGGACGCGACCGACCAGTCGACCTTCCAGTCGTACGCCGCCAACGACATCGTCGTCGTGAAGTACGAGGGCTGCGAGATGAAGGTCCTCGACGGCTGCCGCAACGACGCGGTGAAGGGCGACGGCGGTTCGTACGCACCGGTGCAGTGGACGAGCGGCGGCGTCGAGATCCTCGACATCCACGACCAGACCGAGCTCTACGCCAAGCTGCCCCTTGGCGCGGCCACGCTGAGCGGCAAAGTCGAGAGCGGCGAGAAGCTGCACATGGAATATTACGTGAGTGGTACACGCACCGCCACGCGCGACTCGGTGTTCCGCAAGGACCTCGAGAAGAACCCGCGCTGCGCAGGCGCCACGCACTTCGTCTACGCGTACAACCTCGGCGCCTTCGCGATCGCCACGCAGTCGAACCTGAAGGGGGAGGTCCACGGCTCGTACCTCGGCTTCGGCGCGGGTGGCAGCAAGGCCAACGAGACCAAGACCGACAAGAAGGGCGGCGAGCTCTCCGCGTGCAAGGCGGACTCGGCCAAAGAGGTCGACTCGTGCAAGGTGCCCATTCGCCTCACGATGCGCGAGATTTCCCCGGGCGAGAGCCCCACGAAGGCCGCCGGCGTGGGGCCGGTGAGCGACCAGTCCCTGAACGCGGTGGGCGCTCTCCAGGCGACGAGCGACGCCGAGAAGAAGGCCGTCGCGCTCTTGCAGTCGGCGCAGTCCAAGAAGCAGTCGGGCGACGGCAAGGGCTGCCTCGCCGATCTCGACGCCCACGATGTCCAAGATCCACGCCCGGGCGGCCTCTCCACGGCCCCCGCGAGCGGCAAGAACGCCGGGCTGCGCGCCGAGTGCGTCATGCTCTCCGGGCAGTGCGAGGCGGGCAAGGTCGCGTTCCGCAAGGCGCTCGAGGCCACGAAGAGCGGGGAGATCGGGCCCGACCGCATGGACGCGATCGTGCAGGCCGAGGCCGGGCAGTGGTGCCGCGGTGCGAACATGGGCGACAAGGACAAGTTCGCGGCGGCGGGCCAGACGCTGACCGCGGGTGGCACGGGCACCCAGACGAAGAGCGTCGCCCAGTGCCAAGAAGCGTTCGACACCTGGATGCGGCTCCGCCCTCGCATGGACCCGAAGCCCAAGCTCGACGCCGTCACGGCCACGGCCGTCGGGTGCTTCGCCAAGGCGGGCGACTGCGGCGCCGCCTGGAGGGCCTACAGGGCCATCAACGACGCCAAGGAGCCCGGCCCCGAGCGGCGCGAGCCCGCGCGTGGGAAGCGGCCCGAGCGAGTGACCCACGGCCCGAGCCCCGACGGCTGGAAGGGCTACACCGAGGAGGAGACGCGGCGCGCGTTCGATGGTCTGAGCGAGAGCATGGGCCCGTCGTGCAAGGGCAAGTGAGCGGCGGTCTCCGGGTTGGACGCGCCTTGTTCGTAGAGACGCGGTGGCGCGCGCCGAGGCTCGGGCGGGCGCAGCGTCGAGAGACGTAGGGTAGGTTCATCCATCGGCCCGCGAAGCGGTCAGCCGAACAGCGCGCGCGCGCCCAGGTAGGCGACCAGGGCGATCGCGGCCGCGATCGCGCGCCGCTTGAGACCGGCGCGAAAGCCGAGCACGACGCCGATCGGAAGCACCGCGAGCGCGAGCACGCCCTCAAGTCGGCGGCCGGATCGCGCGAGGCCGACCGCGAGCGCGACCGCGAGCGTACACGTCGCCGCGAACGTCACGACGACGATCCCGAAGGCGAGAGGTGGAGGCACGAGCGCGCTCATTTCATGTGGCTCGCGGAGATCGCGCTCATCGCGCGCCGCCGTCACGCGGCAGGTCGCCTTCCCGGAGATCGCGGCCCACGTCTTCCTCTTCGCCGACATCGTTGAACACGGTCGTGCGTGAGGCCGGCGCCGTCGCGATGGGCGGAGGCTCGGGGAGCTCCCCGCCGCTCGCGTCGAGCCACTTGCCCGGCGCGAAGTAGAGCTGGGCGTCGGCCCCGCGCACCTCGGTCCACGGGGCGTACCGCGCACCTCGAGGCGGCACGACCCAGCGACCCCGGCGCCAACGCGCGCGCTTCCCCTGGAACGTCCACTCGCCGTCGAGCCACACCACGCCTTCGACGCGGGGACGGGTGGGGATGAGCTCCGTCTTGGCCGGAGGAGGAGGCGTCGTTATCGGCACGAGATCGGTCACCTGGTGCGTCACGAGCGTGGGTCGCGGCACGGCAGGCGCTCCGCACCCGACTGGCGCGAGCGCGAGCGTGGCGAGCGCGACGAGCGCCGGCGATCCGAGCCCGGCGCTGCCGAGGATGGTGCGGACCGAGGGCACGCGGCCATGCTACTCCACCCCAGGCGCGGAGCCGAGGTGCCCATTCCTTCATCGAGACCACGACTCGCCGACCGGAGCGCGAGAGCGTCGACGTCCTGGCGGGCCGGCTCTGGGGTGCTCTGGGCGCTGGTCGCGGTCTCAGGGATCCTGACTGGGATCCTGACGACGGGGTGCCACTCGATCCCGAAGGGCCGCTCGGCGATCTACAGCGTCGAGGTCAAGAACGTACGCGCGCGCGGGCCGAGCCCCGACATCGCCGAGATCGAAGAGAAGCTCGCCACCACGCCGAGCCCGAAGTTTCTCGGGCTATTTCGGGGAGTCGTCTACGAGTACACGACGTTCGAGCCGCAGACTCTGCAGAAGGATCTCGCGCGCGTTCAGGCCGCCTGTCGCGCACGGGGGTACTACGAGGCCCGCGTGCGCGCGGGGCGGGTCCACCAGACGACCGACAACCACGTTCGGGTCGAGATCCTCGTCGATCCGGGCGAGCCCGTGCGTGTCGCGAGCGCGCAGTTCGCTGGCATGGACGGCCTCCCGCTCGCCCTCCGCGCGAGCGCGCGGGTCGCTGCCGCCGAGGCCCTCGAGGAGGGCGCCCCGTTCGACGAGGCGGCGTACGACGCGGCGAAGGAGGCGCTGCGGAGGCGCCTGACCGACGAGGGGTACGCTTTCGCGACCGTCACCGCGCGCGCCGACGTCGACCTCCCGCGCCACCGGGCGTTCGTCCACTACGCGGTCGAGCATGGGACACCCCAAGCCCTCGGAGACGTTCGCGTCGTGGGCCTCGGGACCCTCCCGGAGGACCAGGTCCGCTACGCGCTGTCGCTCGAGCCCGGCGCGCCGTATTCGACGAAGGCGATCGAAGAGGCTCGGCAGGCCGTGCTCGAGCTCGGCGTCTTCGCGTCCGTCGAGATCCTCCCGGCGCTCGACGAGGGCCCGCGCGCCGACGGCCGGGTCCCCCTCGTCGTGAAGCTCGAGCCCTCCAGGCTACGCACCGTGCGCGTCGGCGGCGGAGTCGAGTTCGACGCCCTGAAGACCGCCCTCAGCGCGACGGCAGGCTGGGAGCACCGCAACTTCTACGGTGGGCTGCGGAAGTTCCACGTCGACCTCACGGTCGGGCTCGTCCTCTACCCGCTCCGCGTGAACAACATCGAAGCGCCGACCGACATTTTTCCCGAGGCTCGCCTCCGCTTCGATACCCGACAACCTGGCGTGTTCGGCGGCCGCATCGCAGGGTTCTTCCGACCGAGCGTCGAGGTCTATCCCGTGCTGATCGACCCGAACCCGCCGAAGGACGCGAACGTGCTCGGCTACGGCGAAGCGCGAGCGACCCTGGGCATCGAGCGGGTCTTCAAGCGCGTGTACGGCGCGCTCTCGCAGAACCTGCAAGTCGCCTATCCGTTCTCCTATCTCGGACCGGTCGATCCCACGCTGAGCCCCGTCGTCATCTCCTACCCCGAGCTCCAGGTTCAGCTCGATCTCCGCGATAGCCGCGTGAAGCCGCGCAAGGGCGTCTACGCGGCGGCGTCGTTCCAGGTCGCGGGGGTGGGCGGCGACGCGAGCGACGTGAAGATCCAGCCCGAGGTTCGCGGCTACGTCCCCGTGTCCAAGCGTGTCGTGCTCGCGGCGCGCGCGGGGCTCGGGTTCCTCGTCCCCTTCAACTATGGCAGCGCGGTGTTCGGAGACCCCGACGCCCTCGACGAGAAGTCGCGCACGCTCGACTACCAGCTCGTCTATTTTCGGGGACTCTTCGGCGGCGGGCCGAGCTCGAATCGAGGGTATGCCGCTCGCGGCATCAGCCCGTATGGCAACGTCGGCTTCTTGACTCCGGACTCGGCGAGGCTCCGCCAGGACTCGGACTGCCAGCCCGATTGTCGCGTCCCGACCGGCGGGTTTTCCCTCTGGGAGGCGTCCCTGGAGGTGCGAGTCGACGTCGTCGGGCCGCTCTCGGCCGCGACCTTCTGCGACGCCGGTGACGTGTCCCCGCAGCGAGGGAGCATTCGCCTCGCGCACCTCCACCTCTCGTGTGGACTGGGCGCTCGCTACCAGACACCGGTCGGCCCCATTCGCCTCGACGTGGGTTATCGGATTCCGGGGGCGCAGGTGATAGGCGGGCTCACTCCCGACGAGAAGGAGCCGAGCACGCTCGCAGGCGTCCCGATGGCGATCGCGCTCGGCGTGGGGGAGGCGTTCTGATGGCTCGACGGGCGCTGCGACGCGCGCTCGACGCGCTCGGCCTCTTCCTCGTCGCCTTGTTCACGCTCGCCGTGGGCGCGGTCGCCCACCTCGGGACCCGCCCAGGACTTCACACGATCACGTGGGCCGTTCACGCGGCCACCGGTGGCACGTTCAAGGGGACCCTCGAAGCGCGAGGGCTCGGGTCTATCGGTCTGCGAGGTGTCCGTGGCCTCGACGCCCGCGTCCGCTCTCCGAGCGGCGAGACCCTCGCCTGGGTGAGCGGCGTCGACGTGGACACCGACGTCCTCGGGCTCGTCGAGGGAGCCGTCTTCGGCGACCCGCCCACGCTCAGGGTCGACCGCCTCGCCATCGATCACGTCGCGCTCGACGTCTCCATGAAGGACGCCGGAGACGGCGAGAAGACCCTCGCGCTCGCCGACGCGTTCCTCCCGCGGACGCCCAAGCCAAAGTCGAACCCGGGTCCGACGCCCACCATCGAGCTGCGCAGCGTTCGCGTGCATCATGCATGGATATACGGGCAGGTGGCGGAGACCTTCGCCGCCGACGTGGAGGCCCACGGTCTCGACGCTTCGCTCAGATCCAGCGCCCAAGGTCTCGACCTCCGCGTCCACGACGTCCGGGTCGCGGCCCGAGAGGTCCTCCCCAAGACCGCGGTCGTGATCCGCGTGACGGCGCACGCGGCGCTCCCGGACGAAGGCGACGAGGACCTCGGCGCGGACCTCACGGGCGAGGTGGCGGGCGTCCCGTTCGTGATCGGAGGCGCGCTGCGAGGCGCCGCGTTCGAGGCGCACGTGGGGGTGCCGACGGCCGACGCCGCGAAGCTCACCGCGCTCGTGCCGGGGCTCTCTCTCCGCGGGCCGGTCTCGGTGGGGATCGAAGCGCGGGGTCAGCTCGGCGGAAGGGCGATCGCCTCCGCGCGGGCGCAGCTCGGCCCGGCCCTCGTCTCCGCCCGCGCGCGCGCGGATCTTGGGCCGGACTTCGTGGGCGACGCCGTATTCATGGCGGAGAACATCGACCTCACGGCGCTCTCCGCCGGCGCGCCGACGTCACGCCTCGGCGTTCGCGGTGAGGTGACTGCGCGCGCCCCGAGCGTCGGACCACCCTCGGCGGAGCTCTTCGCAGATCTCGCGCCGCGGTCCCACGTCGCGGGGCAGGGGCTGCCGCCCGTGCGGCTCGACGCAACGCTGGACGTCTCGGGGATCGCGACCGCGGACGTGGTCGCCGCGGAGCCGGGTGCACGCACGACGCTCCACGCGGAGCTGCCGACGCGCCCCACGGCCGGCCCCGTGACGTTCACGACCGACACAGCGCTCTCCCTCGCGGCGCTCCGACGCGCCGGAGCGCTCGGCCTGGGGGTGGGCACGTTGCGGACCCGCGGCACCTTGGACCTCGTGACGCTGGCCCTCCGCGCGCGCGCCGATCTCGCGGCGCGGTCGCTCGACGTGCGGGGGGTGCGCGCCTCGCGCGTGGACGTCGGGGTGGACGCGCGCGGCTCGGTCAAGGCGCCCGATCTGCACGTCACCCTGGGGGTGCAGGGGCTTCGGTTCGGCGCACGACACGCGCTGAGTCGCCTCGACGTCGAGAGTGACGTTGCCGTGAGTCGCTCGATTCACATGCGAAATACACGAATAGCGGGCAGGGGGTACGGCGAAGCGCTCTCCCTCTCGGCCCCCACCGCGCGCGTCGACGGGGCGGACTTCGACCTCGGTGGCGTCGAGCTCGCGGGGCTCGGGGGAAAGCTCTACGCCGAGGGCTCGCGACGGGGCTCCAAGATCGCCGCGCGGCTCCGGACCGAGGGAGAAGCGCTCGATCTCGCGCGGCTCGCGCGGCTCGTCGGCGAGCCCCGACTCGCCGGGCGGCTCTCGCTCGACGCAGACGTCACGCTCGACGGGGGAGAGGCGGAGGGCGACGTGCGCGTGACCCTCCGCGACGGGAGCGCGCCCGGTGTGCCTCATGCCCACGTCGCCCTCGAGTCTTCGCTCCACGCGCGCCGCGGTCGCGTGGCGATCGACGCCCAGCTCGGCGAGGTGGTCACGGTACGCAGCGTCGTTCAGGAGCTGACCCTCGACGGCCCGGCGCTCTCGAAGGCGGCCTGGCTGCGGGCCAGCGCCGACGGCGCTCTGTTCGCCGACCTCGATCTCGCGCGGCTCCACGAGGCCCTCCCTTCGGCCACGGAGGATCTCCCGGTCCGCTTGATGGGTGGCCGAGGGCGTGTGCAGGCGCGGTTCGTTCACGCGGCCGAGGGGCGACTCCCCTCGGTCAGCGCCGCGGTGTCGACGCGCGGACTCGCGCTCGGGCCGAAGCCCGCGGTCGGTGGCGCCGTGGCTGCGACCGCGTCGAGGGCTGCGCTGCGCGTCGACTTCGGGGCGGAGGCCATCGTCGATGGGGTCACGGGATTCGCCGCGATCTCCGGCCGACTCACCGACGCGCGGGGCCCCGTCGTCTGGCTGGACGGCCGGGGCCAGCTCCCCCTCGAGCTGCTCCTCGCCGGTGGGGAGACGAGCGATCTTCGGGCCGCGATGTTGGATCGAGCGTTCGGGTTCCATGTCGTCGTGCCGGAACGCAAGTTGTCGGCGTGGCCGGGGCTCGTGGACCTTGGTGGCACGACCGGGGCGGTCTCGCTCGACGTCTCGGTCGAGGGCACGCCGCGGGCTCCGCGCGGCAGGCTCGTGTTGGCGGGGCGGGAGCTCCGGGCGTTCGGCACCGGGCTCCCCTCCACCCTGGACGCGACGCTCCGGTACGACGGGGCGATCGCCGAGCTGGACGCGCGGCTCGCCGCCAAGGAGGGCGCGGCCCCGCCCGGGAGCGCGCACGTCAAGGCGCGCGCGGAGGTGGACGTCGCGCACCTCGCCGAGGGAAGGCCCGTCGCCGCGTTGCCCTGGAAGGCCGACGTCGCGACGGCGTTCGAGCGCTTCCCGCTCGCGACGCTCCCCACTCGGGGCGACGCGCGGCTCCGAGGCACGTTGGGCGGCACGGTCACCCTACGCGACCTGCACCGGGACGCGAAGCTCGACGTCGCGCTCGACGGGACGTCGCTCACCGTGTCGCGGGCGCCGATTCCGCACCTCGAGCTCCGCGCGAGCGCCGCGAACGGGACAGCGAAGGCCTCGCTCCGGGTCGACCAACCCGACGGCTTCGCCGAGGTCGTCGCGGGCGCCGGGCTCGCGTGGGGGGCCGCCCTCGCCCCGAAGCTCGACGCCAAGCACCCGCTCGACGCGCGCCTCAGCGCGAGGGGGTTTCGTGCAGCGGCGCTCGCGCCGTTCACCGCTCACAGCCTCGCGGACCTAGACGGGCGCGTCGACGCCGACGCGCACGTTCGAGCAGGCGGAGGCGGCGAAGACGTCGTCGCCGAAGGCACGGTGATCGCCCGGGACTTCTCCTTCGTCGTCGCCGCGATGGGCCAGGAGTACCGAGACGTTGGCGCGCGAGTGACCTTTTCGCCGGGCGGCGTGGTTCGCGTCGACGACATTCACGCGAGCGACGGAGTGGGCAAGATCGGAGGGTCGGCGGTCGCGCGCCTCGACGCTCGTGGGTTCGTTGGGGCGAACGTCGCGCTGCGCATTCCGGAGTCTTCGCCGATCGACCTGACGCTGGAGGGCCGAACGCTCGGCGACGCGTACGGCGATATCCGAGTGGGCGTACGGAACCTGCGAGCGACCAAGACCCTGGACGTGGCCGTCGACATCCCGAGCTTTCACCTGAAGCTGCTCGAGTCGGCGGGCAAGCAGGTGCAGGACCTCAAGGCCCGGACCGACGTGCGGGTGGGGGTGGCGCGTGACCGTGCGCTCGTGCCGATCGCGCTCGCCAAGTCGAAGGTCGAGCCGGACGTCCCGGCGGGAGACGACTCGGTGGTCCACGTGGCCGTGAATCTCGGCAGTGACGTGGTCCTTCGCCGCGGGACCGCGATCTCCGTGCAGCTCACCGGAGCCCCCAAGATTGGCGTCGTGAGGGGGCGGACGGATGTGTCGGGGCAAATCTCCCTCACGGGCGGGAAGATCGACCTGAGCGGGCGAAAGTTCCTGGTGGAGAGCGGGACGATCACCTTCGGTCAGGACGCGACGAACCCCGTCGTGATCGCGACGGCGTCGTGGACCGCGGCGGACAAGAGCCGCGTGTTCGCCGACTTCGTAGGTCCCGTGAAGACCGGGAAGCTCACGCTGCGCTCCGAGCCGGCGCGAACGCAGAGCGAGATCTTGACCCTCCTCGCGTTCGGCTCGGTCGACGGCCCCTCGGACGTCTCGAGCGGGGCCGGCAAGTCCCCGGGGAGAGGGACGCAGCTCGCTACCACCGTCGGTGGCGGAGCGCTCACTCAGGGCTTCGACGCCGCGCTCGACGACGTGATCGGCGTGCAGACCCAGACCCGCATCGACTCGACCAACGCGAACAACCCGCGCCCCGAGCTGGAGGTCCAGGTCTCGCGAGACGTCTCGATCCGGTTTGCGTACGTGCTCGGCACTCCGCCCCCGAGCGCGCCCGACAAGAGCCTTGGCACCGTCATTCTTCACGTCGCGCCGAACTGGTCATTGTCCACGACCGTGGGCGACAAGGGAAAGGCGACGGTCGATACCGTATGGCAATACCGCTATTGAGGAGTCCAAGAGCTCGAACGGTCCGCGCGCGTCAGCGCTCGCGCGCTCGGGAGGATGGCGCGCTCTCCGAGGCGACGCCCTCGTCGGTCTCTTCGGGCTGGAGGTCGCCGTGGGGTGTCGCCGGCGCGGACCTGGCGTGCCGCGCGGTCAGGCCGCCCGTGGCGAGCCGTACGCGCCGGATGTCCCGGGTCGACTGGACGAGCTCCGCGAGCTCATCGTCGGTCAGCTCCTCTTCGCGCGCGAGCATCGAGACCGCGCGCCGGTACGTGCGCCGGAGCTCACCCCGCTCGTCGAGGGCGGCCGCGTCGGCACGATCGCTGAGCGTACGTAGCCAGAGCCACGCGGCCCCAGCGACGACGAGCGTGAGCGCAGAGAAGAAGAAGGCGAGCACGACGTGCGACGCCTTGAACGTGTCGGCCCCCGCCAGGACGCGGGCGCAGAACGCGCCGATCGCGAGGGGCGCCACGACGGCCGTGGCGAGGAGCGCTCGCCGTCGCGTCCTGGCCCGGCGGGTCCACTCCGCGTAGCTCCGGTGAACGTGGGAGAGTGAGCCGTCGGGATCGCTCCCGAACATCCGCGCGACCCGGGGCGGGAGGCGGATGCCGCCGCAGTCTCGGCACGTCCAGCGGAACTCGCCCCCCGCGGTGGCGGGGGAGACCGACGCGCAGTGTGGACACTGGTGCTCCTGCCCCCACACGGCGCCGCACGCCTCGCACTCGGCGGCGCCGTGCGTGGCGGGCATCGCGCAGCGTGGGCATGACGTCGTGGGCGCCCGGTAGAGACTCACTGACCGTTCACTCTAGCGCCATTGGCCGGGGCGAACAGCCGCCGGCGGGGCCGAGAACGCTTGCCTGCTTCGACAGTCGGCGGGACCGCGGCCGTCGAGCGTCAGGGCGTGGCGGGCTTGATCGCACGACGCTCGGGCGACGCCGCGAACATTCGGAGCGCGAGGGCCAACCCGAGCACGTTCAGCGCCGCGGCGGCGAAGAAGGGCGCGCCTGGCACGTGCGGCGACGCGTCGTGCGGACCGAAGCGCGCGATGAGCCCGGTGCCCACGAGGGGACCCAAGATCGACATGAGGCTCTGGACGCTCGCGAGCGACCCCTGGAGCTCGCCCTGCTCGTCCTCGCCCACGGCGCGGGTGAGGAGCGCCTGCATCGAGGGGCCGGCGATCCCGCCCAGCGCAAAGAGCCCAATCAGCGCGTACGCGAGCCACCCGCGATCGGCGAGACCTAGCGCGACGAAGCCCAGCGCGCCGATCGAGAGCCCCGCGGTCACGAGCTGCCGCTCGGTGAAGCGGCGCATGAGCACCCTCACCAGGCCGCCCTGCACTACGGCCATGGAGAGGCCCACGAGCCCGAGCGACAGCCCGACCTGCTTGGTGGACCATCCGTACCGCGCCCCGCCGGAGAGCGCCCACACCGACTGCAGGATCGACTGGGCCATGAAGCCGCACGCGACCGTGCCGGCCAGGCCGCGGAGCGCGGGGGTGCGCACGAGGGCGGCCATCGAGCCGAGCGGGTTCGAGCGCCGGAGCGAGAAAGGGCGCCGCGAGGCGGGGCGCAGCGTCTCGGGGAGCACGGCGAGCCCAAACAGGAAGTTGCCGAGGTTCAGCGCGGCGGCGACCGCGTAGGGCAGGCGCAGGCTCACGCCGCCGAGCGCGCCACCGATGACGGGTCCCACGACGAAGCCCAGGCCGAACGCGGCGCCCGCCATGCCGAAGCTCTGCGCGCGTCGGTCGGGCGGTGTCGTGTCGGCGATCGAGGCGGTGGCGGCCGAGAAGCTCGCGCCGGTGATGCCTGCGATCACGCGCCCCACATAGAGCCAGGAGAGCGAGGGTGCGAAGGCGCTGAGCAGGTAGCTCGCGGCCGCGCCGAGCAGCGAGGGCAGGAGCACGGTGCGTCGGCCGAAGCGATCGCTCAGGCCGCCGAGCACCGGCGAGAACCCGAGCTGCATCGCGGAGTAGAGCGCCATGAGCACGCCGAACCTGTGCGATGCGCTGGCCAGGCCGCCGCCCGAGAGCTCCGCGACCAAGCGAGGGCCGACGGGAATGATCAGACCTATGCCGAGAGCGTCGAGGAAGAGCGTAAGCAGGATGAAGCTCGTCGTGGCCCCAGAGGCAGCGCGTCCCTTCGAGTCTACGGTGGCGAGCGGCCCTGCGGGCGCGTCGCTCACGACGAGCTCACGCCGCGGGCTCGCGCGGTCCGCGCGCCTCGCGCACGATGGGGGCTCACGGGCCGAACGTGAGCCCGAGGTAGACGCCCAAGTACACCTGCGGGCCCGAGGCCAGCGCGTAGCTCGGCGTCGTGAGGCCAACGCCCGGGGCCAGCTGTCGGTTCAGATCGGGGGGCGAGCGGGGCACCTGGTCGCCGAAGAGCTTCGCGCTCGGGCTCTCGGCGAGCATCATCAGGCCGAGGGGGATCGACAGGCGCTCGGTCAGCCGGAGCGCGACCGAACCGTCGAGGTTGAGCACGGGGGAGAGCGAGCCCGCGCCGTCGGTCGCGTAGGCGTCGCGGAGCGGATCGGGGCCGGTGGTGTCGCGCGCGAGGAACGACACGCGGTAGGAGGCGCCGACGCCGACGGCGAAGCTGCCGCGAAGCTTCTGGGTCTGGAAGGAGAGCCGCGTGCGCCCAAGCAGGAACCCGCCGGCGCGCCCGATGAAGAAGTCCTCCGTGCGCGCAGGATCGGGGCCAAAGCCGCCGCCGACGCCGAGGTTTGACGGACCGTAGGTGACCGTGGCGCGCTGCTGATCGTACGAGCCGCCGAGGAGCAGCTCGAGCCCGACCGGATCCCAATGGTGCCCGGCGAAGAAGAAGAGCCCACCCCCTATCCCTGCGCCCCCGCCCGTGCATCCGGTGATGCCCTGTGACTTGTTCTTGCAGCTCTGCTGCACGTCGCTGCCGTTGCCGGCCGGCAACATGACGCCCATGACGCCGAAGCCGCCGTAGAAGCCCTCGAGCTTGCGGGGACCCTTGTCGTCACCTCCGGTCTTCACCACCGACGAGAGCGTGAGCACGACGGTGCGCGACGAGGTCTCCTTCTCGGCGAGCACCACCTCCTCTTCGAACCGCTGGTACCCCTCGCGGGTGATCACGAGCTTGTGGGTGCCGGCGGGCAGCTCGCCCGTGTACATGCCCTCACCCACCTCGACGCCGTCGATCGTGATCTTCGCCGTGGGGCTGCCGTCGACCGTGACCTTGAAGCGCGCCGCGGTGGACGCCGCGCGGACCTCCACGTCGCGGCGCGAGCCCTTCTCGATCTGCACCTTCTCGGTCGGCGACTTCAGCCGGTCGCCTTTGGCGGCGACCTCGTGGGGGCCCGCCGCGACGTCGCCCTCCCACGGGGCCGGGCCCATGTCGATGCCGTCGACGAAGACGTGGACCGTTCTGCCCTCGGCCTCGTGGACGCGGAGCGTGCCCTTCTCGGAGATGGCCACGAGCTTGGCGACCACGGTCGCGCCCGCGTTCGCGGCGATCTGCACGGTGCTCGTGAAGGGCGTGAACCCCGCCTTGCGCACCTCGACCTTGTGCTCGCCGACGCCGAAGCGCGGCGAGCGCGCGAGCGGCAGGGCGCCGCGCGAGGCGCCGTCGACCACGACCTCGGCGCCAGCCTCGGACTCCACGGTCAGCGTGCCGGTCTTCTCGCCAAGCTCCTTGAGGCGCGCTTCCACCTTGGTCCGGTGGTCCTTCTTGAGCTTCGAGACGTGGGCGCGGATGAGCTGCTCGTACGCGTCGTACGCGGCCGGTGCGTCGCCCTTCGAGTAGAGGGCGTTGGCGAGCCCGTCGAGGGCCGCGAGCGAGGGATCGGCCGCCTTCGCCGCGGAGTACGCGGTGATGGCGGCGGGCCAGTCCTTCGCGCGGGTGGCCTTGTCGCCGGCTGCGAGGGCGGCCATCGATTCTTTCGTCACGCCCTGCGCGAGCGCCTGACCGGGGGCGAGCGCGCCGAGCGCGACGGCCGCGACGGCCACCCTTGCGAGCCAGCCGAAGCGCCCGAGGCGGCGCGTGCGCGCGCACCCGACGACGTTCTCGGACCGTTCCAGGCGGGGCTCGAAAGAGGCAGGCTTCACGCCTTCACCCTACCGACGCCCCCCGCGCATGGGAAGGTTAAAGCCGAGCCGCGTCGTCTCCGGCCTCACCCGACCGGCGAGCTCGCGCGGGGCCGCGGGAGGGCTCACGGCAGGTGCTTGGGGCGGCAGATGGGCGCGCGCGGGGCGGCGCGGGCGCGCTCGCTGGGCGGCGTGCGCCCGTGGCTCTTCAGGGCGCCCTGCGCTTCCGCGGGGACGAGCTGGCGCAGCTGCCACGCCTGGAGCCTGTTCTGAATCTCCGCTCGGTCGAGCGCGTCCTTGCTCTCCGCGACGTAGTTCGCGACGAAGAGCACCGTCGCGACGTGCGACGCGGAGAGGAGCAGTATGGTCGTAAGTGACGGTGTCTCCACAGCATTGAGGAGGATGACGAACCGGTCCTTCTCGAGCACGAACGTGCGCGGCAGCACCCCCAGCAGCTCTAGGGCGAGCGGCAACACGAGGCTGAGCAGCGCGAGCCCGCTCGCGAGGAACCGGTGCGAGCGCCGCCCGCTCAGCACGAACGCGACGGTCACGACGGCGGCGATCGCGGGCACCGAGATGAACGGCCCGAAAATGAGCGAAGAAGACGCGACCGCGGCGTAGGTGATGGTCGGCGCGACCCAAACGGGCAGGCGTCGACTCACGAACAGCGCCGCCGGAGCGAGCCCCCACAGCACCACGTTGAGCGCGACCGACGTGGGGTTGCGCACCCCCATGAGCAACGCGGTCGGGAACACGAACAGCAGCGCCCCCAGGGCGAACAGCAGCGAGCCGCGGCGGGAGGCGCGGTCCGCGCGGCGCGCCTCGAGCGTGTGGACCTCGTCGACGACCTCCGCGGGGAGAGCCGACGGAGGGGCGGTGACCAAGCGCACGAGCAGCGCCAGCGCCTCCGGGTCGTCCGGATCGAGCGCGAGGGAGCGGCCCACCTCACGGAGCGCGCCCTGGCGATCCTCCGGCGTACCCTCGGGAGCGAGCGCGCGCCCGGCGAGCTCCCGCGCGGAGATGGCGTGGGTCCGCGCGAGGGCCTGCCGCCGCTCGAGGTCGAGATCGCCGCTGAGGAAGTCTTCGATCGCCTCGGAGAACTCGCGCGCCGACGCGTAGCGCTTCTCGGGGTAGGGGCTCGTCGCCCGCATACACACGGCGTCGATCGCGTCGGGGATCGCGCTGTCGGGGCGGCGCGCGCTCGCGCTCCGGTCCTCGCCCCGCAGCGTGCGCGCGAGGATCTCGGGCGTCTCGCCGTTGCCGAAGAGTGACTCGAAGGTGAGCAGCTCGAACAGGATGGCGCCCAGCGCGAACACGTCGGTCTGCCCGTTCACCTCGCCCGACTGGCCCAGGATCTGCTCCGGCGCCATGTACCCGGGTGTCCCGATGATAGCCCCCGAGGCCGTCTTGGCCGAGGCGACGTCGGTGAAATCAAGCTTCGAGATCGCGAGGTCGGCGGTCTGCTGGCTGATGGGAGGGGCCTCGTTCGCGAGGAGCTTCGCCACGCCCCAGTCGAGCACGTAGACCTCGCCGAAGTCGCCCAGCATCACGTTCGCGGGCTTCAGATCGCGGTGGACGACACCCTTCGTGTGCGCGAAGTGGATCGCGAGGCACACGCGCGAGAACGCGGAGAGGAGCTTGCGCAGCGGGTATTCGGCGACCGTACGCGGATCGCCCTCGCGTAGGCGCTCGACGAGCAGCTCGAGCGTCAGCCCCCGCACCCGGCGCATGGTGAAGTAAAGGGCGCCCTCCTCCGCGAACGCGAGGTCGTAGACCGGGACGATCGCGGGGTGCTCGAGCTGCCCCTGGATGCGCGCCTCGCGGAGGAAGCGCGCGCGGAGATCGGGGCGCGAGAGCTGCATGGGCCGCATCGCCTTCATGGCGACTTCGCGGCCGATGTGCAGGTCGGTGCAGGAGCGCACCTCGCCCATGCCCCCCTCGCCGAGGAGATCGTGCACCGCGTATCGAGCGTCCTCCGGGCGGTTCGGGCGGAGACCGTCGAGCAGCGGATCGTCCCGGCGGAGCTCGAGGGTGACCGCGCGCTCGAAGCCGGTGTCCTGCAGCATGGTCTCGGCGTAGCCCACGGCGGGCTGCACCGCGCTGCGGTAGGGGGCGATGACGGGCGTCGCCGGTCCCCCGCGGTTCTTGCTGCTCGGCGCGCCCATCAGGGGACAGTGTGCCAGACGCGGCCCCGCCGACCCGCAAGAAACATCAAGGGTCGACGTAGTCGACGAGGTCGCCCCTGAACGTCCGTAGGGTCGTGCGCCCCGGCGGGCCCAGCGCTCGGCTCACCACGTAGTTCGGCGTGAGCGGGACCTTGCCGAGGCCGCCCGGGGTGTCGCAAATGAGCTTCGGGAGCGCGATGCCGGTGAGGCGCCCCTGCAGCGTTTCCATGAGCTCGACGCCGCGCGCGAGCGGCGTGCGGAGGTGCGACGTGCCCCGCACCGGGTCCATTTGGAGGAGGTAATAGGGGCGCACGCGCGCCCGGACGAGCCCCCGGAAGAGCGCCTCGAGCGTGCCTGCGTCGTCGTTCACGCCGCGCAGGAGCACGGTCTGGTTCATCACCGGGAACCCCGCGTTCGCGAGGCGCTCGCAGGCGGCGATAGAGGCCTTCGTGAGCTCTCGCGGGTGGTTGAAATGCGTCATCACCCACAGCGGGTGGTGCTTGCGGAGCGCCTGCACGAGCTCCCGGGTGATGCGCATGGGCAACGTGACGGGCACGCGCGTCGCGAGGCGGATGGTGTCCACGCTCGGCACCTCGCGAATGGCCTCCACGAGCCTCACGAGGCGGGCGGTGGCCATCGCGAGCGGATCCCCGCCGCTCACGATCACGTCGCGCACCTCGGGGTGGGCGCGGAGCCACGCGAACGCCGGCGCGAGGGCCTCGAGCGAGACCGCGCCCCCGCCGTCGCCCACGATGCGCGAGCGCGTGCAGAAGCGGCAGTACACGGCGCAGCGATCGGTCGCGAGCAGGAGCGCGCGGTCGGGATAGCGGCGCACGAGGTGCGGCGCGACCTCGTGCGCGACCTCGCCCAGCGGATCGGTGAGGTCGCCCTCGACCGTGAGGTCTTCCTCGGCCCGGGGCACACACTGGAGACGAATCGGGCACCGCGGATCGTGCGGATCGGCGAGCGAGAGGTAATAGGGAGTGATCGACATGGGCAGGCCCTGCCGCGCGGCGCGGGTCGCGCCCTCGAGCTCGCTCGGGGAGAGCGGCAGCCGCCGCGCGAGCTCGTCGACGCGGGTGATCGCTCCACGCACCTGCGCACGCCAGTCGCGCGGTCCGGCGTCGGCCTCGGCGCGCGCGCGGCCTCGGCGGCGAGGAGCGGGGCGCACGAGCGCGGACGGGGGCACGAGCTGCTCGGCGGCTTCGGTCGCCATGGCGACGCTATAGGCGTATCGGCGGCCGGGCGCGAGAAGTCTCGCGCGACGGCGGGGACGCGGCTGGTCCGTGCGCCGCGCTCGGCTGAGCCTCGGGCGCCTGGTAGTGTACCCGACGTGGACCGAACCTTCTGGGAAGAGCGCTGGAACCTTGGGCAGACAGGCTTTCACGAAGGCGCCCCGAACGAGCTGCTGCGACGGCACGTGGGCGCCCTCGGCGCGGGGCACGTCTACGTGCCTTTGTGTGGGAAATCAAACGATCTCAAATATTTGCGCGACCAGGGTTTCGACGTCACCGGCGTGGAGATCGTGCCCTCCGCGATCGCGCAGCTCTTCGCCGAGCTCGGCCCGGAGGCGCCCCGTGTGGAAGAGCTCCCGCCTTTCCGCAGGCACTCGGGCGCGGGCCTCACGGTGCTCGAGGGCGACGCCTTCGCGCTCACCCCCGCGCACCTCGGCGGAGAGGTCGATGCCGTGTTCGATCGCGCAGCGCTCGTCGCCGTCGCCCCGTCCACCCGCGAGGCGTACGTCGCGCGGCTCGCGGACGTGCTGCGCCCCGGGGGCCGGGTCTTGCTCGTGACCTTCGACTACGACCAGAAGAAGCTCTCCGGCCCGCCGTGGGCGGTGTCGCCCGAAGACGTACGCGCGCTGTGCGACGCGGCGTTCGAGGTCGAGCTCCTCGAAGAACGCCCCGCCGCCGTGGGCCCAAAATTTGCGGCCGCCGGCGCCGAGGTGCGGGAGCGCTTGTTCCTCCTTCGGAAGCGCGGCTGACCACGCGCGGGCGCGCGGTTCATGGCGAGACCTCGCCTTCGGTTCGGGCTCGCCATCGACCTTCGTGCGCCCGTTCGGGGCATACTTTCAGGTTCGGGGTACGCTACCGGGCCATGAGCCTCCCGCCTCCCCCCGCGCCCCTCCGCCCGTCGGCCGCGCCCGCTGCGCCCTCCGCGCCGCCCGCGCCGCCCGCGCCGCCCGCGCCCTCCTCTGCGTTGCGGGTGCGCGACCTCATGACGCGGAACGTGTTCACGCTGAGCGCCACGCAGAGCGTGCCGCTGGCCGAGGCGATGATGAGCCTCAAGCACATCCGCCACGTCCCCATCGTCGATGACGCGGGCCATCTGCAGGGCCTCGTCACCCACCGCGATCTCCTCGCGGCGTGCATCAGCACCCTGTCGCCGCTCTCCGACGAGGAGCGCTCGAGCCTCCAGCTCTCGGTGCCGGTGTCTCGGCTCATGCGGCGCGACGTATGGACCATCTCGTCGTTGGCGCCCGCGAGCGCGGCGGCGCGACTCATGCGCGACCACCAAATAGGCTGTCTGCCGGTGGTCGACGACGGCGTGTTGGTCGGCATCCTCACGGGCACCGATCTGCTCGAGCTCGCCTCGCGCGCGCTCGAGAGCGTCGCCGCGCCGCGCGCCGGGTGGCGAGTGGAGGACGCGATGACGGCGGTGCCGCTCTCGATCGAGCCGAGCACGACGATCGAGAAGGCGCGAAGCGTGATGTTGCGCTTCGGCATCCGCCACCTGCCCGTCGTGGAGGGCGGAAGGCCGATCGCGCTCGTCGCCGACGCGGACCTGCGCGTGGCCGAGGTCGTGTATCGCGAGTGCGGGCAGAAGACGCAGGCCTCGCTCGCCACCTACTTTTGCGGCGGCGAGCGGCTGCACAGGACGACCCCCGAGGCTCACCTCGACGACGTGCTGCTCGACATGTGGCGGAGCCGGCTCGACGCCACCCTCGTGGTGAGCGCCAGCGACGGAGCGCTGGTCGGCATCCTCACGACGGCGGATGCGTGCCGGCTCTTCGGCGAGCACCTCGCGTCGCTCCGCGCGGCTGCTCGGCGCCCCGGCGTCGCTGACGAAGCCCCCGGGGGCTGAGCGCCCCTTCGCAGGAATGCGTGCGGGCGCACGGGCGGCCCTGTAGACTGGAGGCGTGCCGACCCGCGTCACCCCGAGCTGGCTCAGCGCGCGCGCGCTCGGCCTCGCTGGCTGGAAGTTCGAGGGCCCGGTGCCCTCCGAGAAGAAATACGTGATGCTCGCCGTGCCCCACACGAGCAACTGGGACGGCGTGCTGCTGCTCTCGCTCACGCGGAGCATCGGCGTGCGCATCGAGTGGATGGTGAAGGACTCGTGGGTGAAGGGCCCCGTGGGGCCCGTCCTGAAGCGCCTCGGCGCCGTGGCGATCGACCGCTCGCACGCCACTCACGTGGTCGACCAAATGGTCGAACAGTTTCGAAGGAACGACGAGCTCGTGCTCGCGGTGCCGCCGGAGGGCACGCGCGCCTATGCCGACCGCTGGCGCTCTGGATTTTACCACATCGCGCGGGGCGCGGGCGTGCCGGTGGTGCCCGGCTACCTCGACTTCGCGCGTCGCCGAGCGGGCCTCGGGCCGGCGATCGCGCTGACGGGCGACATGCGCGCCGACATGGACAAGGTGCGGGCGTTCTACGACGAGAAGCGCCCCGTGCCCTTCGATCCGGCCAAATTCGGCCCGATTCGTCTCCGTGAGGAGGAGCCCTCGCCCGAAGGTGGAGGCGCGGCGTCGCGCTGAGGCGCCGAAGCGCGCTATCGTAGGTCCGTGCAGCCGACTCCCTCGGGCGCCCTGGCCTGCCCGCGCTGCGGGGCCACGTACGATAGCGACGCCGCGTTCTGCGTGCTCGACGGGACGCCCCTCACCAAGACGGCGGTCGCCGACAAGGGCTACGTGGGAGCGGTCGTCGGCAACGACATCGAGCTTCGCGAGATCATCGGCTCGGGCGCGATGGGCCGGGTCTACCGTGGCTTTCAGCGCGGAACGGATCGCGACGTCGCGGTGAAGGTCCTCCACGGCGAGCTGCTCGGTCGCTCGCAGCTCGTGCAGCGCTTCTGTCGCGAGGCGAAGATCGCCGGCAAGCTGAAGCACCCTCACGTGGTCGAGGTGTACACCACGGGTGAGCTGCCGGACGGCGCCTCCTACATCGTCATGGAGTTCCTCGACGGCGCGTCTCTCGCGACGGTCCTCGAGGCTTCGGGTGGCAAGCTCCCGCCCGAGCGCGCGATCTCCGTCGCGCGGCAGATCTGCGACGCCATCGGCGAGGGCCACCAGCGCGGGATCATCCACCGCGACCTGAAGCCCGAGAACGTCATGTTGGTCTCGCGCACACGGCGCGACGGGGCGGCGCGTGACGCGCGCACGCACGCGCACCGCGCGGACTTGAACTGGGTGAAGGTCCTCGACTTCGGGATCGCGCGCTCGACCCTCCCCGACGGCTCGATGGAGACCGCCGCGGGCGCCATCTTCGGCACCGCACGCTACATCTCGCCCGAGTGCGCCCAAGGCGAGACGGCGACCCCCGCGAGCGACGTCTACTCGCTGGCCGTGATGCTCTACCAGATGCTGTCGGGACACACGCCGTTCAACGCCGACCAGCCCGTGGGTCTGCTCTTCAAGCACGTGCACGACCCGCCGCCGCCGCTCCGGAGCTGGCCGGGCGCGGAGGGGCTCCCTCCGGCCCTCGAGCATGTCGTGATGGCGTGCCTCGCGAAGGATCCCGGCGCGCGCCCGCAGGACGGCGAGGCGCTCGACAGGGCGCTGCGCGAGGCGGCCGAGGCGGCAGGGCTCGAGCTCCCAGGCTTCGGCTCGGTTCGCGGTCGTCCGAGCGTGGCGAAGGTGGCCGACACCCTCGACGATGTGGTCGGCCCGATCGTGCGCCCCGCCGAGGGGGTGGCGCCCGCCCCGGTCCTCGCCGAGCCGCGCACCCGCGGCGCCTCGAGCCCGCCGCCGCGCGCGCGACGGACCTGGGCGTGGGGCGTGGCCGTGGCGCTGTTCGCGTTCGTCGTGGGCGCGGGCGGCGCCGGGCTCCTCGTCCGCGCGCGCTACTCGCGCGAAGACCCGGCGCAGGCCGAACGCACCAAGCACATCGAGCGCACGCGCGAGGCCCTCACGGATGGCCACTACACGGCGCCACCAGGTGAAAATGTGAGTGATCTCGTGCGTGTTGGGCTCCAACGTTGGCCGAACGACGCCGAGCTCAAGCGGCTCCGCTCCGACGCGGAGCACGAGATGATCACCATGGCGATGGCGGCGCGGAGCTCGGGCGATCTCGTGGGCGCGCGCGATCTCGCGCGCGGCGCGCACTCGCTCGACTCCACCGACAACTCGGCGCGTTTTCTCCGGGCGCAGCTCGACGACGACCTGCGCGGGATCGCGAGCGGCGCGACGGTGAACGTGGGCGCGCCGCGCCTCGTGTTCGAGTCGCCCCCGGTGGTGAAGCCGGGCGCCCGGGTCGAGATGACCTGCCGCGTGGTCCCCGGCGCGGCCGGCGCGAAGGCGAAGATCTCGGGTATCCGGGTCACCCTCCTCCCCAATGGCAAGACCACCGGCGGTGCGCCGGTCACCCTGACGAGCACGGACCCCTCGAACGTGCGCGCGGTCGTCGTCGCGCCGGAGCCGGGCAGCTACGACGTGAGCTTCGAGGCGAGCGTGGATGGGATGGTGGTGCGGGCCATGCGTGACCTGGACGTCGCGCCGTAGGCGGAGCGCGGCGGCCCAGGGCGCGAGCGCCCCACCCTCAGCACTGCTCGCGCGCGATCGAGACGCGCGCCACATCCCTCGTCGGAGCAGCGCTCGGAGAGGCCTTGATCCTCAACGCGGCGCGAGCACTCGCCCCGCACGACCGAGGGCCGCTCACGTCGGGGGAGCTCCCCTCATTCTGGGCGCCAGCACCGGGCTCCGGCCGCGTAGTAGGAGCGGTAGAGCGGGTAGTTGGGATAGGTCTGGCGGGTCGAGAGGGCGTGCCGTTCCCACGATCCACCGCGCATGATGCGCGGGCCGTCTTCAACGTGCGCGAGGCCCGTGAGCTCTGGCGCGCCTACGGTGGCCCACGAGCTCGGGTACGAGCCCGGCGCGACCGGGGGATCGGGCCAGCCCACGTCTGCGCAGTCGACGCACGTCCCGGGCGTGCGCTGGTAGTCGAGGGTCCACTCGATGAGATTGCCCGTCATGTCGTGGTGCCCCCAGCGGGCGATGTCCTGACGCCTGCCCGCTGGCGAGATGTGCGCGGCGCCGTCGCCGGGGAGGCGGTAGGGCGTGCCCCAGCTAAAGCAGTTGGGATACGCGGGGGTGCCGCCATCGGTGCAGAATGCATGCGTCGCGGGGGCGAGGGACGGATTGCCCATCCAGTCCGCGTCAGTCGCCGAGGGCACGGGGCCCCACGCGTAGGTGCGCTGCTCGTCGCCACCCTCGCCCGCGTATCCCCATTCGGCTTCGGTCGGCAGAGAGCCGCCGTCCCAGACGCAGAACGCGAAGAGCGTGTACCAGTCGACGCACGTGACGGGCTTGTCGTCGTTCGCGCTGATCGCGGTCGTCCAGGTCGCCGCTCCGCCGTTCGCGTTGTCCCCGCCCTCGCCACAGGCCACGGTGAAGCGATCGCGCACCTCGTTCATGTTCCGAGGCAGCCGCCGCGCGAAGGTCGGGCGCCAGCCGCTGCCCGGGATGTGGGGGTGCGCGCCCGCTCCGTCCGGGAGGTTCAGCGCCCCCGCGAGGTTTCCGCTGAACGTGTTGAGGAAGGTGCGCATGCGCCCCTGCGTGATCTCGAACTTGTCGAGATAGAACGGCGAGACCCACGCGCGCAGCGACGCGTTGTTCGCGCGGTTGTACCGGTAGCGTCCCTCGGCGTCGCGCATGGTGTCGGGCGGGAGATCGGCGAGATCGGGGACGCGCAGGGTCGTGCAGCAGCTCTCGTCGGCGCCCGGGCCGCAGTTGTCCTTTCCGCGTCCCCCGCCCGCGCAGCTCTTCGGGGGCTCGCAGCGATTCCCCGTGCACGCGCCGGTCCGGCAGTCGGCCCCATCCACACAGACGCGGCCGTCCCCGCAGCGCGGAGTGAGCAGGTCGGCGCCGCCGCAGTCCACGTCGCTCTCGGTCCCGTTCTTCACGCCATCGCTCGGCGATGTCGCCTGGCAGATGTTGCCCGTGCACACGAGGCTGTCGCAGTCGTCCGCGACGGCGCAGGCGTTGGTCGCCGCGCAGCGAGGGGTGAGGGGATCGGGCCCGCCGCAGTCGATGTCCGTCTCGGTCCCGTTCTGCACGCCGTCCGCCGCGGACGGGGCCTGACACACCCCGCCCGGGCACACGAGGCTCTCGCAGTCGCTCCCAGAGGCGCACGTCTTGGTGGGCGCACACCGCGGGACCGCGAGGTCGGGTCCGCCGCAGTCCACGTCGGTCTCGCTGCCGTTCTTCACGCCGTCGGTCGAAGTAGGGACCTGGCAGACACCGCCCGTGCACACTCCGCTGTCGCAGTCACCGCCCGCCACGCACGCTTGCGGCGGCGCGCAGCGCGGCACGGCCGCGTCCGGACCGCCGCAGTCCACGTCGGTCTCGCTGCCGTTCTTCACGCCGTCTGTCGACGAGGGGGTCGCGCACTTGTTCGCCGTGCAGATCTTGCTCTCGCAGTCGCCGCCGAGCGCGCAGTCCTTGCCTGGGGCGCAGGCCGGGGCGTCAGCGCCCCCGCAGTCCACGTCGGTCTCGCTGCCGTTCTTCACGCCGTCGGTCGCCGTGGCGGCTCGGCACACGCCGGATATGCACGTCGCGGTCACGCAGTCTGCTGCGGTCGCGCAGCCCCTGCTCGTCGCGCACTTGGTGAGACACGAGCCGCCGCAGTCCACGTCGGTCTCGCTGCCGTTCTTCGCGCCGTCCGTGCATGTCGGCGGCTTCGCGGCGTCCACTCCGGTGTCCGGTGGCTTGGTGGCGTCCACCGGGGGCGCGCTCGCGTCCGCCGGGGGCGTCGTCGCCGTCGTCGTCGCAGAAGGCGTCGTGGCGGCGTCTCCTCCGCCTGGCTCGGGGCCGGGCTCGGGGTCGGACGAACACGCCACGACGAAGCCAAACGGGAGCACCGCTGCGAGGAGAAGGAGACCAGTCGGGCGGCGATTCATCATGGGGCCTCGCGATCGCCTCGCGGCCCCGGGGGCGCGCGAGGCTCGTGGAGTTGGTGTACCGAGCGCCCCCCAATGTCGAATGTCTCACGCACCTGCGGACGTCGCAAGGACGGCGTCGAGGCGCGCCTGCCCGGCTCGCTGGCTCCTGGCCCGTGCCGCTCGGCCACGCTACGGTTGGCCGAATGCCCTCCATCGCGGTCAGGTCAGGCCGAGGTCGTGGGCGCGGTCCGCTGAACAGGCTTCTCGCCGTAGGACTCGTCGCGCTTGGCTCGAGCGACGCCCTTGCCGAGCTCGAAAGCGGAGGTTGAGCTGACTCATCTCAGCTCCGCGAGTCGCTGGGTGACGAAGTGGGAGTCCTTCATGTATCCCCGCTGAGGCCCTCGTCTCACGCTTCACCGCGAGCGCGCTGAAAAGGTTCGATGATCATTGAACGCCGGTTTCCCGTCACCACCATGCTCCGCTGGGCGAGCCGCAGCGTGGCCCTCTCGGCGCTGTGGTGCGCCGTCGTGTATGTCCTGTATGCAAAGCTCGGGCTCTCGGTGCTCCGGGTGCCGTTCTTGCCAATCGCGACCGTGGGCACGGCCGTCGCGTTCTATGTAGGCTTCAAGAACAACGCGGCCTACGATCGCTTCTGGGAGGGGCGCAAGATCTGGGGCGGCGTGGTCAACGCGAGCCGCACGTGGGCTACGATGGTGCTCGCGTACGTGCATAGTTCACCCTCCGCACCCTCCGACGTGCCGCGCGAACACGTCGACGCGCTTCGGCGCGAGCTCGTCTACCGGCACCTCGCCTGGGTGAACGCGCTGCGCCTGCAGCTGCGCAAGACCTCCCGGTTCTTCGATAACCCCACGAAGTGGACGCGCGAGCGTATGGCCGCGCACGCGGACCACATGCGCAACGACTGGGACAAGGAGCTCACGCCCTTCTTGAGCGCCGAGGAGCTCGCCTATGTGAGCGCGCGCGCCAACCCTGCGACGCACCTCTTGTCGAAGCAGACGGAGGCGCTCGCCGCGCTTCGCGCAGATCGTCACCTCGACCTCTTCCACCAGATCGAAATGATGGGCTTGGTCCGCGAGCTCTATGACCTTCAGGGCAGGTGTGAGCGGATCAAGAACACGCCGCTACCTCGACAGTACGCGGAGTTCAGCCGCACGTTCGTGCGGGTGTTCGCGTTCCTCGTGCCGTTCGGCTTGCTCGACGTCTTCGCCACGCGCATCACCGAGGCGACCGCCGCCTCCGGGCTCGTCGCCCAGTGGCTGCCGGTCCTCCCGATGATCGGCGCGTCGTCGCTCGTCACCTGGGTCTTCATGGCGATGGAGGGCATCGGCGACGCGAGCGAGGATCCGTTCGAGCGGAGCATGAACGACGTCCCCATGAACGCGCTCTCTCGCACGATCGAGATCGACCTCCGCGAGCTGCTCGGCGAGACCGAGCTGCCGCCGAAAGAGACCAAGATCGGCAACCTCATGTACTAACCAGCGCAGGGCAGCTCCTGCGGTCCGCTCACCGGAACACGAGCACCCACACGTCGTAGGCGGCGTGCGTCCACACGGCCGCAGCGAAGCCGCGGGTCGCGTAGATGAGGGTCAGGGCGAGCCCGAGGAGGAGACGGAAGACGAACGAGGTGAGCTTCCACGGATCGCCGAGCGCGCCCACGTAGTGGAAGCCGCTGAAGAGCAGCGAAGACGCCACGCCCCACGCGACGAGGATGCCCATGGACCGCAGGGTGAGCTTCGCCCCCGACGACGCGACGAAGCTCGTCTGCGGCTCCGCGAAGAACGCCAGGAGCATCTTGGCGCCCACGCCGTAGAGCAGCACGCGGAAGGCGAGCTCCTCGTAGAACCCGGCGCCGAGCGACATCACGAAGCCCGTGAACCGCGAGCCCTCGTCGATGTGGCCGGCGAACAGGCGCTCCATCACGACGCCGGCCGCCATGCGCATGAGCGCCGCGTAGAGCACGCCCTCGAAGGCGATCTGGACGAACTTGCCAGGGCGAAACGCGTGGCCGCGACCGAGGAACGCGAACGTGCCCGCGAACACGACGCCGATCGCGAAGGTGATGCCCAGGTACGCGGTGGTGCTGCCGTCGGCGAGGTGGAGCAGCTCGCCGGTGAGCATGTCGGTCGCGTTCTTCACGCGAAGGAAGACCACCGACAGGTGGTAGAGCACGAAGATAGGCAGGGTGAGCGCGAGGTCGACCCACGCTCCCGGCTTGTCTGTGAGGGCCTCGCCCTCGCGCTCTGCCTGCTCGGTCATGCCGGGCCAAGCTTCCCACCCCCGCGCACCACGCGGCAAATTCGCGGCGAGCCGCGGGCCGCGTCACGGCGGGATCCCCTTCAGCGACGGAGCGGGCCCTGGCCCGGCGTCCAGGGGACCGGCTGCGGCAGCTGCCGACCGAGGCTCTTCGACATCGCGTCGCGCAGCTTGTGGAGGTCCTGTCGTAGCGGAGCGACGAAGTCGGCGCTCACGGTCGCCTTCCGCGCGCGGGTGGCGCGGCCGGCGTGCCACTTGCTGAGCGAGAGGCGGCACGCGGCGTCGACGAAGGCGCGGCCCGGGGCCCCGCCCCAGCTGAACGTCGCGCGCATGTGGGCGACGGGGGAGGTGACGAGCTCGAGCTCCTGGAGCGTCATGTTCCCGAGCAAGAGCTCGTCCTCGAGGTTCTTGCGGATGATTCGCCCCTTCCGCACCACGAGCCACAGGAGCAAGCCGAAGAAGGCGAGCACGAACAGCAGCCACAGCGGCAACATGAGGAGCGGCAGGTTGTTCGAGATCGTGGCCGAGGTGTTCCACACGAAGTGCAGGAAGACGGCCCCGAAATAGCCCATGATCGGGGCGGTCCAGCGCACCCAGGCCTTCTCGGTCTCGCGCGCGAGCCCGAAGCCGATCCCGGTCATCGACGTGTAGAGCGGGTGTCCCCACGGGGCCAGCACTCCGCGAATGATGAACGTGCCCGCGAGGATGTTCTCGCGGCCCGCGAACTCGGCCTGCGCGGCCCGCCCATAGTAAATGATGTTCTCGATGGCGGCGAAGCCGAGCGCGGCGAACGTGGCGTAGACGATCGCGTCGACGATGCCGTCGAACTCCCGCTTGGCAAAGTAGAACACACCGAAGACGGCGATGGCCTTGAAGAACTCCTCGACGATCGGCGCGCTCACACACGCGCCGACCGCGTCCCCGAACTGCGGCCCGCCTATTCCCGCGGCGACCGCGCCGAAGAAGGTGTTCACCACGGCCGACATGCCGCACGCGGCGATGCCGCCCCACGCGAGGCACATCATCAGGGCCCAGAGCGGCTCTGGATCGTAGCGGTCGACCACCCAGGGGACCCACAGGTAGATGAGGAGCGGCGGCAGCGCGAGGACGGCGCCGATCGCCATCGACGTGTACGCCGTGCCGGGGTCGTTGGAGAACGCGGGCGGCACGAGGAACAGCGCGAACAGGAGGAAGCCCCCGAACAACATCCCGAGGATGTAGAGGACGATGCCCGCCATCTTGCGGCCGCCCTCGGGATCCGGGCGCTTGCCGGCCCGGGGCGGCTGGGGCGCTTGGTGCTGCTGCGGGTACATGGGGTATCCAGCCATCGTGACCTCTCGGCGAATGCGAACGCGCTAATCCTTCGATTCTCGTGAAGGGAAGCGAGATGGGCTAGCAGCGCTAGCGGATCTCGAATGCCTTGATCTCGGCGCTCTCCGGGTCGAGCTTCGCGGCCTCGGCGAGCGCGCTCTTGGCCAGGTCCTTTTTGCCCTGCGCGACCCTCACGCGCGCGGTCATGAGCTCGACCTTCGCCAGGCTCTTCGGCTGCGGCTGCGTGAGTCGCGCGCTCTCGACCTCGAACTCGGCCTGCGCGACGCGCCCCGTCTCGAGGAGCCCACGCGCGTAGTCGAGGTGCACGTCGGCGCGGCCCACGTCGACGAACACCGCCGACTCGCCGACCGCCACGAGCTCCGCCCAGGCCTTCGCCTCGACGAGCTGGGCGGTGTAGGCGCGCCAGAGGGTGGTGTCGTGCTGCTCGAGCTTCGCGAGCTCTCGGACGAGCGGCAGGACGTCCCCCTTGCGGTTGTCCTCGAGGGCGAGCTCCAACAGACCCTTCAGCGGATCGGGGCGGCTCGCGTCGAAGCGCCGCGCGCTCTCGAGCGCGTGCCGGGTCGCGGCCTTGTCCTTCTTGGCCTGCGCCGCCTCGGCGAGGAGCATGCGCGCGTCGTAGCCGTCGTGGCCGTTGTCGGTGAGGACACGCGCGCGTCGCTCGACCTCGGCCGGGTCCTTCGCCGCGACCTTCGCCGCCAGGTAGTTCGCGTCGGCGTTCTTCGGGTCGAGCTTCAACGCGGCGTCGAGCTCCGCCTTCGCGCCCTTGTCGTGGGCCACCGTCATGGCGAACGCCAGCGCCGCGTGCGCGGTGGCGTCGTTCGGCGCGGCCTTCACCTTCGCCGTCGCCTCCTCCACGGTGGCGGGGCGGTCGTCGAAGACGTACTGCCGGTCGTAGCGAGAGAGCCGCGCGAGGGCCCAGGCGCGGAAGCGGGCGTCGTACTGCTCCGGGGGGACGCCGAAGGCCTCCTGGAGGACCTGCGGCGTGCGCTTTCCGGCGCCCCACAGCTCGAGCGCCTTGACCACCCGGGCCATGCCGAACGTCTCGACGGTGAACACGAGCATCTGGCTCGAGGCGTAATACGCGACCGACACGTCGGCGCCGTTCGTGGCGTGGGTGAAGGCGCGGTTCATGCTCACTGCACCGGGCAGCCGCCCCTTCTTCAGCGCGAGGTAGAGCTCGGGGTCGAGCTCGCGCTGCCACTCCGACCGCCGCGCGATGGTCTCGTATTCGGACAGCCCCTCGGTGAACCACCTCGGCACGTGGTTCTTCGATTGCTGAATCGCGAACACGTGGCCGAGCTCGTGCCAAACGACGTTGCCCCAGTTGAACGGCTCGCTCCCCGGGCTGATAGCGGCCACCACGGGGCCGAAGCACACGCCCTGGATGCCGGTGTTCGGCAGGCCGCTCGTCCGCACGCTGAAGGGCTCACGACCGGCGTAAAACTCGAGATACACAGGCTTTTTCGGGACGAATCCGTACCTCGCCTTCATGCTCGCCCAGGCCTCGCCCGCGAGGCGAGGCACGTAGCGCTCGAGCACCGCCTTCTCGGCCTTTGGGTACCGCACCTTGAACGCGCCGGTGGCCGCGGTCTCGTATTCGAGGGCGATGCGCTTCTCGTAGAGGTCGAGCGTGTTCTTCACCCGCACGTTGTACGAGTCCTTGCGCCACGCCTTTCGAATGGCCTCGAGCCCTCGCGTCTCGTCGCCGTTTCGCAGCGCCGTGAGGCCGAGGATCGCCCACGCGCGTACGTCCTCGGGGTCGACGCGGACCGCCTCCTCCATCATGGCCACGATGTCGTCGTAGCGGTGCTCCCACTCGGCGAGCTCCGCGACGACCCGGAAGAACTCGGCGCTCTCCGGGTTCTTGGCGAGCGCCTCGCGCTTGCGCGCCTGGAAGCCCGCCGCGTCGTCGTCGAGGAAGCGGGCGGTCGCGGCGAGCGCGATGAGCTCGATGTTGCCGGGGTCGACGGCGAGCCCGGCGCGGATGGACGTCTCGGCCTCGGGGATCTCCATGTCGTGGAGCGCGATGCCCGCGCGCACGGCGAGCGCGCCCGTGTGCCGTGGGTTCGTGGCGAGCGCCTCGGCGAGGAGCTTGTTGGCCGCGCCGAAGTCCATGGTCTGCTCGAGCTTCACGCGGGCGATCGCGACGAGCACGTCGGGGTTCTTCGGCGCGAGGGCGAGGGCCTCGCGGAGGACCTCCTCGGCCAGGCCGGGGTTGTACTTCTCGAGGAACAGCTCGCCGCGCGCGAGCAGGGTGGCCACCCGCTTCTTGTCGGCTCGCTCGCTCTGGTTGAAGAGCGTGTTGGCGTCGCGGGGGACGCGGAGCAGGTGGGCGGCGCGGCCGGCGAGCGCGAGCCCCTCCGCGTCGGTCGCGACGATGGCGTCGCTGTTGAAGTCCGCGATGAGGGTCATCAGCACGGGCTCGGCCTCGGCGTGCTTGCCGAGCTGGAGCAACAGCTCGCCGAGCATGAGGCGAATCCGCCGCCCCTCCACGCCGGCGGAGCCCTTCTGGCCCTCGAGGAGCCTCGCGGCGTCGGCGCGCTTGCCCACGGCGGCGAGCGCACGAGCGCGCACGAGCGTGGCGGTCGCCTTCGCGGCCGCGGAGCCGCCCACCGTCGCCGCGAGGCGGTCAGCGTCCTCGTACTTGCCGCGCGTCACGAGGAGCTCGGCGAGCGCGGCCTTGGCGAGCGGCTCGCCTTCGCCCTTCACGTCGCGAAGGGATCGCTCGGCGTCGTCGTACTTGGAGGCCTCGAGCTCGGCGAGCCCGCGACGGAGGGGGCTCGCGGCGGCGTCTGCGCCGGCGCTTCGGGGGACCGAGGCGACGAGGGCGAGCGAGACGAGGAGCGCCGCTTTGGCGAGAGATCGCATCGCGTGAGCGTAGCCCATTTCCTTGCGCGCCGAGGCGCCGCGAGGACGGGGCGCCGGCCGCGCGTCGATCCGCGCGCGACGACGCTCAGGTGAGCGGCGCGTGCATCTCGACGCCGTCCTCGCCGTCGGCGTAGTAGCCCCGGCGGACCCGGCCGTCCTCGAACCCGAAGCTACGATAGAGCTCCCGCGCGGGGGTGTTGCTCGCGCGGACCTCGAGGAGCGCGACCCGCGCGCCCTCCCCCTTCGCGGCGCGAAGGGCGAACGCGACCAGCGCGCGCCCGTACCCACGGCGGCGGTGGGCCAGTGCCACGGCGACGTCGAGGATCGTGAGCTCGTCGGCCACCCGCCAGGCGAGGAGCGCACCCGCGATTGGGCCCGCGTCGCCCCCCTCGCCGAGCGCGATCCAGAGCCGGGTCTGCGGGCGGGCACGCTCCTCTTCGAGCTCGCGCGCGAGGCTCACCGGATCCCCCGCGGGTGTCCTTGCGATCGCGAAAATGGAGGCGATATCCGCTAGATGTGAGATGGCTGCCGGCGCGACGAGGTGGCTCACGCGGGGCCTCGCGGGGGCTCGCCGAGGCGCGCGTTGTCGGCCACGAGCGTGAGCGCGCGTGCCCGCGGCGCGAGCAGCGCAGCGTCGAGCACCAGAGTGACGCCACCGTCGCCCTGCACGATCGCGCCGGCGTAGGGGCCCAGCCCGAGGACGAGTCGCCCCACAGGGCGCACGAGCGCCGTGTCCGGGCCCTCGATCGCGTCGACACCGACCTTGAACGACGGCGTGTCGGCGCGTTCGCCGAGCTCGAGGACGAACCGGTAGCTCGACGGCGCCTGCGGCTCGAGGCAGTCGCCGAGGTGGGGCGCGCGCTCGTCCGTGTCCGAGGCCGGCGGCTCGCGAACGGCGAGGACGTGCGACGCCAGCAGCGCGTGCCGTACGCCACGCACGTGCACCCAGAGCACGCTCGCCAACCCCACCTCGACGGGGAGGTCGATGAGCGCCTCGACGCCGCGCCCGGGCAGGGTCGCGAACCGCAAGGTGCCACCCAACCGCTCGACCGCGGAGAGCGCGAGCGCGAGCCCGATGCCACGTCCGGCCAGCAAGTCGGCGCTCGTCGACGTCGAGAAGCCCGGCAAGAAGAGCAGCGAGAGCAGCGTGTCGTCGTCGGCGAGGTCGGCCAGCGACGGGCTGATGGCGCCGGCGGCAAGGGCCCGCGCCCGGAGGGCCCCCACGTCGACCCCCGCGCCGTCGTCGCTGACGCCGAGCGCGAGGCGGTTCGCGGTGCGGCGGGCCGTCAGGGTGACGGTCGCCGTGGGCGGCTTGCCCAGCGCCGCGCGCGCGTGCCCGGGCTCGATGCCGTGGGCGACCGCGTTTCGGGCCAGGGCGAGGCATGGATCGAGCAGACGCTCCATCAAGCGCCGGTCGAGCATCTCGTCGCCGCCGCGCACCACGACCTGCACCGCCCGTCCAGCGCGCTTCGCCTCCGTCGCGACGGCCGCGGAGAGCTGCGTGAAGAGCTCGCGGGCGGGGGTCTGGCGCATCGCCGAGAGGTGCTGCCGGGCGCCGTCGTTGACCTCGCGGAGGGTCGCGTCCGCGTCGTGGGCCGCCTGCGCGCGGCGGTCGAGCTCGTCGGCCAGCGCCGCCACCCGACGCGCCACGCGCGCCACCTGCGCGAGCGCGGCGGCGGGCGCCCCCCAGGGGCGCGGGGGCCCGATGTGTCGGAGGGCGTCGGCGAGGTCGGTCCGCAGGCCGCGCAGCTCGGCGGCGGCCTTCAGGTCGGCCATGGCGCGCGCGCCCATCCCGTCGCGCACCGCGCGCGAGACCGCGAAGCCGTCGAGGAGGGCATCGACCGAGGAGAGCTCGATGCGCACAGTGTGCGTGGAGAGCGCGGGGTGAACGGTCGCGGGCGCCTCGCTCCGCCCGGAGCGAGGCGCTCGGAGCAGCTCCAGCGCGTGGGCAGGGTCGTCGAGGAGCGCCGAGAGCGTAGGGCGGTGCCGCGCGATCTCGGCCAGCGCGTCATCGAGCGAGCCCTCCGGGGCGTTCCCGCGGCGGAGCACCTCTTCGAGGCCGTGGCAGAACCAGGCCATCGCGTCGTCGCCCACCGCGCTCGCTGCTCCCTTCAGCGTGTGCAGCTGACGGGTGATCGCCGCGGTGTCCCGCTCGCCGAGCGAGAGGTCGAGCGCGGAGAGGCGCTCGGTGACGCTGGAGATGTATTCTACACGCAATGCGGGCGGCGGAGTGGCCGACTCGAGATCGCGGGGCGGCTCTGGCCACAGCGACTCGAGGGCGGGGAGCCCATCGCGGACGCGCGCGGCCGCGCGGCGCAAGAGCTCGAGCGCTTCCGAGCGGGCGCTCTCCTCCCCGCGCGAGTGCCTGCGCTCCAGTCGGATCAGCGCGCTCGCGAGCTCGCTCTCACCGGCCAGCCCGACCGATCCCTTCAGCGAGTGGAGCGCGCGGGTCACGTCCTCGGCGTCGCCGCCAGCCAGCGTGCGCGCGTGGCGCTCGAGCTCCTTGAGGAGCAGCCGCGCGAGCTCGGCGTCACGCGCGCTCAACGCGGCCGCCCGGCCTGCCGAGAGCCGCTCATGGCTCCTCCTCGCCGTCGTCCTCGCCGAACCACTTCCCGAGCGGCTCGATGACGGGGCGGAGCACGCCCACGAGGATGCCCCGTGGCACCTTCTCTCCCAGCGCACCGAGGGCGTTCACGAAGGCGCGCCCGTGCTCCACCGCGTCCAAGAGGGCGCGCGCCGTCTCGGGGTCGGTGTCGGTCAGCCGCTTGATGCGCTCGGCCAGCTCGCCGAGCGCCCCGCCGACGTCGCCAGCCGCGCCGGCGATGCGCGCCGTCTCTTGGGAGAGGTCGGTCGCGGCCTCGCGAGCGCGGTCGAGCGAGCTCGTGAGCTGGCTCACCTCAGCGCCGACATCGTCAAGCGTCGCCGAGAGCTCGCGCGCGCTCTCGGCGCCGCGGGCCGCGGACAGGCGGACCTCGTCGGCCACGAGCCGCAGGGGCTGCCCGCTCTCCTCGCCGAGCCTCGCGGCCTCGAGCGACGCGTTCAGCGCGACGAGCGAGAGACGCTCGAACACCGAGCTCACGCGGGCGAAGCTCGTCGCCAGATCGGTGGCGCGGGTGGAGGCGCCGCGCGCGCGCTCGCCCACGGCCTCGATGGCCGCGCGCTGCTTGGCGAGGCTCGACGCGACCCGTTGCGCGGTCTCGCCGACCTCCCGCGCGCTCGCCGTCGCGCGATCGTGTGCCTTCCAAAGAGCGGCCGAGTCGGCGGGGCTCGCCGCGGGCGCGCTCTCGTCGGACTTGCGCGCGCGGAGCAGGCCGAACAGGCGGCGTTTCGGCTTCTCGACCATACGTATCCTTACCGCGCGCTCAGGGCGTTGTGTTGCCCTTCGTGTCCGCCGCGCGCCACGTATCCGCGCGATGGGCCGGCGCGAGCCGACGAGCTTCGCCGCAGAGCGGGGAGGGCTCTGGGGTGTCCGCAACGGGGAACCGACTCAGCGGGCGGCCGCGCCGCGCGCGATCTTGGCCGCCGTCTCGCGGACCCGCGGCTCTGGATCGTCCTTGGCCATCTCCGCGGCGAGAGCGCGCGCCGCGGTCGCGTCCGCCTCGACGAGGCCGAGCAGGGCCGCCTCGCGCACGAGCGCGAAGGGCTCCGCGCGCGCCGCCGCTCGCAGCGCCGCCGTCGGCTCCGTGCCGCCGCCCGCCCTCCCGATGCGACCGAGCGCCGCGCAGGCGAGGGTGCGCACCGACCACTGGCGGTGCTCGCGCAGGACGCGCACGACCTCCTCGGTGGCCCGCTGGTTCGCCGCGACGCCGACGGCGTTCAGGGCCACCCGCTGCACGTTCACGTCGGGATCGGTGAGCGCGCCGACCATGGCGAGCTGCGCGGCCTCTCCCTTGGAGCGCGCGAGGAGGGCGATCGCCTTCACCCGGAGCGCCGCGTCGGGGTGGCGCGCGAGGGCGGCGATGCTGGGCTCGCCTTCTCGGTCGTCGGCACGTCGAGCAGCTGCCGGAGCGCGCGCTCGCCGTCGAGCGCCTCGTCGGGTACGGGCAGCGGATCGAGCTTCGCGTCCGCGGCGCCCTTGGTCGCCAGCAGCACGAGGCCGTAGGCGCCCGCCTGCGGGAGCGTCGTGGCGCCGGCTCGGCCGGCGAACACCGCGTCGGCCATGGCGCTCGTGGCCGCCTTGGCCCGGGGCGAGTCGGCCTTCACCGCGCCAAGCCTGGCGAGCGAGACCAGGGCGGCCTCGCGCGGGAGCGCGTCGACGCCGTCGGTCAGCGCTCGCGGCGAGGCCCAGCGCCGCGAACGCGCGCATCTCGGGGGTGCCCAGCTTGAGGAGCCGACGGAGCGGCGCAAGTGCACGTTTGTCTTGGGATTTTGCGATCGACCAGGCGGCCGCGACGGCGATGGGATCCGACGCCACGCCCACCTCGCCTCCCTCGCCTTTGGGGAACACGAGCGCCTCGTATTTGGCCAAGAGCCCCGGATCGCGGAGCGCCCCCGACGCGACCATCGCGCGCGCCCGGAGCGAGAGCTCCGCGTTGCCCTGCGCGAACGAGAGCAGCGGCAGCCCCGCGTTTCGGTTCTCCACGTACGCGAGCACGTCGATCGCCACGCGCCGCTGCTGCCCCGCGTCGGGATCACGAGCGCGTCGAGGAGCGGGCTTCACCGCGCGCGGCGATGCGGGCCAGCGCGACCCGGGCGTCCGCGGCGTCTTTTCCGCCGCCGTGCCGCACGCGCTGCACGAGGCCGAACGTGAGGTTGCCGTAGATCTCCACCAGGAGCTTGCGGAAGATGGTGCGCTGCGGGTTGCCGATCGCGATGGGCAAGAGGTCCTGCTCGAGCGACTCGAGCGTGCCTCGGCCAAGGTTTATCTGCATCGACAGGCGCGCCGCGCGGGCCACGAGCTCCTCGTCGGGGGCGCCGCGCACCACGCGCCGGAAGAGCCGATCCGCCTCGTCCGACTGACCCTTCGAGAGGAGCAGATCGGCGAGCGAGAAGTAAACGATGAACAGGCGATCGTTCTTTTGGATGGCCGCGCGGTGACTGACCACCGCCCGATCGGTGTCCTGACGGGAGCGGTACATGTCGCCCAGGCGCCGGTGACCTTCGGCGTCGTCCGGGTTCAGCTCGACGCCCGCGCGGCGTACTTGATGGCGTCGTCGTCGCGGTAGATCTGCAGGGCGTACTGGGCCATGCGTTGGTAGAGCTCGCGCGCCCGGCGGGGCTCCACCGCGACGAGCTTCTCGAGGACGACGATGGCCTCGGGGACCTTGTTCTCTTGGACCAGCACCCGCTCGAGCGCGAGATACGTCTCCGCGTCGCCGGGCGCGAGCTCGATGACGCGGCGGAGGGTCGCCTCTGCGTCGGACAGCTTGCGGAGGTGAAGCTCGACCTCGGCCAGCGTGCGCCCCACCTCGGGGTCGGGCGACGGGCGCGAGAACCGCTCGCGCAGCACGAGACGCTGGGGCTCGAGCTGGTGCTCGAAGCCCCACAGCGACACGAGCCGCGTGCGCGCCTCCCGGGCGAGGAGCTTGTCGTTCGTGGTGGCGGCCTTCGCCGCGATCTCTTGCCAGATCGCGTGCGCCTCTCGGTACTGTTTGCTCCGCTCGTGCGCCGACGCGAGCTGCTTGTTTGTAGGTGACGCCCGCGGCGTCGAGCTGCGTGGCCTCCTTGAACGCCGCGAGCGCGTCGGCGGTCATGTCGTGCTCGAGGTACACGTCGCCGAGGGCCGACAGGGCCTTCGCCCGCGGCGGATCACCGCCAAGATGCGCTTCCAGGTCTGGATGGCCAGCGCCTGGTTTCCGTCTTGGAAGTAGCGGTCGCCGAGGTCGACCAGGTGCCCAGGATCGCCGGTGGACACGTGGGCGAGGCGCTGGAGCACCTTCATCGAGCGCTCGCCTTCGCCGATGCGACCGTAGAAAATCGGCCAGGCGATCTGCAGACGTCCTCGTCGGTGCGCCGGCCCGCGCCTGAAAGGCTCGGTCAGCAGGCGCAGGCGCGCGGGCGATCTCCGCGCTGCATGAGCGCCTCACACTGCTCGAACACGAACGTCGGGGTTGTTCGGGGCCGCGCGAATGGCCCCTCGTACTCAGCGATCGCCTTGTCGAGCTCGCCTTGTGATTGCAGCACGCGGATGACCTTCAGGCGCAGATCGATGTGCCGTGGGTTCACGGCGAGCGCCCGCTTGTAGGTCTCGAGCGCCTGCTTTGGCGTCGCCCGTCTCTTCGTAGAGCGAGCCGAGCAAGGCGAGGCGAGCGAAGTCGGTGGGGTGCTCGTCCTCAGGCTGCTTGACCAGCACCGGCGGCTGCTGGTCGGCCCTGTAAAAGCTCCGTGATCGTTTCGTAAATCTCGCCTCGAACCGCCGCCTCGGCTCCCGCCGCCGAGAGCGCGCGCTTCAACGTGGCCAGCGCCTCCTTGTTCTTGTGCGCCTTGGCCTGGGCCCGCCGGGAGGTTCCAGCGCGGGCGCGAGGGCGCGGTTGTCGCCCGCCGCCGCGGTGACGAGCTCCTTCAGCTCGACCTCGGCCTTCTCGAACTCACCGCGCGTGAAGAGCTCGCGGCCGAGCTCACCCCGCACGAAGAGGCTCGTCGGCTGCATCTTCACGAGCTGCAGGTGCGCGGCCTTCGCGGCGGCGAGGTCCTTCGCGTCGAGCGCGGGGTCATCAGCGTGCCGGATGGTCTGCTCGCGCTCCGGCGCGGCGGTCTCCAGCGCGAGCCCCTGCTCGTACCGCGTCCGCGCGGCGGCCGTGCCGCCGCGGTCTTGGAGGAGGCGGCGAGGGCGAGAATGGCGGAGGATCGGTCGCCTTCAGCGCGATCGCTGGAAGGTTCACGGCGTCGTCGCCGCGTCCGTCGAGTTTGTAGATTCCCGCGAGCGTCGCGGTGGCGGCGTACTGGTCGGGCCCGGACTGCGCCGCGCGCCCCTCGAAGTCCTTCACGAGGTTGGCGATGTTGCCGTCCTTGTCCCGGTACAGCTGCGCGAGGCGCTGGAGCGGGAACGGCGACCCCGGTTGGCTGAGGACGATGCGCGTGTAGCGCTCGATGAGCACGCCCGACGGCGCTCCAGGGCGCCCGGGCTCGCCGGGCGGCGGCTGGCCGGGCGTGGGCGTCCCCGGCCTCGCGGGCCCCGGCGTCCCCGGCTTGGCGGGACCTGGCTTGGCGGGGCCCGGCTTGGCGGGACCTGGCTTTCCGGGCTTCCCCGGCTTGCGGTGACCCGGCGTGAAGTCCCTGGGCGAGCGCGACGGGCGTGAAGAGCGTCGACGCCGCGGAGAGGGCCAGCGCTAGGAGGCCCAGCGCCGAGAGCAAGCGATTCTTCAGCGACGACAGCCGGGCCACTTCACGAACATAGCGCCCCTCGGGCGGAGAACCCAAGCGCTCGCCGTCCGCGCGGTGACGGCCCCGCTCTCAGAAGGTGCCGGACGCCAGCGGGACCGTCACCGGCGTTCCCAACGTCTCGAGCGTCCCCAACGTGCCCGGCGAGCCGACCGCGCCGGGCGTCTCGGCGAACCACGCGGGCGAGCGCATGGCGGGTGGGCGTCGGAGGTGAGGACCTCAGCGGGGGCAGGTGGCCGCTGTTCCGAGCGCAAGAGCAGCACGAGGCCGATCGCGGCCACCCCGAGCCCGACCGTGGTCGTGACGGCGCCCGCGACGAGCAGGCCGGTCTGGCCTCCCTTCGCCTTGCCGTCGGGCCGCACGCCGGCGCCGACGAGCAGCATCGTGGTGCCGCCCACCACCACCACGCCGCCTGCGACGAGGAGCACGATGCCGGTCGATCGATGGACGAGCGGGGACCACCACCGCCACCGCCGCCGCTACCGCTACCGCCGCCACCGCTCGACGACGCGGGGCCTTCGCGGGCTCTTTCGCGTCCGACTTGGCGGGCGCGCCGCCTTCTTGCGGAGGCTGGGGGGGGGTGGTGGCGGCGGCGGAAGCGCCGGCTCCCCCGCGAGGACTTCGGGGGGGCAAGGCCACGTCGGCCATGTCGCCGTTCGGGCGGGGAAGGAGGCCGCGACGATCGCCGACGACAGCAGAATCGCCAGAGGCCCGCGGGCGTTCCACGTGGTGGTTGGCGCAGGCGCGGCGTAAGGTGCGAGGGCGAGGTGGTCGTCATGGTGAGGTCGTCGAGGCGCAGCGGTGCACGTGGATCGTCGCCCTCGCTGCGCTGGGATGCAACCGAAACACGTGCGAAAGCGCGCACTCCGGCGATGCGACGGTGGCCACCACATCGACCGCCCCAGCGACGGCGACGACCTCGGCGCCCACGGTGGCGACGAAGCCAGCTCGGTCGACGTGACCGAGTCAGGCGTCCACGACCTGGACCTCCGGTCCCTCCGTCGTGACCTCGGGCAGCGTCGTCGACGCTGCGGCCCTCCGCGAGCGTCACCGCGCGCGTATCGCGGCCGATCGCGGGCCCGTGCGCACTTGTCCGGGAGGCACCCGCTCGAGCTCGGCCGGCGCGCGTGCGAGGCGGCCGTCCGTCCCGGCCGCCGAGCACGAAGGTGCTCATCTGCCGAACCTCGGCGGCTTCGGAGTGGTCCGAGGACCCCGCGAGGTCGGGCGGCGACGACGGGCTCCGCGGTCGCATCACCGATCCCGAGTTCGTGCGCGGCATCATCCGGTGCCTCCGCGCGCGAGGGCACACGGCGATCACGGTCGCGGAGGGCTGGGGCGCGAAGCACGCGGACTGGGAGCGCCTCGTGCGCGTCTCAGGGCTACGCCGCGATGGCGAGCGAAGAGCGCGTGCCGCTCGTCGCGATGGGACGACGACGGCACGTTCGACGTCGAGGGCGACATGCCCGGCAAGCCCCTGCGCCTCCGCGGCATGGAGCGCACGCACGTGCCCACGCTGCTCATCCCAAGGCGCTCGCGGAGCACCTCGACGCGGGGCTCTTCATCTCGGCCCCAGCTGAAGACCCATCGCTCCGGCGTTTTCTCTGCAGGTATCAGGGATGCAGGGGCACCGTCATGCTCTCCGACCGGACGCCCGCCTTCAGCCAGAAGTGGCGCATGCACCGAGCTGGGCGCGGCGCTCGCGCTCGGGAAGCGCGCCGACGTGCCCCGGCGGAGTCGCGAGGCGCATAGTGGCGGCGCTGGAGACGTTCGCCGAGCGCATCGCGGACGTGCTCGAGGTGGAGGCGCCGCACGTGGTGCTCGTGGAGGGCGCGCCCTTCATGGGGGCGACGGCTTGGCCTGGTACCCGGGGCCCGAGGCCCTCGCGGTCGCCGGCACGAACCCCGTGCTCAGTCGATCGCGTGGTCGCCGAAGTGCTCGGGCTGTGGGACAGCGACGCGCTCGCCCGCGAGCTTGAGGGCCACCGCACTCGCCGTTGCTGGAGATCGCCGCCGAGGCTCGGCGTCTCGCTCGACAAGCCGCGGGTCGTGGGCGACGGGGCGTCCCTGCTCGAGAAGCGCCGGCCGGCTCACTTGCTCGGCATGGCAGGGTTCGCGATCCACGAGGGGGCAGGCGGCGAGGTGGCGCCGGGCTCGCGCCCCTCCCCTGCGGCCCCGCTCGGGACCGCCGATGCGGGAGGGGCGCGGGCGGCCTGGCGGACCGCGCGGGCGGCGAGGTGCGCGCGAGCCGGCTCCGCGGCGCGCCGCCGGAGCTCGACGGTCAGGTCGACGCGGTGTGGGCCACCGCCACCCCTTGACGTGGGACACCGACTGGTCCGGCCGCCCCACGGGCGTTCGCACCACGGTCAGGTTTCTGTGGTCAGATCAGGCGCTCTACGGGCTGTGGGAGCTCGAGGGTGCGGGCCTCAACACCGACACCTCCCGCCCGGTCGACCACGAGCGCGAGCGCTCTACCAGGAGGACTGCGTCGGCTCTTTCTCACACCGGATCCGGCCCACCCGCGCAGGTACTTCGAGATCGAGCTCGGCCCCTTCGGGCACTGGTTCGACATCGACGTCGATCGCGAGGCGAAGCGCGAGGACATCGCCTGGTCGAGCGGGGCCAAGGTGGGTACGCGGCGCGACGCCGCGGGCCGAAAGGCCACAGTCGAGGTCGCCCTTTCGGCCCCCGCAGCTGGTCGCCGCGCTCGGCCCGGGCAAGCGCCTGCCTCTGGGTCTCTTTCGCATGGAAGGAGACGCGAGGCGGGGGCGCGATCGCCTGTGCCTTTCGGCGTTCCGCCCCACGCGCACGCCTAAGCCCAATTTTCACGTACCCGAGGCGTTCGGGGAGGCTCTTCCTCGCGCCGTAGCCGTCCCTCGATCGAGGGTCGTGCGACCAGGCCACGCGAACCTGGAGGTGCGCTCCAAAGGAGCGAACGAAGGGTCGATGGCGAGCCTGAGACGGAAGGCGAGGAGTCGCCATGAACCCATCGCCCGTCGTGCTGGCTCCAACCCGCAGACCACGCGCCGCGCCGAACCGGAGCGGCCAGCAAGGAGCGCTGTCATGTGTCGAAGGGTCGAGTGCACGAGCCGCCAGAAGCCGACGTTCGCGGGGTGTGGGATGCACATCGAGCAGGTCCTCGGGGATGTCCCGCGCGACCAGCGCTGCCGCTGCCGCGAGAAGCCCCGCGACGAGGCCGGTGAGGCCGGCTTGCTCGCGCGGATCCTCGGCCGCTGACAGGGTGCTAGTCTCCTGGAAGCGTGATCCCTTCCCAGTAGTCGCGCGGCTCGGCCTTTCCCGCCCCAAGGGAGCGAGGGGTGTCCCGTTTTCGGCGGCGGTGGGAGGATACTCATGTTCGAGGGTCGGCGTTCTCGCGCGGTCACCCCCGAAACCACTGTCCCCTGAGCGCAAAGCGCCGCCTCCACCGCGCGGAACGACGACCGAGTTGAGGACGGGCCCGCCGCCGCCGAAAACGGGGCACCCCCTCGCTCCTCGGAATGACACCGAAGACCCGACTTCTGATACGAACCACGACTCCAGGGGACTAGCTCAGTACTCGAAGCCGCTGCCTCCGATGAACTCGCGCGTCACCGACGTCGGTGGCACGTGGTCTGGGTAGATGGTCACGAAAGTGGTCTATCAAGTTCCGCAGGCGGAACGTGGTGAACGCGGGGTGTGAGGAGGCACCCTCGAGCAGGTAGCGCTCTGCGTAGGTCATGAGCACGCTCGTCGTAGACGAGGGCCGAGTCGAACACCACGTCGGCCTGCAGCGTGGGGTAGATGTGGCACAGCTCGCCCCGGCGGACCGACGGCCAGCGGGTGATGGTGTCGGCCGCGGTGTAGTTTCGTGAGTGCCGATCACGCACGATGCGGCGGAGCAGTCGGAGGTCGTCGGGCGCGAAGACGCTCGCGCGGTCGAACGCGAGGGTGGTCGCAGGGTGCACGAAGATCCCGAAGCGCGCCTCCTCGGGGACCGCCGAGCCCACGAGAGCGGGGTTCAGGCCGTGGATGCCCTCGAGGAGCAGCACGTCTTCCTTCTCGAGGCACAGCTCCGCGCCGCCCTGGGGGAGGCTCTTGCCCAGCACGAAGTCGTACTTGGCCGTGCGCAGCCGCTCACCGCGCATGAGGCGCGCGAGGTGGTCCTGGAGCAGGGTGGAGTCGAGCGCCTCGAACGCCTCGAAGTCGTACTCGCCTCGCTCGTCGCGCACGGTGCGCTCACGGTCTACGTAGTAGTCGTCGAGCGAGAGCGCACGCGGGCGAAGGCCGTTCACGCGGAGCTGCGTGGTGAGGCGCTTGATGAACGTGGTCTTGCCCGAAGACGAGGGCCCCGCGATGGCGATGATCTTGACGCGATCGGCGCGGCTCGCGACCGCGTCGGCGACGCGACCTATCCACTTCTCGTGGAAGCCTTCGGCCACGCGGATGACCTCGTCGACCGGAGGCCGAGACACAGAGCTCGTTGTAGCGGCCGACGCTCTCGACCCCGAGGCCGTGGAGCCACCGCCGGGCCGAGGCGGTCATCTCGCCGCCGTAGCGGGGTGCGCGGCCCTGGTGACGGGGGATCGACGCGCGTGGCCCGGTGGAGCGGCATCTCGCGCTCGACCCGCGCGCCGAGGCGCAGCAGGAGCCCCGCGGGGTGAGCCTCGAGCGACAGGCCTTCGAGGTAGCCGGCGCGGGGCACGACGGGGGCCGAGGCCGAGGGCGAAGGTCTCGCCGCAGGTCGCCAGCGTGACCGTAACCTCGCGACGGCTCTGGAGGCTCGCCGCGGCGTCGGCCAAGCCGCGACGGTCGAGCTCCGCGCGCGCCTCGTCGAGCTGCCACACCTCCTCGCGGAGCGGGAGATCGTCGGCGATGACCCCGGCGAGCGCGCGCGACAAGACGTCGAGGCGCGCGGGCTCGTCCACGGGTTTGGGCAGCGGATCGAGGTGGACCACCTGCCCGCTCTCGAGCGGCGAGCCCATGCGCACCCGCGCGCCCCCGAGCTCGGCCCCCGCGCGCCTGGCCGCCTCGAGCAGCGCGAGCGCCGCGCTCCGCCGGAAGATCGCGCCCCTCCATGTCGGCCAGAGTGAGCACGTCGATGTCGAGGCTCGCGACGATCGCCGCCTCCAGCGACGCCGCCTTCTTGTTGAGCTGCGCGGCGACGACGAGCGCTCCTTCGCGCTCACGAGGAGCAGGTGCCCGCGAGGGTGCCCGTGGGCACGAGGAGATCGCCCCCGGCCTCGCGCCTCACGCGGACCTCCGATCTGGCGAGGCACCGAGCGCTGATAGGGCGAGGAGCCCGACGCTGTCGGTCATGGCCACGAGCTCGTCGCCGAGGGTGCGCCAGCCCCCTGCGTGAAGTGCAGCGCAGCGGCAGGGTGCTTTCGGCGAAGGAGAGGTAGCGCGCACGCGAGAGCCGCGCGAGGCGCATGTCGGTGTAGGCCAGCACCGAGGCGGCCCGCGCGCGGCCGCCGAGGAGCGCGGAGCTCGCCGAAGTGGTCGCCGGGCCCCACGGGCCGAAGCTCGAGCTGGCCACGCCGCAGGCGCGCCTCGCCCTCGAGGACGAAGTACATGGCGTCCCCCTCGTCGCCTTCGCGAAAGACACAGGTGCCGGGCGCGAGCGCGAGCTGATCGAGCAGCTCGAGGAGGGTGCTGACCTCCTTGATGTGCATGCCGCGGAGCAGGCTGGAGCGCGCCAAGACCTCGAGGTCCTCGGGGCGCTTCCCGTAGGCGAAGGGCAGCGGCGTGGGGCGTGTCGTCATCCTCGGCCCACTCTATCAGGGAACGAATGAGCTGCGTGTGGCGCCTGACGGCGCTCAGCGGTTCGGCGTGGGCGTGCCGTGGTAGCAGCCCATGAAGTAGGGGAACGTGTCGGTCGCGAAGTATGCGTAGTCGTACTTCGCGCCGGGCTCGGTGATGGGCAGTCCGTTGCACTTGTCGAGATCGCCCAGGCCCGCCTCGTAGGCGTGGATGTCCCACGCGGGGCCGCGCGTGGCCATCGTGTATTCGGCCAGGTGAGCTTCCACGGCTCCTCACGCGCTTCGTGGTCGTGCAGGCCGCGTCGGTGCACACGATGGGCGCCAAGATGGGGTATCCGTCGAACGACCACGCGAGCACGAGACCTCGTTTTCGCCGCCCAACGACACTATTACGCACTCCGGGCGCGCGTGAAAGTGGTAAGTGCCCTGGGGCGCGGTGTGGCCGATGCAGTCGTCGAGCAGGTTGCGCAGGCGGTCGTCGAGGACCGGGTCGCGGTAGCCGTCCATGGGGTTCTCGGTGGGCCCGAAGATGGGTATTCCGGTGACGGTCACGGCGACGTTGCCGAGCAGCGGGATGTCGGTCGGGGCGGCGGCGGCGGCCGGCGCGCGCGGGATCCTGAACGCGTAGTTCTTTGCCTGGAGCCCGTTGGGCGTGAGCGGCACGTATTCAAAGGTGGGAAATGCCGTTCGAGCGAATGACGAACTGGTCGCCCTCGCAGGCGCCGGCCACCGAGGGGGCCGCGTATCCGGCGCCGGCGTTGCCCATGGTCGACAAGTTGGGGATGGAGAGGGCCTGCCAACACCCGGCTGCGCTCGCGTCGAGGGGGGTCGCGTCGGCGGCGGTCGCGTCGGGGAGAGCGCCGCCGTCGGGACCGGAGGTCGACGTGGCGGTCGAGGTCGTGGGTGGCGCGGCCGCCTCCGCGCCCGCGTCGGTGGGGGTCGCGGCGCTGCCGCACGCGGCCGTCGTGAGCGACGCGAGGGACAGCGAGGCCACCGCGAGCGCGACGACGGGGAGAACGTGGGCGTGGGGCTTCATGGCGACACCTCGCCTGCGGCTCGGGCTCGCCATAGACCGTCGTTCGCCCCTTCGGGCCCTCACTTCCAGGTTCATCCGGGGATCCTCTCATCACTTGTGTCATTGCGTCGTGACGCGCACGCGCGCGCGGTGGTCGAGGTTACGGAGCACGGCCTTCGCGGCGGCCGAGGCGGTGGCGGGCGCGGCCGGAGTGTGGAGCGCGTCGAGCGCGTCGAGCGCGACGTCGTCGAACATCGTGGCGAGGCGCCGCTCGAGCACGACGACCGCAGCGCGACCCGAGAGAACCTTCGACGACCGCGGGCAGGGCGACGAGCAGCGCGTCGACCGAGGTGCTGTGGAGCTCGAAGGGGTGAGGCTCGCCGCCCGCCCGGCGCCAGGAGCCACGCACGTACAGGGTGGCGCGCGTCGTGTCGACGTTGGGGAACGTCGCCGTGTACGGCGAAGGCCCGCGCCCCCGGCGATCACGAGGTGACGTGGCAGGTAGCGCGCCTCGGGAAGCGCGTCTCGCCGGCGACGATGTCCCCATCGGCGGCCGTGAGGTCGGTGAGCGTGGCGCGCGCGAGGCTCGACGGATCGACGGCCTGCGAGTGGCCCGCGTGCGCGACGCCGAGGAGGGCCGTGGCGAGCCGCGACGCCGCGCGCTCGCCTGCAGAACGCCACACGTCACCGCCGGGCCCGAGGCAGTCGACGAGCGACGCGCTCGTGTCGACCACGAAGCCTCGGTCGACGCGCACCTCGTAGCCGAGGTTGCTCGTGACCATGAAGGCCCCCGGTGGGCCCGCGGGAGCGGGCGCCGTGCCCGAGCGATCCCAGCGAAGCACGTACCGCGCCGACGCCGCCGTGAGGCCAGGGGGGACTCGGCCTTCGCGGGCAGACGGCGCCACGCCGAGAGCCACGCAGCGGCCAGGCCCACCGCGCACAGCGAGGCGAACGCGAGCAGCGCTACCCGCGCGCGGCTGAGCCTCGGCGAAGACATCGTTGGAGACTACGTGGTCGCCGGGCACGGAAACGATCATCGCGCGATGACTTTTGTCACGGCCCCTCTCGCCGCCGGGCGCTGAGGGCGCGCGCCCAGTAGCTCGTGGCCGCCGCGAGGCCGACCACCGCGGTGGACCAGAGACCGATCTGACGCGCGCGCCGCGCCCACCAGGACGGCGAAGACGGTCACAAACTGCAGCGTTGTCGCAAACTTGCCCAGGAGATTGGCCCGGTCGTCGAGCTTGCGCCGCCGGGCGGCTGGGCTCGCGAGCACCCACAGCACGAGGGGCAGCTCGCCCACCTCGCGCGCGCCGAGGAGCGCCACCGCGGCGAGCGACAGGTCGCCGCGCGCGACCAGCGTGGCGAGCACGGCACCTGCAAAGAGCTTGTCGGTCAGGCCGTCGACGACCGCGCCGGCAGGGGTGGCCAGCTTCTGACGACGCGCGAGCCAGCCGTCAGGACGTCGGAGAGCCCCGCCGCGGCGAGCACGCACACGCTGGCCCACGGGGAGCCCACCGCGAACGGGAAGAGCGCGGCGAGCGGCACGCGCAGCCAGCTCACGAGGGTGGGGCCGTTCACGAGATCGCGCGCGCGGTACTTGCCCACAGCGCGAGTGTAGCCCTGAGGATTCCGAGCGCGCGTAGGGGATTCGCGGCGGGGTTCACAGGGCGAGCGACTCGCCTGTTCCCGCGCGACGCGGCGCGGGGTTCGCGTAGACTCGGCGCCCAGCGCGGCGAGCCAAGCGAGGGAGGCGACCATGCACCGGCGAGTGAGCACCGAAGGGGCGAACGATGGTCGGTGGGGTGCCCGAGCCGACGGCGAGGTGTCATGAACGAACAGGAAGAGCTCGCGGCCCTGCGCACGAGGACGCCATGACCTCCAGGCTCTCCGTGAGGGGCCTCCGCCGCTCGTACGGCGCGACCCGCGCGCTCGCGGGGGTCGCCCTCGAGGTGGCCCCGGGCAGCGTCCACGCCGTGCTCGGCGAGAACGGCGCGGGCAAGAGCACCCTCATGAAGATCCTCGCGGGCGGCGAGACGGCCGACGCCGGCGAGGTGCGCCTCGACGGAAACGTCTTTCTCCCCGGTGGCGCGGCGGAGGCGCAGCGGCTCGGCGTCGCGCTCGTGAGCCAAGAGCGCGCGCTGTGCCCGCACCTCACGGTGGCCGAGAACATCGCGCTCGGCGTCGAGCCGCGCCTGCGCGGGGCGCTGCCCCTGCTCGATCGCGCGCGCATGCCCCGGCGAGGCGGAGGCGAGGCTCGCGGAGGTGCTCGGGGAGACCGGCCGCATCCCCGTCGACGCGCTCGCGGCGGATCTGCCGATCGCCGAGCAGCAGCTCGTCGAGATCGCGCGGGCGCTCTCGCGCGGCGGCGCCGGACCGAGCGCAGCGGCGGTCGCGCGCTGCAAGGTGCTCATCCTCGACGAGCCAACGAGCAGCCTCGGACGCGAGGACGCGGCGCGCCTCTTCGCGCTGGCTCGTCGCCTCCGCGGCGAGGGCGCATCGATCCTGTATGTCTCTCATTTTCTTGAAGAAATTATCGCACTCGCCGACCACTACACGGTCCTCCGCGACGGGCCACGGTGCCACGGGCGCAGTCGCCAGGACGACGACGGCGGAGCTCGTGACCGCGATGGCCGGGCGCCGGGTCGACCAGCTCTTCGTGAGGAGCGCCCGCGCGCGGGCGAGGGCTCGAGGTCGAGGGGCTCGCGTCCGCTCCAGAGCCCCCTCGCGGCGAGCTTCACGCTGCGGCGGGGTGAGGTCCTCGGGATCGCCGGGCTCATGGGCGCGGGGCGCACCGAGCTGCTCCGCGCGCTCTTCGGCCTCAACGCGCGCACCGCGGGGAGCGTGCGCCTGGGCGGCCGCGCCCTTGGCCACGCGACGCCGTCGGAGTGCCTCGCGGCGGGGGTGGGCCTCCTCAGCGAAGACCGCCAGGGCGAGGGCCTGCTGCTGTCACGGTCGATCGCCGAGAACGTCACGCTCTCCAAGCTCGACGGGCTCGGGCTGAAGCCCGGGGCTGGCTCAGAAGCTGAGCTCCGCGCTCGGCCTCGTGGCCCCGGCGCGCGCCGACGCTGTGACCGAGCGCCTGATCGAGCGGCTCGAGATCAAGTGCCGAGGGCCGCGCCAAGCTGTCGGTGAGCTCTCCGGCGGCAACCAGCAGAAGGTCGCACTCGCGCGCCTCTTGCACCACGACGTGGAGGTCCTCTTGCTCGACGAGCCCACCCGCGGCATCGACGTCGGCAGCCGCGCGCGCGTCTACGCGCTCATCAAACGAAGCTCGCCCTGGCTGGCAGGGCCGTCGTGCTGTGTTTCGAGCTACCTCCCTGAGCTGCTCGGCGTGTGCGACCGCATCGCGGTCATGTGCCGCGGGCGCCTCGGCCCGCGAGGCCCGCGGAGGCGTGAGCGAGCGCGCTGCTCGAGGCCGCGCTGGGAGCCACGCCCGACGCCGCGCAAGACCCGCACGAGACGCCGAACAGGGGGCCGCGTGAGCCGCGCGAGCGCGCCTTGGCGAGCCGCGTGGTTCGCGCCGCTCGTGGCGCTGGTCGTCCTCGGCGTGGCGCTCAGCCTCGCGCGGCCGGACACCTTCGCGAGCCCCCAGAACCTCGCGACCATGGCGCGCCAGACCGTGGTGGTGGGCATCGCGGCCGTGGGGATGACGCTCGTCATCGTGCACGGCGGGATCGATCTCTCGGTCGGCTCGACCGTGGCCCTCACGACCGTGGTCATCGCCTCGGCGCTGAGGGCGGGCGCGGGCCCCTTCACCGCGGCCCTCGCGGGCATCGCCACCGCGACCACCGCCGGGCTCGCGAACGGCCTGATGGTGGCGCGCCTGCGCCTCCCTCCTTTCATCGTCACGCTCGGCACGATGAGCGTCCTCCGCGGGCTCGCGAAGGGCTCGCCCACGAGCAGAAGATCGACGCGGACCCGCGCGGCCTCGACGCGCTCCTCACGCCGGGCTCGGGGGTGTTCGCGATCGTGCCCGCGGGGGTGTTCGTCGCCCTGCTCGTCGCGGCCCTCGCGGGGATCGCGCTCGGGTACACGCGCGGGGGTCGCCACGTGTACGCGGTGGGCTCGAGCGAGGCGACCGCCCGGCTCGCGGGCATCGAGGTCGAGCGTGTGCGCGTGCTCGTGTACATGCTCGCCGGCGCGCTGCTCGGGCTCGCGGGCCTCATGGAGTTCTCCACGCTCACCGTGGGCGATCCCACAGACTCGGTGGGGCTCGAGCTCGAGGTCATCGCCGCCGTCGTCATCGGAGGCGCTTCGCTCTCGGGCGGTCAGGGGAGCATCTCGGGCTCGCTCGTCGGGGCCTTCTTGATGACCACGATCAAGACCGGCTGCACGCACCTCGGCCTGTCGAACTGGGTGCAGGAGATCGTGACGGGCGTCATCATCGTGGTCGCGGTGGCGACCGATCGCGTGCGCCGGCCGCGGTCGTAGGCCGCAGACGGCAGCGGCTCGGCGGCCTCCGCCGGTTCTGCCTCGCCTCTCGCGCGAGCTGCTGCTCTCGAGTCCGCCCTCCGGCGTCCTCGTACCTCTGCTGCGCCGCCGCCGCGCCGGCCTGGCGGTCGGCCTCGGCCTTCTGTTTCATCCGGGCCAAGCCCACCTTGCGGAACTCGTCGATGCACTAGTCGTCGGTTTCAGCTGTCCCGGCCTCGTTTCCACGGCGTGCGGGGGGGCGGGCCCCGCCGTGACCGTGGTCCCACTGCGTCAACCCTCTCCACTACCCGTCGGGGACGCTTCTGGGACCAGATTCTCGCGATATCCCCGTTCGCGATGCGCATCATGGGCTAGCCAAGAGCGCGGCGTCGTTGTCGCATGACGACGTCGATTTGCGCATCGGTGTGGGAGTAGTGCCGCCTATTTTCCGCTCTTTCTCGAAAGTCGGGCAGGGTTCCGAGCGCCCTGGGGGGGTCGAGCGCGCGAAAGGGGCGGGGGGCGCGTCGGGCGCCGGCCGGGGGCGCGGGGCCGCGCGGGCGGCGGCGTCCGGGGGCGGGAGAGGCGCCCCCCCCCCTCGGCCCGGGGGGGGGGCTCCCCGGGGGGGGGGAAAGGGGGCGGGGAGAACGGGGGGGGGGGGGGGGGCGGCGGCTTTTCCGGCTTTCCGGGGCGGCGGGGGGGGGGGGGGGAGGGGGGGGTCCCGGGGAAGGTCACGGGGGAGGGGGAAGGCGGCGGCCGGGGGGGGGGGGGGGCCGGGGGGGGGGGAAGGGGGGCCGGGGGGGGGGGGCGGGGCCCGGCGGGGCGGCCGGCGGGCGCGGAGAGGCGCCCCCGCCCCACGAGCGCGGTGCCGCGGCGCGGGGCGGACCCGCCGGCGACCACCCCGGCGAGACCGAGTGGGCCGCCGGGTAAAGGCCGAACGGGGCGCGGCGACGACCGAAAGGGTCGCGGGCCGACCCCTACCAGGGCAGAGTAGGCGCGCGCAGCAGCGCGCGCAGGCGAGGCCGCGTCCGGCCGGTCTGCACGCGCCGCGCGGCGCGGCCCCAGCGGCTGACCGTTCACGGCGCGGGAAGAGAAGGCGCGCGCGCGGGGGGAGGCGACCGGTCCGACCCGCCCGGCGCGCGCGGCGGCGACGAGAAGGGCCGGCCGCCGCCACCACCCGCCCACAAGTCGTCACGACGGAGCGCCCGGAGAGACGGGCGAGCTTGTGTGGATCGGCCGGGGCCGAAGCGAGCGCGCCGCGGGCTGGCCCGGAAAGCGCGGCGGCCGGGAACCCCCCGCCGCCGGGCCGCCTGGGGCGGAACGCGGTCGCGGCGGGCCGGGCCGCGAGCACGCCCCGGGTGCACGACCCGGGCCACAGAAGCCGGCCGGCCACGCCCGACGGTTCTCCGTCGCGAGGTCCGCGCGGGCGGCCCGAGAGCGCGCGCCGGCGGCAAGGGACGCCGCTGGCTCCCGCGCCGCGCCGGGGAGCGCGAGGAAGCCGCGCGCCGACCGAAGAGTCCCGCGCACAACAAGACCCCGGCGCGCGCCCCCGCCGGACAAAGGAGGAGCCGCGAAGTCCCGCGAGCGCCGGCGAAGCGCGAGGAAGGCGGGGCCCGACCCCGCACCGCGGCCAACCGGCACAGCCCGTCCGCCGCGCCGACCGCACGAAACCCCCCCCAGGGGGGGCCACGGGAACGCCGCCCGGGGGGGGACCGCCCCGCCGGGGGGCGAGTCGAAGCGCGCAACAACAACCGGGAGAGACGCGGTCCGAAGGGCCCGCGGAACCGCAGACCACGCAACCCCTACGGCGTGGCGCTCGGCGGCGAACTCCCACCGCGAGGGGATGGGGCGGGTCCGGGCCGGGCGTCCGGGGCCCCCGGGGGGGGCTCATGGGGCCCCGGCGCCGGGCGGCCGCAAGGGCCCTTTCCCCCGACGCACGAATCCTCGGGGTGATCCAAAGATTTTTGGCCGTGAAGATTCCCGTCGTCGACCACGTCCCCGAATCCGAACAACTCCAATTCAGAAGGTCTGCAATGAAGGCCAGGTTCGGAATTGGCGCGCACTTGTCAACGCCAAGCATTCGAATTCCACGATCGCCTTGACCAGGGAGGCCTTGCCGCACGTGTCCATCTGCACTGCGGAGGCTGCTTCCGTCGTTGACTTCGACTCGTGTGAGCGACCTTAGGTTGTGGAGTTCGAGCCGCACCAGGCTTCGCGGGGCCTTCTCAATGCCTTCGATGCCGATCAGGTTTCCCAGCGTGAAGTCGAGAGGTCTCGATGTCTGCGGCCACGGAAAGTCAACCAGACTCTTTGCCTTGAAGCTGAAGAGGCACAGATGCCGAAGACGTTTAGCTTCCGAAAGGTGGAGGTCGGGATGCCAGTTTCCGCAGAAGTACTCAAGAGAAGGCAGTCGCGCGAGGTCCGGAGGAGTGCCCCCTTGCCGACGAAACTGCAGACGCTTCAGCGCTGGGTGCCGATAGATCGGGGACCTTGCCGAAGGGATCGTATTCGAGGGCCTGCGCGACCACGCCCGAAAACACGTCCACCACGAAGCGCACGCTGCCGCGCTCGTCCTTCAAGAGCGCGTAGCTGGCGCCGCCGCGCTGGAGCACATCGGGACCCAGCTCGCCGCGGGTGTACACGTACCGCGTGAGCACGTTGCCTGTCGCGTCCACCTCCGCCGCGGGTTGCAGCGCGTTCCGGTACAGGAATCGATTCTCTGTCGTGCCGTTTCGTCGCTTCGTGATGCGACGGCCGTACGCGTCCAGATCGTAGTCGACGCGGATGCCGCCGGGCAGCTCCGCCGAGTGAGGTGTCCGCGCCCGTCGAGCCGTAGCGGGTGAGACTCGCGCCCTCGGTCTTGGTCAGCCGCTCGCCCTTCCCCGTGTACGTGTAGGTTGCACCCGCGCTCGACGTCACCCGATCGCGGGCTCCACCGTGATTCCGCTGTCGGTACGGTTTCCGTTCCCGTCGTACGTGTACGCGTGCGTGGTCGCCCCGTTCCGCGTCACACGCGACAGGCGACCGCGCAGATCGTAGGCAACCCTGTACGTCACGCCGTTCTCGCGCTTCTCTTCGAGGCGACCGAGGGCGTCGTAGGCCATCGCGAGATCGAGGACCGTGCCCGCGGCGCTGCGCGCTTGGTACGTGGCGAGGCTTCCCGTGCGCCGTGTACCCAAGCTCGCACTCGCGAGTCCCACGCTCAGGCTCGCGAGGCGGCCGCTCGCGGGCTCTCGGGTGAGGAAGGTCGTGCCCGCCCGCCTCAAGAGACCGTCCGCGTCGTATCCATACGATACCGCGTTGCCCGCGCCGAGATTCGCAAGCTCCTGCAACGACGGGCGGATCGGGTAACGCCTCGTGGGCGTCAGAACCACCTCCCGGCGCGCCACTCCTGCACCCAGCGTCGCACGTGGGTGTCGTGTGTGCGCATCGCGCAGCGCTCCACGACCGCGACGGCTTCCTTCAGGTCCTCAACCACGACAGAGAGTGGCATCGTAGACGTGTGGAGCTCTTCAGCGGAGCCCGCCCCGCCCGGAGGCTCCGCGACCTGTTCGACGCCGCCGTCCAGAAACGCGAGGGGGCGACTCGGAAAGGCGCGCTGACTCCCGTCCGGAACAATATCAAGCTCGAGCATGGCGGTCTGCTCGTGCATGAGCAAGGTGAACGGCTGCCCGGCCTCGAAGCGCCAGGATAGCGCGAGGCGCTTGCTCCGAGGAGGATGGCAAAGTCCGTGGCTGTACGGAGGTCGCGCCCGGGGACATGGACAATCATGGGCGCTCCGATAACCTCCCACTGATCAGCAAGGCCTACTAAGACGCTCCGAATGTCATCATCCTTCTGGGTCACACTCCCCGAAGGACCTCCGGAGGCGGGCTTCGCGGAACGGTGAGGAATCGTTTCATGGTATCGGAATGCGGTTCGGTATCCGCCCGAGGGGTGAGGAATCAACATGGCTCTGCCCGCCGGCACCGTCTCCCCGCCGGGCGTGTGCAAGACTCCAAGTCCCGGGGAATGGGCACCGCGGCTGGGCCCGACAGCCCGCCCCTGGAGCTCTCGAGGAACTTCGCGGCGGCACCGTCGTCGGTCCACTGGCCCTGAGGGGTGCCAGTTCCACGCGCAGTTCCTTGAAGGCGACCCGCGTTTTTCGGTCCAGCGCCATGTTTCTCAAAAACGTGTCCGAAGGTGGGTTTGCTCTTCGGGTTCCCCCACTTGAGGCGGCTCGCCGCCGCACCAACCCCCGCCCCGACTGCGCCAGCCGCGGCCCCCGCCGCCGCCCCTCGGCCCGCCGCGGCTCGCATCGCGCCGCAGTCAAAGTCGGTTCTTCCGGGATCGAAGGCCTCCGCGATGCCTTCGTCGACGTAGTTCTGGATCCCTCCCTCGGCGCCGGCGACCGCCGCGCCCACCAGGATGGGGACGATGAAGTTCCCGTCGGGATCCGCGTAGTTGACTGGGTCGCCCCCGGCGTACGCGTATTGGTTCTCGCCTCCCTCCAGCCCGCTCGGATCCCTCCGCGTGAAGGCGCCTGTCTCCGGGTCGTACTCGCGGGCGCCGAAGTGGGTGAGGCCCGTGTCGGCGTCGAACATCCCGCCGGCGAAGCCGAAGGGCTGAAACCCCGGGTTGCTGTCGGCGACGACCTTGCCGAAGGGATCGTATTCGAGGGCCTGCGCGACCACGCCCGTAAACACGTCCACCACGAAGCGCACGCTGCCGCGCTCGTCCTTCAAGAGCGCGTAGCTGGCGCCGCCGCGCTCGAGCACATCGGGACCCAGCTCGCCGCGGGTGTACACGTACCGCGTGAGCACGTTGCCTGTCGCGTCCACCTCCGCCGCGGGTTGCAGCGCGTTCCGGTACAGGAATCGATTCTCTGTCGTGCCGTTTCGTCGCTTCGTGATGCGACGCCCGTACGCGTCCAGATCGTAGTCGACGCGGATGCCGCCGGGCAGCTCCGCCGAGGTGAGGTGTCCGCGCCCGTCGTAGCCGTAGCGGGTGAGACTCGCGCCCTCGGTCTTGGTCAGCCGCTCGCCCTTCCCCCGTGTACGTGTAGGTTGCACCCGCCTCGACGTCACCCGATCGCGGGCGTCTACCGTGATTCCGCTGTCGGTACGGTTTCCGTTTCCGTCGTACGTACGCGTGCGTGGTTGCCCCGTTCCGCGTCACACCCGACAGGCGGCCGCGCAGATCGTAGGTAACCCTGTACGTCACGCCGTTCTCGCGCTTCTCTTCGAGGCGGCCCAGCGCGTCGTAGGCCATCGCGAGATCGAGCACCGTGCCCGCGGCGCTGCGCGCTTGGTACGTGGCGAGCTCCCCGTGCGCCGTGTACCCGAAGCTCGCACTCGCGAGTCCCACGCTCAGGCTCGCGAGGGCGCGCTCGCGGGCTCTCGGGTGAGGAAGGTCGTGCCCGCCCGCGTCAAGAGGCCGTCCGCGTCGTATCCATACGATACCGCGTTGCCCGAGGCGCTCTCCGTCGCCCTCCGCAACATCGTGTCGTACGTGAAGGAGACCACGCCCGGGGCGACGCCGGTCGCCGTCACCTCCCGCAGGAGCGCCCCGTCCCACCCGAACGCGAGCCCCTGCGGGCCTTGCGCCGAGCTGTTCGTCAGCGTGCGAAGCTGGCCACTCGTCGCGTCGTACGCGAACGACACCTCACCGCCCGCGTACACCAGCCGCGACGGCCGGCCCGCGCTGTCACGCGCGATGTCGGTCGCCGTCCCGTCTTCGTGGGTGATCTTCGCGAGGTCGCGATCTCCATCGTAGCCCATCGCGATCGGGCTCGCGCCCGGGGCCAGGTAGGTGGCGAGCTGCCCGTCCTTTCCGTACGTCAGCGCGTGCGCGCCCTTGCCAGGCGGTGTCACCAACGTGAGGTCGTCCATCGCGCTCCACGCGTAGGCGCTCTTCGCCCCGTCGGTGTGCACGAACGCTGTCGCGCGGAGCGCCCCGTCGCGCTCGATCCCTACGCGCCGCCCGAGGGTGTCTTCCACGCTCGCGAGGGCTCCCGCGGCGCCGTACGCGAACGTCGTGCGGCGCGTGCCCGTGGTCGCCGAGGCGAGCCGGCTGCGTGCATCGTACACGCGATCCGTCGCGGGAAACCCTGGGAGCTGCGATCGCACGACTCGCCCTTCGGCGTCGAGGGTGGCCGTGAGAGTCCGGCCCCCGGGCGTTGTCGTGGTCCAGGTGCGGCTCGCGCCGTCGTACGCCATGCGCGTCACGCCGTCGGGTGTGCGAGGATCGGCGTCGCCCGCCGGGCGCATAGCGTAGAGCCTGCCGCCACCGCACGCCGCAAGCAGCAGGCTCAGGCAGAGCACCAAGACGAACGGCAAGGAGAACGCCCAGACCCGAGACACGGCAGTGAGGGGATCACGGCGGGTCGCGGGAGTCAACAGTGTCGCTCCGGCGACGAACGGTGTTGCTCTACCGGTCGTGATCTCACCAAGGCTTCCATCCCAGTGCTAGGTTGCTGACGTTTTCGGGTCGTCGCCCACATGATAGCGACGAAGGATCTCCGCACGCCGACACGAAAGCGAAAGCGAGCCTCGTTCCAGCTCCGTGACTTCTAGGGAGACGCGATCCCGCTGATGGTGCCCCACGTCAATGACGTGTAGGTGCAAAAGCTGGGTGAGTCCACCTCCAAAGTCGGACACTGAGAGACTCGTGACTTCCACGAACACAACAGCGATCGCCCGGGAGCCAACGGCGCTGGACTCTGCGAGGTGCAGTACGAGGTCGTAGGTCGAACACTCGTCCTTTCCTCCGAGCGACAGGCTGAGCACGACCGTAAAGCCACGCAGTTGACCGTTGAGAGATAGACTGTCCATTGGCTTACCGATCGAGCGGGTGGGGCCCGGGAAACGGACCTGTTTCTCTTCCCTTCGGTCCAAAGCCAGGGCCGTATTCCCGGAGGTGGTGGTGGGGATTCGTGTGTGTAGACGGGTCCGGCTGGCTTGTGTAGTCCGTCCGTCCAACTTGTCGACCGTAGTCGTCATAGTGTGCGGAGTACGGCTCGGGGGCGGCGCGGTTCGGCGAATTGTAGTGTCCTTTGACGTTCCTCGTGCCTGGCTGAACCTGGTCCGGCGCCTTCCCTCGCGGAGCGAATTTCCCCCCAGCCATGGCTCCCACACCACCCGCGACCGCGCCCGCCGCAGCTCCGGCTGCCGCGCCATTCTTCGCCGCGGCTCGCATGGCGCCGCAGTCGAAGTCGGTTCTTCCGGGATCGAAGGCCTCCGCGATGCCTTCGTCGACGTAGTTCTGGATCCCTCCCTCGGCGCCGGCGACCGCCGCGCCCACCAGGATGGGGACGATGAAGTTCCCGTCGGGATCCGCGTAGTTGACCGGATCTCCTCCGGCGTACGCGTATTGGTTCTCGCCTCCCTCCAGGCCGCTCGGATCCCTCCGCGTGAACGCGCCTGTCTCCGGATCGTACTCGCGGGCGCCGAAGTGGGTGAGGCCCGTGTCGGCGTCGAACATGCCGCCGGCGAACCCAAAGGGCTGAAAACCGGGGTTGCTGTCGGCGACGACCTTGCCGAAGGGATCGTATTCGAGGGCCTGCGCGACCACGCCCGTAAACACGTCCACCACGAAGCGCACGCTGCCGCGCTCGTCCTTCAAGAGCGCGTAGCTGGCGCCGCCGCGCTCGAGCACATCGGGACCCAGCTCGCCGCGGGTGTACACGTACCGCGTGAGCACGTTGCCTGTCGCGTCCACCTCCGCCGCGGGTTGCAGCGCGTTCCGGTACAGGAATCGATTCTCTGTCGTGCCGTTTCGTCGCTTCGTGATGCGACGCCCGTACGCGTCCAGATCGTAGTCGACGCGGATGCCGCCGGGCAGCTCCGCCGAGGTGAGGTGTCCGCGCCCGTCGTAGCCGTAGCGGGTGAGACTCGCGCCCTCGGTCTTGGTCAGCCGCTCGCCCTTCCCCGTGTACGTGTAGGTTGCACCCGCTCTCGACGTCACCCGATCGCGGGCGTCTACCGTGATTCCGCTGTCGGTACGGTTTCCGTTTCCGTCGTACGTGTACGCGTGCGTGGTTGCCCCGTTACGCGTCACACCCGACAGGCGGCCGCGCAGATCGTAGGTAACCCTGTACGTCACGCCGTTCTCGCGCTTCTCTTCGAGGCGGCCCAGCGCGTCGTAGGCCATCGCGAGATCGAGCACCGTGCCCGCGGCGCTGCGCGCTTGGTACGTGGCGAGCTCCCCGTGCGCCGTGTACCCGAAGCTCGCACTCGCGAGTCCCACGCTCAGGCTCGCGAGGCGGCCGCTCGCGGGCTCTCGCGTGAGGAAGGTCGTGCCCGCACGCGTCAGGAGGCCGTCGGCGTCGTATCCATACGAAACCAGGTTGCCCGAGACGCTCTCCGTCGCCCTCCGCAACATCGTGTCGTACGTGAAGGAGACCACGCCAGGGGCGACACCGGTCGCCGTCACCTCCCGCAGGAGCGCCCCGTCCACCCCGAACGCGAGCCCCTGCGGGCCTTGCGCCGAGCTGTTCGTCAGCGTGCGAAGCTGGCCACTCGTCGCGTCGTACGCGAACGACACCTCACCGCCCGCGTACACCAGCCGCGACGGCCGGCCCGCGCTGTCACGCGCGATGTCGGTCGCCGTCCCGTCTTCGTGGGTGATCTTCGCGAGGTCGCGATCTCCATCGTAGCCCATCGCGATCGGGCTCGCGCCCGGGGCCAGGTAGGTGGCGAGCTGCCCGTCCTTTCCGTACGTCAGCGCGTGCGCCCCTGCCAGGCGGCGTCACCAACGTGAGGTCGTCCATCGCGCTCCACGCGTAGGCGCTCTTCGCCCCGTCGGTGTGCACGAACGCTGTCGCGCGGAGAGCCCCGTCGCGCTCGATCCCTACGCGCCGCCCGAGGGTGTCTTCCACGCTCGCGAGGGCTCCCGCGGCGCCGTATCCGAGCGTCGTGCGGCGCGTGCCCGTGGTCGCCGAGGCGAGCCTGCTGCGTGCATCGTACACACGATCGGTCGCCGGGAAGCCGGGGAGCTGCGAGCGCACGACTCGCCCTTCGGCGTCGAGGGTGGCCGTGAGAGTCCGGCCCCCGGGCGTTGTCGTGGTCCAGGTGCGGCCCGGGCCGTCGTACGCCATGCGCGTCACGCCGTCGGCCGTGCGACGCTCGCCAGAGAGGGTCACCAGGGCCCCCGCCGCGTCGACGTTGGCAGCCCACGTGCTCTCCACTGTGCGCGTCAGGCCGCTCGGGAACCTCACCACGTGTCGCGCGGCGTAGGGCGCGAGCATGCCAAGGCGCGGATCGGCCTCGGGCACCACCTCCACCTCGGTGCCATCGGCCAGCTGGGCGCGGGTCTCCCCCGACTTCTTTGTGGTCCAGTCGAACCGGGTGCCGTCGCGCTCGAGGAGACTACGCACTTCGTCGATGCCTGGGCCCGCGCGGAACACGTGCGATTCGCGACGCGACAGCCCCGTGGTGACGTCGACCTTGGTGCCCTCGGGCACTGTGCTCTGTGCGAACGAGAAGCGGCGGTTCTCGGCGTCGGCGTCGGTCACGAGCTTGCCGTCGCCGTCGTACGACATCGTGTGAACGCCGCCGCCCTGGTCGACGCGCTTCGTGAGGAGTCCTCCTGGGGCGTACTCGAGCTGCTCCTTGCGGCTGAGCGCGTCGGTCACCGTGGCGAGGAGACCTTGCGCGTCGTAGGCGAGAGTCGTCACTTGCCCGAACGGAGCTGCGATTCGCGTGGCGCGCCCGGCGGGGTCACGCGTGATCGTGAGCGCGTTCTGGTGGGCGTCCTCCATCTTCAGGAGGCGACCTGCCGCGTCGTACCCGAACGTGAGAATCGGCGTCGTGGTGAGCGCGTCGAGCGTGCGAAGGTGCCGGCCTCGTGCGTCGAAGACAAACACCTGGGAGCCCGACTCGTCCGGCAGCAGCGTCTCCCCCGACGTCGTGCCGGGAAAGGGCGATCTCAGCGTCGCCACGCGGTTCTGCGACTCCTCCGTCGCGAGCAGGGCGCCGTCGCTCGTGAGCGCCAGCGTGCGGGTCGACAGGCCAAAGAGTCGCCCGCTCGAGCCCTCGAGCGAGGGCCGATCGCCACCTCCCGCGTAGGCCTGCACGCGACCCCGCTCGACGCGGCGAATGCGAAGATTGCCCTGATCGGAGACGTAAACGACTCCTTCAGGATCGACCGCGACCGCCGTGGGGCCCCGGAAGCTCGCGCTCGCGGCCGGGCCGCCGTCGCCCGCGCTCCCGGCGTCGCCCGAGCCGGCGAGCGTCGTCACCAGGCCGGACGGATCGACCCGCCGCACCCGATTGCGCCCTTGCTCGGCGATGAAGAGCGCGCCGTCCGGGCCCACCGCGAGCCCCCGAGGAAGCAGCAGCGAGGCTCTTCGCGCGGGGACCGACTCCCCGGCTTCAACACCCCCGCCAACGGCGAGCTCGATGCGCCCGCTCGGATCGATGCGCGCGACCGAGCTCGTGCCCTCGGTGGTGACGTAGATGCTGCCGTCGGGTCCCTCGGCCAGCGCCGTGGGGCGCGATACGGTCGCCTCGGTCGCTGCGATCGGAGCGGCGGTGATGGGCTTCGGGCCCCCTCCGGCGAGGGTGCGCACGACGCCGTCGCGACCCACGCAACGTACGGAGTCGGCGTACTGCTCCGCGAAGCACACGCGCCCGTCGCGCAGCACCGTCACCGCGCGTGGGGTGTCGAGGTTGGCCTGGGTCGCCGGGCCGCCGTCACCCGTGTGGCCTTGTGTGCCCGTGCCCGCGAACGCAGAAATGACTCCGCCCTCGATCTTGCGAATGCGGTGACCCAGGCTCTCAGAAACGTAGATCGTGGCTTTGGGGTCGACGGCCACGCCGTCGGGCAAGGCGAGCTCGGCTTGGGTGGCCTGGCCGCCGTCGCCCGCGCCCCCGAAGCGCCCGTTGCCCGCCACGATGCGCAGGGTGGCGCCGAGATCGGCGGCGTACCGGGTAGTGCCATCACCGCGGTAGAGGACGCGGCCCGCCGGATCGTACACGTGGTGCTCGGACAGCGACCAACCGCCGAGGCCGAGCGCCGTCTGATCGCGGGCCCCGACGGGCAGTTCGTACGTGCGCCGTAGGAACACCTCCTGGCGGGTCTTGTCGCCTGTCACGGCCTCGCCGTCGCCGTAGGCGCCGAAGCTGCGCACGTTTTGATACACCCCGTCATAGGCGAGCCCGACTCGCACCTCGGCCACGGTCTGGCCAGGCCAGTCGCGCCCGTACGCGTCTTTGCCATTCCACGAGAAGGTGTGCGTGAGGTTGGGTGTGAGCGGCGCGAACGTCTTCGTCTCGGTCACGCCCAGCACGGTCACGCTCACCTCGGCCCGCTTGGCCGAAGCCGGCACGACGGCTCCCGTGACCGGCACCGTCACTGTGCGCGCGTCCTTGCGGCCGGGCATGCGGTCGGAGTGGTAGTGGAGCACCACGCCCGTGCCGACGAGCGGCAGGTCCTCGGCGAGCGTGCGTCTCTCACATTCGAACCAGGAGCCGCCAGAACCAAAACAGGGAATGCCAGGGCCGCCCTTGCCGTCGCCGTTGGGGGGAAACACGGAGTCGAACGGCGGTCCAAAGGCCCAGTTGAGGTCCCACGCCGAGAAGTGGGCCATCGGCACGCGCAGGTAGCTCTTGCCGGGCGCGATACCGCCCTTGGCGAGCGACGCGAGCTCGCCCGCGGTGACGCCCGCGGCCGCGAGAGTGGCGGCGTCGTCGGCCTGGCCATCGCCGTTCGTGTCGAGCGACGACCCCGGGAGCACCGCCACGACGCGCCCAGAGGCCTCGGCCTTCCAGCCGGTGTCGCCGTCTTCAAGCACGCCGGCGGGCACGGGCGCCCCCACCTTCATATGGAGGAAGTTGTCCACGTACGTGACGACGGGCGCGCTGAAGGATACCCGGGGTTCTACGCCCACTTCGTCGAGCGTGAACGCCGACGCGTACGTGTACGCGCTCGCCGGAGGCAGCTCGCCGGGCATGGCCGCAGGGCCGGTGCTCCCTCGCGTGTACTCGGTAATACGCAGCGAGCCCCGCTCGAGCGGCGCCTTGTCACCATTGGCCTTCACGACCTCGGCGCGAGTGCCCGGGGGCACGAGCACGACGGCCGTGCGCGCTTCGCTCGCGTCGCGCGATGTCTCGCCACTGGCCACTTGCCATTCCGTGGCGCCGAAGGTGAGGGGCGTTGCCTTGGCCGACGGCGCGACGAGCACCACGTCGTCGAGCGCGACGAACCGGTTTACGCGGGGCGACACCGAGCGGTGCGCGAGCAGCTTGTTTTGCGCCTCGAAGCGAAGTCGACTCGAGCCCCCACCCAGCACGACGAAGCTGAAGCGGCCTTCGGCATCGGTCGTGGTTTGACCGAGCTTGGGCTCGCGGGGAGCCAGAACCTTCGCCCCCACGAGAGGCTTTCCCGCCTCGTCGAGCACACGCCCTCTCGCGACCGATACCCTCGTCGCTTCGAGATAGCCCACGTCGGCGCCGAGCTGTCGAGGACAGGCCCCTTCGGTGAGAAAGCGGATCGCCTCCGCAAAAGAGACCCCGGCCGTGCCGTCGATAGGCGGAGCCGCGCACGGATCCACCCAGGGTCCGCCTTCGGCCGGCGGCGGCGGCGCAATACCTCCGTCGGCCTCGAGCCCGGGCGGCCCAGCAGGCCCGGGCTCGTCGCTGCACCCGCCGCACGCCGAGAGGGCGAGACTCAAGAAGAGGAGCAAGACGAACGGCAGCGAGAACACCGGACGCCGAGACACCGACGGAGAGGACCACGAGGATCGGTGTCCGTCAACGACGCCCCGCGGGCCGACCCCTGCCGCCCCGCGTGCCTGCGGGGGTGCCCGCGTGGGCTGACAGGGACAGGCGAGGCCCTCCCGAGACAGGCGCGGGACAGGCGTGGGTGCGTCCGTACGCCTCCGGCGGGGTCCTCTATACCTCGAAGAACCCGAACGCCAAGCCGCCTCCATGAAGCTCGGCCGAATCGCCGCCGCCCTCGTGAAGCTCACGCGACGCGCCGTGGCTCCCCGAGTCACGGCGCCCCCAACCTTGACCCCGACCCCGACCCCGACGACCCTGACCCCGACCCCGCGAGGCTCGCGGCGGCCTGCGCCCCCAACCGTCACCCCGACACGAGGACGACGCGCGTGACCTCGGGCGCGATTCGCTTCCGCCAGGTGATTCAGGTGACCCACAAGGGGCGCAGCCTCCCGGCCAGAGATTGGGTGCCGGTTACCGGCCACGCAAAGATGCTCTCCGACGTGCAGGTCACGGAAGACAGGACGAGCATTCCGGCCGTAGTGCTGAAGCACCAGAAGAGCATGAAGGAGGCCTGGTGCATCGCCACGGACCGCATCGACCTCGGCGCCGCGGGAGTGGTGAAGCTCTATGCCCGTCGCTTCACGATCGAAGAGACCTTCCGCGACACGCCGCCGTCTTGCGCTGTCCCTCGTTGCCGAGCCCGCCCCAGTGGGTCGCGACGTCGCGCCCGGTGACCGAGATCTCCCAGCACTTCGCTGAGCCCTCTGCGACGTATTCGAATCTGGCCATGACGCGGTAGCTCCCGCTGGTGCTTCGAAGTTCGGGTCAGTGCTCGCCTACACAAGCAACGTGGCATCTACCCCAGAGCCTGAAACACCTTGACCCGTGTAAACCTGCTGGCCTTTAGGTCCTCGCGCGCGATCACGAAGTGAAGACACCCCGCATCTCCCCAGGACATGGGCCAGGCGTCCACGCTGGCGAGCTGCAGCAGCTCCACGTCATCCTCTTCGAACGCACCCACGAAGTCTGCCTCGCGCGGATACCCAAGCAGGCGGTGTGCATTGGATACGCGCGCGTCGACAAAGCCATTGACCGCCTCTGCGATTGATTCGTAGTTCTCTTGAAACGGCTGGGTCGCGGAAAAGTGGTCCAGAGACACGGGCAGGGCGAAGGTCGGCGCGAAGCGGACAGCGCGACTCTCGAAGACGCGCGGCGCCGGGCCCTCGAAGAAGTCATCCTCGTACGCGACCTGCCCGGGGTGTGTGCGCTCACACGGTCCCTGCGGCACGTGCAACACCGAACAGACTTCGAACTCGCTACCGCCCTCGTGGTCGCTGCTGAACTCCCACTGCGTGCAGCGGAAGAAGCATAGGTGGCCTTCGCGAGGCAGCAGACCGCTTGGGTCGCACAGACTCGCATCCGCGAGCGAGAGCTGCGCGACGAACATCATCGGCACGCCCTCATGCTGGGGCCACGGCGTCCCCGGCACCAGATCCGGCGCGCCTCCGAGATGCGACGTCCCCGGCAAGGGGTCCGCGAGCGCGTCACCCTCGATGACGGCGACGGCGGGCGTGAGCACCTGGCGCAGCTGCGCTTCATGCGCGGCGAATCCGAGTGTACTGGAGTGGTTCAGGATGTTCGTGATGGACAGCGTCATGGCGGACAGGCTGGCAGAGCTGAGCGCGCGCGCCATCCTTCATGTGGAGGAGAGGAGTCTCTCTCCGATGCGCAGGCTACCCGCGTCCCGCTTGGCGCGCTGGTGTCCATGGAGCGAATGGTCGATAATGGGCCACTACCGCTGGAGCATGCATGACGTCGCTCGCCTCGCTGATCGAGCCCATCCATGACGCGGCCCTTGGTCCGGAGGAGCACTGGCGCGCCATGTTCGGACGCATCGCCCGCTCTATCGGCGTCGCCGCGGCGGGCGTGAAGTTGCAAGGCTTCGCCGACGACGACAGCGTGCGAGGCGGTGTTGGAAGGCCGGCCCGCCTCGAGCGAGCAGCACGCGAGCGTGGGGTGCGGCATCAAGTGGCGGCGCTGAGGGGCCGACGCGAGGGCCCACGCAGGACGAGGCAGGAGCGCGCGCGCACAACCTTGGCGCGCCCACCGCGCGGGACTAGGCTCGGGCCATGCTCGGCTGCACCCTCGCCCACGAGGCCCCGTGTCGCTCGATCTAGAGGCCCTCGTCGCGCGGCACGGGCACGACCCCTCGCGCCTCGTGCAGCTCCTCCACGAGGTCGTCGCGGTGGAGGGGCGTGTCTCCCCCGCCGTGATGACGCGCCTCGCCGACGCGCTCCGCATGCCCCGCGGCCAGGTGGAGGGGGTCGTCGGCTTCTACTCGTTCTTCGGCTCGGCCGAGCGCGGCCGCTTCCGTGTGCTCTTCAGCGACAACATCACAGACGAGATGGCCGGCGCTCACGAGCTGCGCCAGCGCATGCTCGACGCCTTCCGCGTGCAGCTCGGCGAGGTGAGCGCGCACGACACCGCGGGGCTCGTCTCGATCGGGGCGACGAGCTGCACGGGCCTCTGCGATCAGGGCCCGGCCATGCTGGTGAACGGCCGCGCGATCGGGCGCCTCACGCCCGCGCGGATCGGGGCCATCACGTCGCTCATCCGCGGGAACGTGCCGGTCGACCTGTGGCCCGAGAACCTCTTCGTGATCGAGTCGCACGTGGAGCGCAGGGACCTCCTCTTGTCGACGCCGCTCGCGCCGGGCGAGGCGATCGCAGCGGCCCTCTCGCGGGGAGCGGCGGCCACCCTCGACGAGGTCTCGCGCTCGGGCCTGCGAGGCCGCGGCGGCGCGGGCTTCCCCGCCGGGTCCAAGTGGGCGGCCTGCGCGGCGGCCCCCAGCCCCGAGCGCGGACGCGTCATCGTGTGCAACGCCGACGAGGGCGAGCCCGGCACGTTCAAGGACCGCGAGCTCCTCATGCACCACGCCGACCTCCTGGTGGAGGGGATGACCGTCGCGGCGCTCGCCGTCGGCGCCAACACAGGTCTGCTCTATTTGCGAGGAGAGTACCCGTTCCTCGTGGAGCCGCTCCTCGCCCTGCTCGCCGAGCGGCGGCGCGCGGGCTTGCTCGGCGCGAGCGTGCTCGGCGTCGCCGGCTTCGACTTCGACATCGAGCTGCGCCTCGGCGCCGGGGCGTACGTGTGCGGCGAGGAGTCCGCGCTGCTCGAGTCGCTCGAGGGGCGGCGAGGCATCCCGAGAAACCGCCCACCCTACCCCGTCACGCACGGCTACAAGCAGCGCCCCACCGTGGTGAACAACGTCGAGACGCTCATCGCCGCCGCGCTCGTGGCCGCCCACGGCGCGGGCTTCTTGCGGGCCGTCGGCACGCCACAGTCGGCCGGCACGAAGGTGCTCTCGGTGTCCGGCGACGTCGCCCGCCCCGGCGTCTACGAGCTCCCCTTCGGCGTCCGCGTCGGCGAGGTGCTCGACCTCGCGGGGGCGCGCGACACGCTCGCGGTGCAGGTGGGTGGCCCCTCTGGCACGCTCCTCTCCGCGCGCGAGCTCGAGCGCCGCATCGCCTTCGAAGACGTGCCGTGTGCGGGCGCCGTCATGGTGTTCGACACCACACGCGATCCGCTCGCGGTGGTGGAGAACTTCACGCGCTTCTTCGCCCACGAGAGCTGCGGCTTCTGCACGCCGTGCCGCGTGGGCACCACGCTCTCTGCTCAAATGATGGAGCGGGTGGTGCACGGTGAGGGCTCGCGGCGCGACCTCAAGGACCTCGCGAAGGTCTCACGTCTCATGCGGGCCACGAGCCACTGCGGGCTCGGCACGACCGCGGGCAACCCGGTGCTCGACGCGCTCGAGAAGTTCCGACCCGCGTTCGACACCCGCCTCCGCTCGCGCGAGGTGCTGCCTACGTTCGACCTCGACGCGTCGCTCGCCCCCGCGCGCGAGGTCACCGCCCGCGACGACGCCGGCGCGCACTTCGAAGGGCGCGACGAGCTCGAAGAGGAGGAGTGATGAGCGACGCCCCGCCCGATCGACCCACGTTTCAGCTCGACGGACGCGAGATCCCCTTCGAGCCCGGGCAGTCCGTGCTGGCGGCCGCGCTCGCGGCGGGCCGGTACATTCCGTATCTCTGTTACCACCGCGAGTTCGAGCCGCACGGGAGCTGCAAGGTGTGCACCGTCCGGGTCAACGGGCGTCCTCATGCGAGCTGCACCGAGCCCGCCCGCGCCGGCGACGTCGTCGAGTCGAGCGCCGAGGACCTCACCGAGCAGCGAAAGACCCTCGTGCAGTTTCTGTTCACCGAGGGCAACCACTTCTGCCCGTCGTGCGAGGCGAGCGGGAGCTGCACGCTCCAAGCGGTCGGCTACGAGCTCGGCGTGACGAACGCGCACTTCAGCCCCCTCTTCCCCGATCGACCCCTCGACGCCTCCCACCCCGAGGTGCTCCTCGATCTGAACCGCTGCATCCTCTGCGAGCTGTGCGTGCGCGCCAGCGCGCTGGTCGACAAGAAGAGCGTATTTTCCCTGTCGGGGCGCGGGATCACGAAGCACCTCGTGGTGAACGCGGAGTCGGGCAGGCTGGGCGACACCCACCTGTCGTTGGAAGACAAGGCCATGAGCGTGTGCCCCGTCGGCGTCATCTTGCGGAAGCGCCGCGGCTTCTCGGTGCCCATCGGTCAGCGGGCCTACGACGCCGAGCCCATCCGCGCCGTGGCGACCTCGGCCGCGGCGTCGCGGCGGGAGGACCCATGAGCGCGCCCGCGCGGAAGCTGCGCGTCGCGACCACCTCGCTCGCGGGGTGCTTCGGCTGCCACATGTCCCTCCTCGACATCGACGAGCGGCTGGTCTCCCTGCTCGAGCGCGTCGAGATCGACGCGTCGCCGCTCACGGACAAGAAGCACCCCGGGCCGTGCGATCTCGGCCTCATCGAGGGCGGCCTCTGCAACGCGGAGAACGTGCACACGCTGCGTGCGTTCCGTGCACAGTGCAAGATCCTCGTCGCCGTGGGTGCCTGCGCGATAAACGGCGGGCTCCCCGCGCAGCGAAACCACCTCGACGTCCGCGAGTGCCTCCAGTCGGTCTACCTCAGCGGGCGCGGGGTCGAGCGCGGCTTCATCCCGAACGACCCCGAGCTGCCGCTGCCGCTCGCCAAGGTCCACCCGCTGCACGACGTCGTAAAGATTGACTACTTCCTGCCCGGCTGCCCGCCCCCGGCGGACGCTATTTGGCAGTTTCTCACCGATCTCCTCGCCGGCCGAACTCCCCGCTTCGGCCACGGCCTCATTCACTACGACTGATCCCCTTCGCCGGGACACGTCCCGGGAGACCGCACCATGCCGAATGCGCCCCACTCACCCCTCGACACAGCCGCGAACCCCGAGGGGCTCCGGCGCGTGGTGATCGAGCCCGTGTCTCGCGTGGAGGGGCACGGCAAGGTCACCATCCTCCTCGACGAGCAGCGCAAGGTGCACCAGGTGCGCCTCCACATCGTCGAGTTCCGGGGGTTCGAGCGGTTCATCCAGGGGCGACCCTACTGGGAGGTGCCCGTGATGGTGCAGCGCCTCTGCGGCATCTGCCCCGTGAGCCACCACCTCGCCGCCTCCAAGGCCCTCGATCAGGTGGTCGGCGCGCGCACCCTCACGCCCGCCGCGGAGCGCGTGCGGCGGCTCATGCACTACGGACAAATCTTGCAGTCGCACGCGCTGCACTTCTATCACCTCGCCTCGCCCGACCTGCTCTTCGGCTTCGAGAGCGAGCCCGGTCGACGCAACGTGGTGGGCGTGCTCGCGGCTCACCCGGAGATCGCGCGCCAGGGCATCTTGTTGCGGAAGTTCGGCCAAGAGGTCATTCGTGTCACGGCGGGCAAGCGCATCCACGGCACGGGGTCCATCCCGGGCGGAGTGAACAAGGCCGTCACGGTGGCCGAGCGCGACGAGCTCCTCCGCCCCCTCCCCGACATGCTCGCGTGGGCCGAGGCCGGCGTGCGCCTCGTGGCCGAGCTCCACAACGCGAACCGCGAGCTCTACGACACGTTCGGCACGGTGCGCTCGAGCCTCTTGTCCCTCGTGGGGCGCGACGGCGAGCTCGACCTCTACGACGGCGTGCTCCGCGCGCGCGACGCCGACGGCGCGCTCCTCTTCGACGGCGCCGCCCCCGAGCAGTACGACGACCTGCTGCGCGAGAACGTGCGCTCGTGGAGCTACATGAAGTTCCCGTTCATCGCGTCGCGTGGCGCCGAAGACGGCTGGTACAAGGTGGGCCCGCTCGCGCGCCTGCAGAACTGCGATCGCGTCGGCACGCCGCGCGCGGAGGCCGCGCGGCAGGAGCTGCTCGCGAGCTCGCCCGGGCGCCTCATCCACGCGCCGCTCGCGTTCCATTGGGCGCGCATGATCGAGCTGCTCCACGCCGCCGAGGTCATCGAGCGGCTGCTCGCCGATCCCGAGCTCCTCGGCCAGGAGCTCGTCGCCTCGGGCCCGCGACAGCGGAGCGGCGTGGGGATCCTGGAGGCGCCCCGCGGCACCCTGATTCACCACTACGAGGTGGGCGACGACGATCTCGTCACCATGTGCAACCTCATCGTCTCCACCACGCACAACAACCAGGCGATGAACGAGGCGATCCGCGAGGTCGCGCGGCGCTTCCTGGACGGACGCGAGCCGACGGAGGGGCTGCTCAACCACATCGAGGTGGCCATTCGGGCCTTCGATCCTTGCCTGTCGTGCGCGACGCACGCGCTTGGAAAGATGCCACTCCACGTCGACATCGTGGGGCCCTCGGGCGAGCTGCTCGAGCGCCTCGCGCGGGACGGCGAGCGCGAGGCGTGACGCCCGCGCCGCTGCTCCTTTTCGCTGTCGGCAACCCCTCGCGCGGCGACGACGCCCTCGGTCCCACCCTCCTCGACCGCGTGAGCGCCTCGCTCGCCCCGGAGATCGCGCGCGGCGAGGTGGAGCTGCTCGCCGACTTTCAGCTCCAGCCCGAGCACGCGCTCGACCTCGTGGGCCGAGCGCGCGTGGTCTTCGTCGACGCGTGCGTGCGGGCCGCGCCACCCTTCGAGTGGCGGCGGCTCCGACTGCGCGAGGAGGCGCGCCGAGACACGTCGACGTCGAGCCACGCGATGTCGCCGAGCGCCCTCCTCGAGGCGTACCGGGCGGTGGAGCCGGCGGGGAGCACGCCCCCCGAGGCATGGACGCTCGCGATACGCGGGGAGCGCTTCGAGCTCGGAGAGCCGCTCTCGCCGCGGGCGGCGGCTCACCTCGACGCGGCGGTGGACGACCTCGTGAGCCGGGTGCGCGGCGAGTGGGCGGAGGGCGCCGACGTGACGGGCGGCGGCGTGGTGGCGGGCGAGCGGGTCGTGCTCGAGGGCGTGGTGCAGGGGGTCGGCTTTCGGCCGTGGGTGCACCGCGTGGCGAGCGCGCTCGGGCTCTCCGGAAAGGTGTGGAATACATCTAACGGCGTCACCGTCGACGCCTACGGCCCGCCCGCGGCGCTGCGCGCGCTCGGCGTCGCGCTCCAGCGCGAGGCGCCCGCGGGCGCCGTCGTGCGGAGCGTGCACCGGTCGCCGCTCGCGTCGCTCCCGCCCGGCGCCCACGGGTTCACCGTCGGCGAGAGCGACGCGAGCGGCCCCGTCGCGATGGGCCTGCCGCCCGACCTCGCGACCTGCGCCGCGTGCCTCGCCGAGGTCGCGTCGCCGAGCGATCGCCACCACGGCTACGCGTTCACGAGCTGCACGGGCTGCGGTCCCCGCCTCGCGGTGATCCTCGCGCTTCCCTACGACCGCCAGAACACGACGCTCGCGGGCTTCGCGCTCTGCACGGCGTGCGCGCGCGACTACGCGACCCCGAGCGCGCGCAGGTTTCACGCCCAGACCCTCGCCTGCCCCGCGTGCGGGCCGCGCGTGTGGCTCGCGGATCCGGAGGGCGTCCCCACGCCCGCGGGCGAGCCCGTCGCGGCGGCGGCGGCGGCGCTTCGCGACGGCGCGATCGTGGGCGTCCAGGGGCTCGGGGCGTTTCACCTCGTGTGCGACGCGACCTCCTCGCGGGCCGTCGCTGAGCTCCGCCGACGCAAGCGCAGGGAGACGCAGCCGCTCGCGGTGATGGTCGCGGACCTCGAGGCCGCGCTCGCCCTCGCAGAGCTCGACGTCGCGGCGCGCGAGGCGCTCTGCTCCCCGGCCCGACCCATCGTGCTGGCCCCCTCGCGCGGCGCCTCGATCGCCTGCGAGGTGCGAGGCCCCTCGCTGCGCGCGGGCGTGCTCCTGCCCTACACGCCGCTCCACGCCGCGCTGCTCGCGGAGGCCGGGAGGCCGCTCGTGTTCACCTCGGGCAACGCGAGCGGGGGCCCCGCGATCATCGACCACGAGGGCGCGCTGACGCACCTCTCCGGCCTGGTCGACGCGCTGCTGCTCCACGATCGACCGATCGCGCGCCGCGTGGAGGACTCGGTCGTGGCGACGGGGCCGCGCGGCCTGCGCGTGCTCCGCCGCTCGCGCGGGTTCGCGCCGCACCCCGTGCGCCTCCCGAGGGCGTCGCCCGAGCCCGTGCTCGCGGTCGGTGGCCACCAAAAGAACACCGCGTGCGTCGTGGTCGGCGACCTCGCCTACCTCACCCCACACCTGGGAGATCTTGGCCTCTACGAGGGCGAGCTCGCTTGGCGCCGCGAGGTGGAGGGGTTCGAGGCGCTGCTCGGCGTGCGCGCCGAGGTGCTCGCGCACGACCTCCACCCCGACTACGCGTCCACGCGGTACGCCCTCGCGCGGGCCGCGCGACGCCGCGTCGGCGTGCAGCACCACGCCGCGCACGCGCTCGCGACGCTGGCTGAGATCCACGTGCGAGAGCCCGTGTTGGCGGTCGTGTACGACGGGACCGGCTGGGGGCCGGACGGCACCGCGTGGGGCGCCGAGCTCCTCGCGGTGGACGGGGCGCGCTGGCAACGCGTGAGCGCGTTCCGCCCCGTGCCGCTGCCCGGCGGCGAGCGCGCGATCCGCGACGTCTGGCGCGCGGCCCTGGGGATGCTGCACGACGCCTTCGGGAGCGACGAAGCGCGCGCGCTCGCCGAGCGGTTCGAGGTCTTTCGCGCGCAGACGCCTGCGCGGCTCGACACGGTGCTTCGCGCGCTCGACGGGGGCGCCGCGACCACGCGCGCGCGAGGCCTCGGCCGGTGGTTCGACGCGCTCGGAGCGCTGGTGCTCGGGCTGTCGCACGCCGGCTTCGACGGCCACGTCGCGCTCGCGCTGGAGGAGCACGCCGACCCCCGCGACGCCCCACCCTACCCGATCGACACGCCGACCCGCCTCGCGCTCGACGGTCCGCTCTCGGCGGCGAACGAGATCGATCCACGACCCACCGTCCACGCCGTCGTGCAAGACCTCCTCGCAGGCGCGGCGCCGGGCTGGGTCGCGGCGCGCGTCCACGCGACGGTGGTGGAGGCGACGTGCACCGTGGCCGCGCGAGCCCTCGCCGAGACCGGCCTCCGGCGCGTGGTGCTCTCGGGTGGTGCGCTTCAGAACAGGCTCCTCGAGCGGGGCCTCGTCGCGCGGCTCGGCGCCGAGACCGTCGTCATGGCGAGGGACGTGCCGGTGAACGACGGCGGCCTCGCGCTCGGCCAAGCGTGGGCCGCTGTGCTCGCGCTGACCGAGCCCGCGAGCGCGGCGGTCGATCGCGCGGCGGGGCTCGCGCGCGAGGACGAACCGGCGATCACGTGCTCGTCCACGTAGGCTTCGCTATCCGAAGGATCGCCCCCGAGGACCTCGCCGAGACGCTCGCCTTCTTCGAGGCCATGGCGTCCGAAGATCTCGAGGGCCTCTCGCCGGGCGACGCGCGCGCGGACGCTCCGAAGGCGCCCGCGTGGCGCTGGCAGAGGCGGGCCACCACGTGCTCACCTACGGCGACATGCTGCGGGTCCCCGGCCGCGCGCGCTCGCTCGACGACGCGCGGGCCGCGGGCGCTCGCGTCGACGTGCTCTACGCGGCTACGCAGGCCGCCGGTGGGAGCCCGCGCGAGCGACCACCCCGTCGTGTTCTTTTGCCACCGGCTTCGAGACCATGGGATTTCTTCGGCACGATCGAGGCACCATTCTCCGCCCATCGGTACAGAGATTTCCAGAGCAGGCTGTCTCACGTGATGTTGGCACAGGGCCGCGCCCGCTCGTCGGGCCGGTGAACACGATGGGGCTCGGGCGCTCGAACCGGATGGGCCACTCGAGGGTGAACAGCTCCTTCTCGTGCACCAAGAACGGGAGCGGGAGGTTCGGTGTATTGCACACAAGCTTCTGCGCGTCCCGGGTGGCGATGCGCTCGACGAAATGCAGCAGGCCCTGCGCGTCGACGCGCACGATGGGGATCGCGGGGCGCACCTCGCTTGGCGGCTAGGCTCGCGGCGTGGTACGCGAACCACTGAGCCCGTTCCTCGCCGCCGACCTCGTGACCCTCAACGCGCGCGGACCGCACGCTTCAGCTGATCCACGATCATCTGTATTGAGGGCCGGTATCCGTAGAGGGGATTCGGCGCTCCATCGACCTCCTTGTCGGCCGCGGCGGCGGTGATGGGGCAGATCGAGCCGACGATGCCCTGGTCCTTCAGGGCGTGCGCAACGCGCAGCTCACGCGTCGTCGGGTAGGCCTTGGCGCGGCTCTGGATGGTGGCCGACGAGCACAGCGGCGGGTTCTTCGAGCCGTCGCAGTCGCAGGTCTCGCGGTTGGAGACCCCACACGCCGCCGGGAGCCTGAGCGGAAAGGTGCATGCATATTGCAGGTCTCGCCCCTTCGTGTCCCAGTCGCGTAGCTGCCCCGCCTCTTCGTTGTTCCCAGGGGTTGAGCTCGGCGCTGGTCGGCCAGCGCGCGGAACAATGGAAGCATCCATCCGAGGATCGATGCCTTCGAGGTTGTACCTGGCGGGGTCGCTGCCGAGGATCTTGACCCAGTCATTCTCGCTGAGCTTGCTCCGCCCGGAGTCCTTCGGATCAAAGTGAAGTAGGTCGTGCGGTACGCCGCCGATCACCGCGAAGAAGACCTGATCGGGCGTGCGGGGACCCTTCTCGAGGGTGCAGAGTCTCCCATCGCTCTCGCCCTCTGCCGAGGTCGGGAGGTTCTTCGAGAAGAGGGGGTTTCGGCAATTCGCTTGGCCGACGTAGTTGCCATTCGCGTCGTGCTCACTCAGGCGGTCGGGGACCTGGGTCTTGGACAGACCGTCGACGTAGCGCTGGATGGGGTATTGCGGATCGACGCCATATCGCTTCTTCATCTTGTGGAAGCGAACGTTCATGTCGTCGTCGTTCTTGCCATAAAACCCAGCGTTTTCCTTACAGCGAGGGTCGTTTTTGACGACCGGCGAGTCCTTGAAGCCGCACGAGGTGCAGTCTGGGCTGGCAGGATTGGTATCGCACGCTGAGTTGCCCTTGGGCGCCGTCGAGCCGCCGCGGCTTGGGTCACGCTGCGCGCCCGGCACGCCAACCGAGGCCGGAAAGACCGTGTTCATGAACGCCCACCCCTGGCCGCCGAGGGAGAGCGGATCAACCGAAGAGTCGTCCTCGTCGGTCAAGAGCACGACGACGACGAGTGAGTCTGGGCGGAGAAAGTCCGCGCGCTGCTGGAGGATCGTTTGGTCCGTCCCCGCGTACCTCGCGGTGTTGCCCTCGCGGACGATCCGCTCGTACGGGTCTGGTTGCACGAGGAAGTGGTAGAAGCTCTCGAGCTGCGCCTCCAGCCCGCAGCCGTGTTCCTTCACGCCGGCGACGAGCCCCGAGAACGCACCGTTGAGCTCGTCCAGCGAGGTGTAGGGCGTCGCGCCCGGCGAGGGACTCGTCGTCTCGTTGCGTTTCACGGAGGGGAACCACGCGAGAAAGTTCGATGGGCTCGCGTTCGCGATGGCCGTTTCCTTGACGCCGGAGCGGTTGACGAGGCGACCCTTGTCGTCGTTGTGGGCTACCAGGCTCGGGTCCACAGGGCTCGTGGCGTCGGTCGGGCAGCTGTCGGACCCAAAGCCTCCCATCGACGAGGTGACCACGCCGACGTGAATGTCGGAGATGGGCCTGTGCTCGGCCCGGCCCGTCGCACACTCCTGCCCCTCTCCCGCCGCCGGGTCGGCGCGAGTGCCGTTCGGCTTTCCGTCGGCGTCCACGCAGCGAGGCGTGACGAGACTCTGGATGAGCTCCGGTACGGCCTCAGCCAGAAGGGCCTGCTTGTCGCCCATAGAGCGTGAATTGTCGATCATGAGCAAGAGATCGATTTTCGTCGAAGGCGGCTGCGCGACGGGGAACGTGTAGGTGGTGACGTCCGCGCAGGCCAGCGTTGTGAACGTGGCGAGCGCGACGAGCGCAACAGAGGGGATTCGTACGGCTAGGCCCTGCATGCTTCTCTCCCACGCTGTTCTATACACGAAGCCACGCTGGGCATGAGCCGTTTCGGCGGATCGTTGGGGAACGGACCGAGCGGCGAAGACGACGCGGGTGCCGAGAGCGTAGGCGAAACAAGCCACTCTCCCAGAGCTGGCGCATGGCGGGACGGCGTGGCTCGAGGCACCTGCACGGTGGCCGGTGGCCGCGCCGAGCCGGTTTCGGCCCTGGCACGGAGGTTGCCGAACCCGAGCAACCTGCATGCGGGCGCATGCCCGAGAGGCCGCGCGCCCAAGGGCGGCCCGTTCGAGACGAGTGGAACAGGCGTGGACTACGACGGCCAGCAACGGTCGAGCACGAGTCGTCGTGGGGAATCCCGAGCGGGCGAACGTTGAAGTACCAGTTCCATGGCTGCACGGACGTTCGAGATCGAGAGCGGCTATCGCATCGTACGCGGCGTGGCGCTCGGGTTCGCGTTCGGGCTTGGGGGCGTAGTGGTCCTTGTAGGCCAAGTCTCGACGGGCGAGCTTCTCGCCTGGCCGGCGGGCCGTGGCCATGAGCCGATGCGCGACGGCGCGGATCGGGCGAACGGGAGCGCGCTCGCGCGGAGGGCAACGGCGCAAGTCGCTGATCAGATGCGACGGGGTCGACGGGGGCTGGCCTGGCGCTTGACCCTCGCTGTCGCTTCCGCTTACCGTCGCCCCATGAATCAACCAGGCCAAATGGCGAACAGCCAGCAGGCTCCGCGGGCGCCGCAGCGCAATGTCGGGCTCTTGGTTCTCGGCGTGATTGCGCTCGGGGCCGCGACCGTCGCAATGTTGCTCTACGCTTATTCGGCGCGGCAAGCGCTCAGCTCGCTGGACCTTGGTTCTTCGTTCCTCACCGAATCGTGGGAGAAGAGGATGAGTATATTCGCGCTCTTTCTCGAAAGTCGGGCAGGGTTCCGAGCGCCTTTCGTCGCTCGAGCACGTGAAAGGGGCGGGTTGCGCCTCGGGCGCCGGCCTGAGGCGCGGGGTCGATCTCGAGCGGCGGCGATCTTGGGCGTGAGAGTGCGCTCCCCCACCCATTCCGCACCGTGCGGTGGCATCCATCGGGTTGTGAAAAGCAGCCTGGAGGACACCGGATGGGGCAGCGCGCTCGTATTCTTACAGAAATTCTCGGCTTCGATGGGTGGCGTGTGAAGGAGGCCTACTTCGAGAACGCTACCGGCGAACGGGTGACGCCCGGCCGGCTGTACGCCGCGCTTCGCGAGACGAAGGTCGTGCTCGTTGTCGAGCGTCGATGGGTTCGGCGGTGCGGCCGGTGCACGGAGAGGTGCCCCCGCATCCACGAGCAAGGGAAGCCGCGGCGCTGGGCGGACCTGCCGTGGGGCGACCACCCCGTCGAGATCGAGTATGCCGCCAGCCGGGTAAAGTGCCGAACGTGTGGCACGGCGACGACCGAAATGGTCGCGTGGGCCGACCCCTACCAGCGGCAGAGTAGGCGCCTGCAGCAGCGCCTCGCAGTCGAGGCCGCGTCCATGCCGGTCATGCACGTCGCCGCGCTTCACGGCCTCAGCTGGCTGACCGTTCACCGCGCGGAAGAGCGCGCGCTCGCGCGGTGGGAGGCGACTTGTCCGACCCGCCCGCTCCGTCATGTCGGCGTCGACGAGAAGTGGCTCGGCCGCCGCCACCACCTTGCCCACAAGTACGTCACGATCGTGAGCGACCTGGAGACGGGCGAGCCAGTGTGGATCGGCCATGGCCGAAGCGAAGCGACGCTGCGGGGCTGGCTCGAAAGCCTGTCGCTCGAGCAGCGAAGCACCATCAAGCTCTTCGCCATGGACCTGCACCGGGGCTTTTGGAACGCGGTCGACGGCGTTCCGGGCCTCGAGCACGCTCCCGTGGTGCACGACCCGTTTCACATCATGAAGCTCGCCGGGGCCATGCTCGACGAGCTCCGTCGCGAGGTCTTCTTCCGCGCGGGCCCCGAGTTGCGCGCCGTCGGCAAGGGACGCCGCTGGCTCCTGCTCCGCGCCTGGGAGCGCACGAGTGAAGACCAGCGCGCCGACCTGAAGATGCTCCTCGCGCACAACAAGACCTTGGCTCGCGCCTACCAGATCAAGGAGGAGCTCCGCGAAGTCCTGCGAGCGCCTGATCGAAGCGCGATGAAGGCGGGGCTCGACCGCATCCTTCGTCGGACCAACCGGCACAGCATCCGTCCGCTGCGCCGACTGCACGATACTCTCAATGAGCGGTACAACGAGATCGTTGCCTTGGCCGAGCACCGCCCCGCTGTTGGGCGAGTCGAAGCGCTCAACAACAACTGGGAGACGCTGGTCCGAAGGGCCCGCGGATACCGAGACCACGCATACCTCCTACGCAAGTTGCGCTTCATGACGGCGAACCCCATCCGCGAGAGGGACGGGATCAGACGCTTCCTCGCTCTCGGCCTTAACCCGCCTCTCCCACTCGGTCGGGCGGCCTAACAAACTATGCGCTCCCACGCAGCCCGACTTCTGACAAAGAGCCTATATTCGGCGGTGCGGGCACTCTGTTCGGCATCGCCGGAGTCACGATGCTAGTGCTCGGCGCGCGCAAGCGCTGACGAAGCCGGACACGGCGGGTCCCCTGATTTGGGGCATCCTCGGGGAAGGCATCTATCACGGAGGGCAAAGGCGCAAATCGCTGAACGGATGCGACGGGGTCGACGGGTACTCGCAACCTGCCCGGTGTGGACAGAATGAGCTCGATCTTTTTCGTGTATCCGATCGAGGGCAAGGAGGTCACCGCGGTGGTCCCTCTCGCACCTTCCCGCGAGTGGTTCCGGCCCTATGTCACGGCTCGTTCCGAGAGGGAGCGGCTCGACAAGCAGAGGCTTCAGAGCTTCCCGGCAGCCCGCAGCTGGTCGCACTTCGTGCGCTTCTGTTCCGTCATCGTGTCGCGAACTTCGGCGGCCTTCGCTTCGAGCTCGGGTCGGCCCGACATCTCAAGCATCTTTAGATTTCTCTCTTGGTCCGGGGTCAGGTACGGGAGGTTGCCCTTGCAAACCGCAATCATCCGCACCTCCGCCGCCGCCGCCTGTTCTTCTGGCGTCTTGACGCGTACGGGTTCCTTCGGCGCCACACCCCGAGCCGCCGCGGAAGGGACCGTCGCGGGGGCGTGCACGGTTGCCACGAGGTTCGTGGACCTCGCGGCATCGTCGCCGCCGTCGAGCGCACCGATAGCTGACACGCCGGAGTCCGTGCCTGAATGGGGGGCGCCGCTCGAGCTCGAAGCCCAAGCGACCTTGGCGAGCTCGCTGGAGGGCACGCTGGCCACCGGCGGCGAGGGCATCGAGGACCCCGTGCTCGACGGAGCAACGCTCGCGTCGCTCGGCGGCCTGCTTCGCCCGAGCACCCCCCCGACGACCCCGATCGCCACCAGCGTGCCGACCACCGCGGCCCCCAGCTTGCCCCGGCTCCCGGCCCTCGGCGACGGCGGGCTAGGCGGTGGGCTCGGTCGGGTCTCCGGGAGGTACGTCGGGATCGCCGCGCCGAGCTGGGTCTCGGGGCCCTCGGACTTGCGTCTCGGCCGCGTCGGCGCGGGTGTCGCGGCGAGGACGGCGGGCGCCTGGGGGGAGAAGTCCGCGAGGTGGTCCAGCGACGTACCCACCACGCCGGCTACCCCGATCGCCCCCTTCGGCCTCCCCGGTTCCGGCGCGCGCAGCGTGTTCGCGCCCGTGGTGAGCGCGGCCAACGCCGCCGCCGCTTCCCCCGCGCTCGACCACCGCTTCCTCGCGTCCATCTCCAGACACCGAAGAAACCACCCGTCGAAGCCCCCCGGCAAGAGCCTCGCACGGTCCCCCGCGCGCTCGCTCGCCGGCGCGCGTGAGGTGAGCGCCATCGTCATCGCCGCGCCAATCTCCTGCGCCGTCGTCGCGTCCCAGTACTGCCCTGGCTTGCCGCCCACGAGCATCTCGTACGTAATCAGCCCCATCGCCCAAAGGTCCGTCTGCGGCGTCACGTGATCGGCGATCTCGATTCCGCTCTTCAGCGCCATTCGCCGGAACAGCGGGCCGAGCTGCTCCGGCGCCGCGTACGCCGGCGTCCCCAGCTCGGTCGCCGTGCCCGCGCCCTCCAGCAGCTTCGCGATGCCGAAATCCAGCACCTTCAGCACCGGACGCTGCTTCCTGTCCCGCGTCACGTACAGATTGCTCGGCTTCAGGTCCCGGTGCACCACGCCCCGCTCGTGCGCCTGGTCCAGCGCCTCGGCGAGCTGCTCTACGAGCGTGCACACCTGCGTCGCCTCGAGCGGCTGGGCGATGAGCGCTTCCACGCTCTCCCCCACGAGCAGCTCCATCACGAAGTAGGGAACGCGGCGCTCCGCGTCGACGCTCGCGAAGAGCACGCTCACGATGTGCGGGCTCTCTCCGATGGTCGCTCCGATCTGCGCCTCCTGCTGGAACCGGTCGAGCACCCCGGATCGGTCCGCCAGGTGCGGCAGGATCACCTTGATCGCGCACGCCTTCCCCGTCCCGAGGTTCGTGCCTCGGTACACGATGCCCATCCCTCCCTCGGCGACCAGCCCGTCGATCCGGAAGTGACCGCCGAGAGTGTCCCCAACCTGCACCGTCCGTGTCTGCGCCATGGGCCGCGAAGGTAGCACTCCTGGTGCGACCGAATGGGTCCCTGAACCGCAGAAGAACGCCCCGCCTATGGCCAGGTCGTCGCTTTCCGGTTCACGGCGGAGGCCCGTCGAGGGACGGGGGACGAGCCGGGGACGACCCCGGGACGACCCCGGGACGACCCCTCGGTCATGATGGCTTCCCTTCGTGAGGTGCGTGTCGTCGCAGCGCGTGAGCGCGGAGCAGCCGGCGAGCCGCGGTGCCGGCGATCCGCCTGCCCAGATCCTGCCGATCGGAGCAACCGGAATCCCCGCCCCGGAGCGGCCCCATTGGCTGGACGGATACTCCCGCGTCGCCGAGCCCCTCACGCGCTTCGATTAACCATCACGCACACCGGATGCCCCGCACGGCAGCGCGACCCCCACGCCGCCGTCCCGGGGCATCGCCCGTGGCGCGGACACTTCTCGCCCGCGATGCCCAGCCCGCCGTTGGCGCGCGCCTTCGCGATGCTTCACGAAGGGGGCGGACGTCGCCATCAAGCACCTGGCGCGCGCACATGAAGCAGACAAAGGAGCAGCAGCAGCAACGGGCACCATGGCCGTTCCGCCGGTGCCCAGGGCCAAGAGCGGCAAGCCCGTCGCGGAGGTGACCCGTGGGTCGACCTGACGGAGACGGCCCTCCGCGAGTGGGTCCGCCGCGCCGAGGCCGGCACCGGCGAGCGACGGGACGTTCTCAGGACGGAGGAGCGGCAAGGGCTCTCCCGCCTCGGCGCGGACCCGAAGAACCGTTGACGCCACCTGCGCCCTCGCCGGGCCAAGATCCCGGGTGACATCGGAGGGTCGCTCCCTCTAAGCTGCCGCACCGCGCCCCACACACGGATGCAGCACGCGATGAGCAAACGCACGGAAGACCAGGAAGGCGCGAAGGCGTGGGCGCTCAAAGTGGCGAAGGGGTCCGAAAGGCTCTGGCCGGCTGCTTTGCGATGCAAGTCGGCCATTGAGCTTCGCGACGCCCATGTAAGTCGACCACGGTCGACCGCTTGAGGCGCGGCGAAGTCGCCTCGACACCCCACCCGCGCCTCCCCGAAGGAATTTTCGATATGCTAACGATCGGGTCGACATTCGCGGGCGAGTTCCTCGTCGAGTCGCACCTGAAGAGTGGCGGGATGGGCAGCGTCTTCGTCGTTCGCCAGCTCAGCACGGACCGACGCCGCGCCCTGAAGGTGATGCGACGCGAGTTCTTCGAGGAACCATCCCTTCGCGAGCGATTCTCCCTGGAAGCGCGCATCGCGGCCCGCCTCGAGACGCCGCATACGGTCGACGTGATAGGCGCAGGTGTCGACGCGCCCACAGGCATTCCTTGGCTTTGTATGGAGCTGCTCAGCGGTGAAGACCTTGGGGCCCGTATCAAGCGTGGGGGGCCGATGGCGTGGGCAGAGCTGCGCCCGCACATCAAGGCGCTCGCCCAGGTTATGGCGCGTGCCGCGAGCGCGGGCGTCGTGCATAGAGATTTGAAGCCCGAGAACCTCTTCTTGGCGCGCGCCTCAGACTCGGCTGACGTAAGCGTACTCAAGGTCCTTGATTTTGGCATTGCAAAGCTCCTTCTCTCGGGCGCGCTGACCACAGCGGCGCTTGGTACGCCTTTGTGGTCTTCGCCCGAGCAACTTTCGCGCGGCCACGTGTCGGCTGGCACGGACGTTTGGTCACTTGGACTCATCGTGTTCTACCTCCTCACGGGTACCCACTACTGGAAGGGGATTCACCCGGACGGCACCGGGGACCTCGCGTCACTCCTCTACGACATAACAACTCGCGAGCTGGACCCCCCCTCGCTTCGCCCGGGCGGCCCCCGCCTTCCGCGCGGGTTCGATCCGTGGTTTCGGACCTGCCTCGCCAGGGACGCCAACTCTCGCTTCGCGGACGGCGGCACGGCACTCGATGCGCTCATCGCGCTGTTCGAGACTCCGCCGCCCGGCATCGTTGGATTTGGGCCTTCACCACTTGCCGCCTCTTTCCCAATAGCCATTCCTTCCGCGCCGCGGCCACAAAAGGGTGCGGCGGGAGGACATCCGCCAGCCGAGAGCGCGCAGAGCTTCGGCCCCTCGGCGGTGGGCTCCATGGCTTTTGCTCCTCGGCCCGACGTACCGGTGTCTGCTCCGCCCCCATCAGCGCACCACACCGGTGTTCAGGCCACGAGCGCTTTGCTGCCCAAGGCCTCGCGCTTACCGTGGGTGGCGACGGCCGTCTTCCTTGCACTGGCGCTCCTGGGTGTTGGCAGCGCACTCGCCGTTCGTCAGTCGCAGCAAGAAGGCCCGCCGTTGGCTCCGAGCGCGAGCAGCCAGGCCCGGCGCGCGGTCGACCCCGCCCCCGTCGACAGTGCTCCGTCAGCACTCCCTTCGACGGTCGCGAGCAGCCCAGGACCCGCCGGACCGAAACCAAGCGCAGGACCGCGACCCGTTGGCCCAAATCCCACGCCCCCTGCGCCTCCAGCGCGGTTGGGGCCGACCGTCGCTCCGGTCAGCTCTACCGTCGAGACCGGACCTCTGGGCAAGGCCGCCGCCGCCAATGGTCTTCAGCGACTGCTGGGGCCTACGAAGTCCTGCTATGAGAAGGAGCTCGCTAGGAATCCTGCGTGGCAAGGGCCGGTGCAGGTCACACTCAGCGTTCGCGCAGACGGTGGCGTGGAGGGAGTCTCCGGGCGCGTGTCTGGAGCTGCCGACCTCACGTTTTGCATTCAGCAAGCCGCGAGTGCGTTGTCCTTTGGCAAGAGCACTGCAGCGAGCAAAGTCATCCTCCGAATGCAACTTTCAGTCGGGACACCTTAGGCCAACTTCGTCGGGACACCGCTCCCGTCCAACGAGAGTAAGTACATGAACATACCAACACGGCACGCCTCCGCTCTAGCCGCCGTCATCACATCGACTGTCTTCGCCTGCGGCGGCCGTGGCGCATCCGAGCCTCGCAGCTGCGACGGCGCGGCGCGCGAGCAGCTCGTCTGCGAGGCAGAGTTTTCTTACGACGCCACCAAGGCCGGCGGAGGCTTCTCCGTGCTCGGCACGGCTAGCGCGAACGCGTCGCACGAGACCACTGCACTTCGTGCGCTCGACAACTCCGTGGAGCGCTACGCAGCCGCGTCGCGTCGCCTTTGCGACGAGTACAACAAGTGTGTGCTCAGCAAGGAACGCTATGCGACCGAGAGCGCTCAGCTACGCGCCCAGCTTCAGCGCATCGGTTCTGCCCGCGAAGACATCGCAAAGACACCCGCTCCGGCCCGGGGCCGCGCCATCGCGGAGGCTTACGAGAAGCTCGTGGTCGGAGACGACCCGAACGGGCTCTCACTCGACTTCACGCTGGAGGCGAAGCGCCCGGCGGACGCGGACTACCGACCGGTCGATTCGGGCGTCTCGCTCCCGACGGGAGCGCGCTTGGCCGCGACGCTCTCGACGAGCAAGACCGCGTACGTCTACTTCTTCACGAAGACGATGGGAGGAAAGACGGAGGTCGTCTTTCCGAACAAGGAGATCGTTCAGAAAAATCCCCTTCCAGCCGGGGTACGGCTCCGCATCCCGGAGGGCACGGGCTCCTTCGTGCTCGATTCGCGTGACGTCGGTACGAAAGAGAGACTCTTCGTGGTCGCCTCCGTCACACCGATCGACGCACTCGAGGCCTCCGTCGCTTCGGGGACCTCCGCCGTGAACGAGAGCCTCGAGAGGGTGGGGTCGGGAGCGGAGTGCACGCGTGGGCTCACGTTCAAGAAGGGCGAGCCGAAAGCGGGCTGCGTGCGCGGACGCGGGCTTCGAGTCGAGGCAAACCCAAGCCGCACCTTGACGGAGCCTGGCGACGACATGGTTACCGCGACGTTCGACTATCTTCACACGAAGTGAGCTCGGTCGGGGCCGCACGCGCGTCGCCGCGTGACAAGAGGAATTGTCCCTAGGTAGCGCGCGTGAAGTGTTACGACGAGAAGGTGCTGAAGCGCCTCCTCCTGGTCGCCCTCGCTCTCACCGCCGCCCTCGCCGCGTGCGCTCCGCCGCCCAAGTCGGTGCGCCGCGGCTTCGTTCCCGCCGAGTCGAACGCAGCCGCGGCGCCGGCTCTGGGCGACGTTCGTTTCGTGCCCCAGGCAGGGCACGGAATGCCCGCGCTCGCGGTCGCCGTAGCAGCAAACGGTCGCTACGCAGTCAGCGCAGGCGAAGACGGAATGCTCGCGCACTGGGACCTCGCGACCAAGCGGCTGGTGCGCACGCTGTTCGTTCCGGCCACCATACGTTCGGCGGCGCTCTCCTCCGACGGCCGGACGGCGCTGGTGGCTGGCGTCGACGAGGTGACCGTCTATCGTGAGCTCAAGTTGGGCGGCAAGCTCGACGACGAGCACGCGAAGAACCACTTCGCGATCGGCGTGTGGGATCTCGTTGAAGGGAGACGATCGCGGCGACTCGAAGGGCACACCACGGTCGTGCGTGGGCTAGCGCTCTTCGGGGACGGAAAGTACGCCCTCTCGTGCGCGGAGAGCGGCGAAGTGATGACCTGGGACATCGCGAAGGCCAAGATGCTCTCGTCGTTCACCACCCACGGAATACTCACGACGTGTGCGCTCTCGCCTGACGCGACGACGCTGGCGACCGCAGGCGAAGACAGGAAGGTCCACCTCTGGGACGTCGCGCGCCGCACCGAGCTGCGTGCCTTCGCGGGGCACTCCGATTCCATCGAATCGATTGCCTTCTCGAGCGACGGAAAGCTCCTGGTCAGCGCGAGCCGCGATCGATCTGCACGAGTCTGGAACGTGAGCGGTGTCCTTCCTCCCCGCGTGTTCGGGCCTCATGAGGGCGCCGTCGCGTTCGCGGCGGTTCGCAACAGCGGAGCCCTCGTCACGGGGGGACCCGCTGAAGGGGGAATTAAAGTATGGGACGCGAGCGGCAGGCTCCTACGCACGGTTTCATCGAGGGGAATCACGCTCGGCGCCCTCACGCCGGAGGCAGGCATCGCGCTCACCAGCAACGCGGACGCGAGCGTGAACTTGTTCGATCTCACGACCGGAACGCTGACGCGCAAATTTGCTGGCCGTTCGTTGCGTGTCGACGCGCTCGGGTTCTCGGCAGACGGCGCGCACCTCGTCTCGGGCGGGGTGAAGGGCGCCACGCTCTGGAACACTCCCACGTTGTATCGCGCGCGCCACTTTGCCGACGAGCCCGGCAGCCTGGGCAGACACCTCGGAATCTCGGAGAGCGGACGACTCATCGGGGCCCAAACTGCCGACAACCACGTGCGAACGATGTCTGCGGAGAGCGGGCGCCCCAAGTCAGACCTGGGCGTCTGGGCGGGTAGCGCATCCCCGTTTGACCAGGGGAAGGCGCTGGTCGGGCGCGGCGCGCAGATTTCCCTCGTCGACCTCGACACCGAGCGCACCGTCGTCACCATTCCTGCGCGACCCGAGGACATCGCGGGGTGGACCCTCTCGAGCGATGGCACCACCCTGGTGACGCTCGATGGCGCAGGTACGCTTCGATTGTGGAAGACCGCGGACGGATCGTTGCAGCGGGCCATGACCCGTGCGTCTCCGCTTCCGGTTCCCGCGGGGGCCGTTGTCGTGCTGCGCCTCGAAGGCAGCCGTATCTTCGTGTTCGTGGGCGATCTCTTGTCTTCTTCGCTGAACGTCTGGGATCTTCAGTCGGGTCGAACGCGGGAGATCGCGGCCACGTCGCGCGACGTCACGAGCGCGCGTTTCCTCAACGACGGGCGAGCGCTGCTCATCGGTACCGTCGACGGCGACGTTCACGTGTGGGACACCGAGCTCGGGGTGTTGCTCCGCAAGATCGAAGGCCACGGTGGCGCCGTCACCAGCATCGCCGCGCCACCTCGCGGTCGGCTGTATGCCAGCGGCACGGCGGACGGCGCTGTGCGGCTTGCCAATATCGATACAGGGTCTTCGGCGACGTTGCTCGACGCGGGCGGGGAGTGGCTCATCTATACGGATGACGGGTATTTCGACGCCTCGCGCAGCGGCGCGGACCTCGTGGCGATGGTCAAGGGGCTCGAGGTCTTCGCGGTCGACCAGTTCGCGATCAAGAACAACCGGCCCGACGTCATTCTTCGTCGCTTCGGCCTGGGCACCCCAGCGGTGCTCGCGCACTACGAGAGCCGCTTCGAGCGTCGTCTGCGGCGAGCGGGGCTCACGGCAGAGCGGCTGAGGAGCGATCTTCACGTCCCCGAGGCCACCATCGTCCGCGTGAAGACCGAGGGGAAGGTCGTCGACTTGCAGCTCAAGCTGAAGGACACCACCTTCCCGCTCAAGCGCTACAACGTCTACGTCAACGACGTGCCGTTGTTCGGCGCCTCCGGAAAAGAGATCGACGGCAAGGAGCGCGCCCTCACGGAGCGAATCGAGCTGACCGAAGGCACGAACCGAATCGAGGTGAGCTGCACCAATGGTGTTGGTGTCGAGTCGTATCGCGCCCAGACGGTCGTCGAATATACGAACAAGACCAGAGGCTCGCTCTATTACGTTGGTTTTGGGGTGTCGAAGTACAAGGATGAGCGCCTCGATCTCGAGTTCGCTCACAAGGACGCGCAGGACCTTGGGCGCGTTCTGGGAAGTGCCAAGCGGGAGTTCGACCGGGTCGAGGTCAAGACCTTCCAGAACGAAGAGGTCGGCCCGGAGGCTTTCGTTCGCGCCAAAGCTTTCCTCGAGGCGGCGGGCGTGGATGACACGGTGGTGGTCTTCATCGCAGGGCACGGCGTGCACGCAGGCGATCGTGAAGGCACCTATTACTACGTGGTCCACGCGACGGAGGTGAATCGCCTGGCTGAGACGGCGGTGAACTTCGACGTGGTGGAGGGGCTGGTGCAGGGGATCCGTGCGCGGCGCAGACTGGTGCTGCTCGATACCTGCGAGTCGGGTGAGCTCGACGACGAACGGGATGCGCGCGCTGCGCTTCCAGCGGGCGGTGCTCGAGGCCTCCGCTCGCGCGCCATTCGAGGATTGCGGGTCGACACGGGCGGCAGCGCGGCGCCCGGCGCGAAGGCCGGCCCCGCGCCCACCACGGCGACTAACCTCCGACGCAGCTACCTCAGCCAGCGTGACCGCTACGTCTACAGCGACGTTTCACGACGAAGCGGCGCCATCGTGCTGGCCTCTGCGCAGGGCACCGAGTCTTCGTACGAGAGCCAGGACACCCAGAACGGCTTCTTCACCTACGAGCTCATCGCGAGCCTCTCGGCGAGCTCCGCCGACGTCGATCGCGACGGGTGGCTCAACACCCGCGAGCTCCGCGACTCGGTGAGCCGCGCCGTCTCCCAACGCAGCGCCGGACGCCAGAACCCGACCATCGACCGCGACAACATTCAGCAGCGCATCGCGCTCCCACTAGTCCCGCGCACGCGGTGAGGCCTCTGTTGGATTGGCCTGAACCTGACTAGAACACGTACCCGCCGGCGACCGTGAAGCCGAGGGCGGCACTGAAGTTGTGGGTGATTATTCCGAACGTCGGGCGGGCGGCGATCTCGATGTGGTCCGCGACCACCACGCCGATCTCGAGGAGGGCCTGGAAAAGCGGCCCCGCGTTCCCCCCCCGCCGACCACACCGCCAAGCCTCGCGCCCGTGCCGAAGAACCAGGGCGAAGCCTCTCCGAAATGAGCTCGGAACGTCGCGTCGGCGTTCGGAATCAATAGGGTAGATGTCGCGGGAACGATGCTCAGCGAGGCGCGCGCCTGAAAGTCCCACAGTCGGGAGATTCCCTTGCGCAGTCCAGCCCCGAGGGTGAGCTCGGGGCGGCCGGGTGGGAACTGTGCCCCATTCGAAGCGAAAAGACCAATGCCCCCGTGCGCCGACCAGCGGAGCTTGAGACGTTCCTCCATGAGCTTGGCCTCTTCCGCCTCGTCTTCCGCTCGCTGCTCCTCCGTTTTGATGCCCTCCTGCTTGGCGCCGCGCCGGATAGCGCGCCCCCATGCGTCGCTCGGGGCGGGCTCGGACACCGCCGGTGGCGACGAAGGTGCGGGTGGCTCCGCGTGGGCGCGGGTCTCGCTCGCAAGCAAGGCCACGCCGGCTGCGAAATGAGCGGCCGCAACGCGCGGAAGGAGACGTGGTTTCTTCATCGTGGCTACCGTGGAGAGCGGTTCGCGCCGCTCGCGGTTGGGACGGAGGGAGGCGCGGTGTTCGCCGTCAGAACGCGAAGCCTGCGCCAGCCGAGAACGTGTAGAAGACGAGGGTGCCTCCGCTTCCGGCGATGAAGCCGACCTCGAACGGTCGCGCGACAGCGAAGAAGCCCTTTCCAGGGCCCCTCTTGATGGGGAAGAAGCGCCCTCGGCGCCAAATCCGAAATGGGCAAGCACTCCCGCCACGGGGGCGCTCCGGGGTCGCGTGAGGCTGAACCACTCACGGCTCCTCCGCAAAGGGTGCGCGGATGCAGACGGGTTTCGGAGGTTGGTCGGGGCCCGCGCCGTCTGCGCAGCGGTAGACAGTGGTGTCCTTCTCGCGCTGCTTGCGCACGACCCAGATGCGCCGCTCCTCCGAGAGTTGCGTCACGTCTTTGGGGTCGGGTGGGGCGCACGCGGCGAGGGAGCCGAGGGCGAGCGTGAGTGCGATCAGCGTGAGCGTTCGGTCGATCCTAAACATGGCGGTCATCTCGGTCTTCGGGGTGGCAGCTTCATTGTGGAGGCGTAGGGGACGCCAGGATCGGAGCTCGTGGCGCGTGGAGTGCCCACCGCCGGGAAGCTGGCCGAGCGCCAACATGGGGCTAAAATACATATGCGCCGCCGCCGATGAAGCCGACGGCGGGGCGGGGGTTGAGAGAGTCCGAGGGACGGACGGACGACAAGCTCGATGTGATCCGCTACCACCACGCCGATCTCGAGGAGAGCCTGGACGAATGGCACCACCGTGAAGTGGGGAATCTCGGAGAATGACGTGCCGGTGGACGACGTCCGCTTCTCCACCAGAGTCCCCGAAACGACCATAGTGCCAAACCTCGCGCCCGTGCCGAAAAACCACGGAGAAGCCGCGCCGAAATGGACGCGAAACGTCGCATCGACGCTGGGGATCACCATCGTGCCTCTAGCCTCCCTGCTAACGTCTTCTTTTTGGGAGGATTCGTTCGGGAGGCGCCTCTCGTCCGAGGCGGGAACGATACTCAGTGAGGCGCGGGCCTGAAAGTCCCATAGCCGGGAGAGGCCCTTCCGCAGGCCGGGCCCGAGAGCGAACTCTGCGCCGCCCAGCTGGAGATACCCCGAGTTCGCCCTGGTGTTGCTCAAAGTATACTGCGTTGCAAACGCACCGACGCCCGCGTGAACGGACCAGCGTAGCTTGAGGCGTTCCGCCATGAGCTTGGCCTCTTCCGCCTCGTCTTCCTCCTTCTGCTCATCCGTCTTGATGCCCTCTTGCTTGGCGCCGCGGCGGATCGCCTGCCCCCACGCGTCGGTCGGGGTAGGCTCGGAGGCCGCCGACTGCGTACGAGGCTGTGACGTCGGCTCCGCGGGTTGCTCGGCGGCTTTCTTCAGCGGGATGTCCGCGTAGGCGTGGGGCACGCTCGTGAGCAAAGCTACGCCGGCTGCGACATGGGCGGCGGCAAGGCGGAGGGCGAGACAGGGTTTCTTCATCGGGGCTTCAGTGAACGAACGGAAGAAGACTCAGGGCTGCTCTGCGAAGGGTGCGCGGATGCAGACGGGTTTCGGGGGTTGGTCAGGGCCTGCGCCGTCTGCGCAGCGGTAGACCGTGGTGTCCTTCTCACGCTGCCTGCGGACGACCCAGATGCGCCGCTCCTCCGAGAGTTGCCACACGTCCTTGGGGTCAGGGGGGGCGCACGCGGCGAGGGCGCCGAGCGTGAGCGTGAGTGCGATCAGCGTGAGCGTTCGATCGATCCTAAGCATGGGCGGTCATCTCGGTCTTCGGGGTGGCAGCTTCAGCTTGGAGGCGTCGGGGACGCCCCCATCGGAGCTCGCGGCGCGTGGAGTGGTGGGCAGCTCGACGATTTGGGTGTCGACGCTGGAGCCGGCGTCTTCGTTCCGGAACTGGCGGTCTCTGCGGATGCCGTCGCGATCGACCGCGGGGCCCACGCCGGGAAGCTGACCGACCGTCCTGAAGAGCTTGTTGGAGCGCTTCCTCGCGGCGCTCTGGAAGTCCTCTTGCGACACGTCTTGCGACTTGCCCGTGTTGCCGAGCAAATCCTGCTTGGTCGTGGGATGAACAGTGAACTCTGCGATGAGCAGATTCGCGTCTTCGCGAAGAATGAAGGTGTCCTCGCCCTCCTCTTCCACGTCCTTTACCGTCCAGCGGACCTCCGTGGTCCCGACGTCGTTGCGCTCCAGGCTGCCGAATTTCCGGAGCTCAGCGTTCGTGGCATTGGCCACCTGCGAAAATGGCGCGAGGAGGATGAAGCGTAGGCGAAGGCGGACCGACTCCAGCGGCGAGCGGGCAACCGGCCGGAAGAGGAAGCCGCAGCCCACGGAGGACAACGCTGAGCCCGCGAAGACCGCGGCCACGGCGAACGTCACCGCGCGGCGAGACACCCTTTCCGCCGCGCTGTCCGCCGCGCTGTCCGCCGCCCTGTCCACCGCGCTCTCAGCTCGCCCCGCCATCGATGCGAGACGCTAGAGCAGCTCGGCGGGCGTGTAAACCACGGACCACATGGATTCAATCCGGCGCGGCTACACACGTCGGGAAGGGCCGTGACCCCACCTTTAGCAGCCCGTTGATTTACTGGTTCAAAGCCCCGGACCTCGGCGGTCCACGGGCTCTTCTTGCCGCGATCTCGTCGTCCGCGTCCTCGACGACCGCGTGGCCGTGGACGCGCAGGAAGGTCCCGCCGAAGGGGGACAGCTGCATGCAGGCCTCGAGCGGCGAGAGCTCCGGTCGTGGATCCACGACCCGCCGTGCGCGCGGTCGTGCAAGACCTCCTCGCGGGCGCGGCGTCGGGCTGGGTCGCTGCGCGCGTCCACGCGACGGTGGTGGAGGCGACGTGCGCCGTGGCCGCGCGAGCCCTCGCCGAGACCGGCCTCCGGCGCGTGGTGCTCTCGGGTGGTGCGCTTCAGAACAGGCTCCTCGAGCGGGGCCTCGTCGCGCGGCTCGGCGCCGAGACCGTCGTCATGGCGAGGGACGTGCCGGTGAACGACGGAGGCCTCGCGCTCGGCCAAGCGTGGGCCACTGCTCGCGCTGACCGGAGCCCGCGAGCGCGGCGGTCGATCGCCCGGCGGGGCTCGCGCGCGAGGACGAACCGGCGGATCACGTGCTCGTCCACGTAGGCTTCGTGATCCGAAGGATCGCCCCCGAGGACCTCGCCGAGACGCTCGCCTTCCTCGAGGCCATGGCGTCCGAAGATCTCGAGGGCCGAGGCCCGTCGTCGACCGCGCCCGACCCGCCAAGGCGCGCTTTGAGGAGCGCGCGGAGCCGAGTATTTCTTTTGGTGCACACGCACCACGGGATCGTCGGCCCCCGGGCTTTCGATGGAGGGGCCACCGCGACCTTGCGCCCCGCCGCGCGGGCGCATGCTACCTTCGCTCCCGCCACCCTGCCCTCGTGCACGGAGATCGTCCCGTGTCGCTATACCTCGCGGCGCTCAGCCCGCTCGCCCGCCACGCCCGCACTTCGGCTCCGCGCTCGCCCCTGCGTCGCTGTCGTCCTATGTGTGCAGTTTGCACTCCCCCCGATCACTTGCGCGAGATGGGGTCCGCGCAGCGGTTACAAATGGCGTGAATCCCCTGCGTTCCCGAGTGGGGTCGTTCGAGATGGAGAGACCGCGGCGCCTACTCAAGGGGCGGCAGCACGACGCAGGACGTACACCGTCCCATGACATTTCGCGTTGACCCGTATGGCCATCATCCCTGGCGTTGGTCCGTCGCTCGGGTGGCTCGGGACATTGCTGCTTACCGAGTAGCTAATGTCGGCCACCCCATCAAAGCCGAGCTTGGCGGCCTTCTTGCGGAAAATATCGAGCACCTCGTCCGAGCACCGATCGAACGCGCTCCCCGGGAACTCGAACGTCCCCATGGCGATGGCGTTTGCGGGGACGTGCTGCCCCGTGGGGCGAATGTCGACCCTTCGGGGATCACGCGGCACGAGGGGCGCGAACCCTACATCGCACAGCCCATCGGGACAAGTTGGAGGGGCGTGAGTGATACACCCCTGCAAACCACCCAGTGCGGCCAGGAGAGTGAACGTCGAGATGCGCTTCATGGTGTGGGCTCCACGAGAATGTAAGTGCGACCCGAGCAGCCTCGCCTGCCATGCACATCAACCGGTCCGATATCACCAACGCCGTCATAGCCAAGCAGAGCTGCCTTGCTACGGAACTTCTCCAGAACCTTAGGCGAGCAGCCAGCATCACTCGCCTCGGGGGAGGTCAGACGGGCCATGTACATGGCGTTTGGTGGCGCCTGTTCGCCCTTCTTCGAGACCAATATCTCGGCCGGAGTGTGTCTTCGTGCCGGGGTGTACGGTATGCCACAGAACCCAGAGTCACACTGGACAGTTACGACCGTGACGCATCCCGAGGTCGCCCCCCCCAGGCAAGCGAAGAGGAATGGCGTCAATCGCATCCCCTGGAGCATTGCCTGCCTCCAGATAGTGCCTGAGTTCTCAAGATTCATGTTCGGTCAGAGGCTATTGGTAAATCAAGAGATGAGCAAGGAAGAAGGCGGAAGGCTGCTGGCCCTGCTGGCCTTGCTCCGACCACCTTCGCCCTGCCCGGGGAGGACGCGGCCGTCCGCGAGGAGCGAGATGCGCTCGAGGCTGAAGGGCGGTCGCGCGCCGTAGCGGCAGAGTCTCTCGAGGCCTTCGCGATCGCCCGCGTGGATGAGAACACCCGCGTGGATGTTGAAGGCGAGACCTCGCCTTCGGCTCGGGCCCGCCTTCGACCTTGGTTCGCCCCTGCGGGGCTCACGTCAGGTTCAAAGCCCCGGACCTCGGCGGTCCACGGGCTCTTCTTGCCGCGGGGTGGTGCGCTTCAGAACAGGCTCCTCGAGCGGGGCCTCGTCGCGCGGCTCGGCGCCGAGACCGTCGTCATGGCGAGGGACGTGCCGGTGAACGACGGCGGCCTCGCGCTCGGCCAAGCGTGGGCCGCTGTGCTCGCGCTGACCGAGCCCGCGAGCGCGGCGGTCGATCGCGCGGCGGGGCTCGCGCGCGAGGACGAACCGGCGTAAGACGAGTGCGCCATGTGCCTCGGAGTGCCAGGAAAAATCCTCACGATCGAGGGCACGAGCGCCGTGGTCGACTTCTGGGGCGTGCGCCGCAAGGTCGGCCTGGAGCTGGTCGACGAAGAGGTCGCCCCCGGCGATCACGTGCTCGTCCACGTAGGCTTCGCGATCCGACGGATCGCCCCCGAGGACCTCGCCGAGACGCTCGCCTTCTTCGAGGCCATGGCGTCCGAAGATCTCGAGGGCCTCTCGCCGGGCGACGCGCGCGCGGACGCTCCGAAGGCGCCCTCGTGAGCGCCAAGCTCGAGTTCCGCGACGTGGCGCGAGGCCGCGCCCTCCAGGCTCGCCTCGAGCGCGCGATGGCGCGGGCCACGCGCGAGGTCACGGTGATGCACGTGTGCGGGAGCCACGAGCAGGCCATCGCGCGCTACGGCCTGCGCGCGCGCTTCCCCGCGGGGCTCCGCGTGCAAATGGGGCCCGGCTGCCCCGTGTGCGTCACCGACGCCCCGGAGATCGACGCGTGCGTAGCGCTCGCAGACGCGGGCCACCACGTGCTCACGTACGGCGACATGCTGCGGGTCCCCGGCCGCGCGCGCTCGCTCGACGACGCGCGGGCCGCGGGCGCTCGCGTCGACGTGCTCTACGCGGCCACGCAGGCCGCCGAGATCGCCCGCGCGAGCGACCACCCCGTCGTGTTCTTCGCCACGGGCTTCGAGACCACGGCGGTGGCCACGGCCGCGGTGCTCCTCGCGGACCCGCCCGCGAACCTGTTCGTGCTCTCGGCGCACAAGTGGGTGCCCGCCGCGATGGAGCTCGTGGCGAGCGCCCCGGACACCCGCATCGAGGGGTACCTGGCGGCCGGGCACGCCGCCACGATCACCGGCCACGGCGTCTTCGAGCCGTTCGCCGCGCGGCACGAGCGGCCCGTGGTGGTCGCGGGCTTCGAGCCCCTCGATCTGCTCGCGGGCCTCGCGCTGCTGGTCGAGCAGGTCCTCGACGGCAAACACGAGGTGGTCAACGCGTTCCCGCGCTGCGTCTCCCGCGACGGCAACCTGCGCGCGCTGGCCGCGCTCTCCCGCGTCTTCGAGCCGTGCGACGGCGAGTGGCGAGGCATCGCGCGGGTGCCTGGCGGCGACCTGCGACTTCGACCCGCGTTCGCGGCCCACGACGCGGCGCTGCGCTTCGCCGACGACCTCGCGCGGGCGCCGGTGGCCACCGAGCGCCCCGACGCCGCCGAGTGTCGCTGCGGCGGGATCATGACCGGCCTCCTCCAGCCGACCGACTGCCGCCTCTTCGGCCGCGCGTGCCGGCCGGAGACGCCCGTCGGGGCGTGCATGGTGAGCACCGAGGGCGTCTGCCGCATCTGGCACGAGCACGGCGTCCGCGCGGGCGCGGCGTCAGCGGGCGCGTCAGCGAGCGTGACCGTGAGCGAGCGCGACGGCGCGGAAGGAGACCGCGTGACCCTCGCGCACGGGGCGGGCGGCCGCGCCATGCGCGCGCTCGTCGAGTCGATCTTCCTCGCGGGCGCGACCCACCCCGAGGCCCTCGCGATGGGCGACGGCGCCGCGCTCCCGTTCGGCGATCGCTGGCTCGTGCTGACGACCGACGCGCACGTGGTGGCGCCGATCTTCTTCCCCGGGGGCGACATCGGCCGCCTGGCAGTGTCAGGAATCGTTAACGATCTCGCGATGATGGGCGCGTGCGATGTGCTGGGGCTCACCTCCAGCGTGATCGTCGAGGAGGGCTTCTCGCTCGACGCGCTCCGGCGCATCCACGGCTCGATGCAGCGCGCGTGTCAGGAGGCGGAGACCCACGTCGTCACGGGCGACACCAAGGTGATGCGGCGCGGCGAGCTCGACGGCGTCGTGCTGTCGACGAGCGGCGTCGGCGTGGCCGACCGCGTCGTGCGCGACCGCGGGCTCGAGCCCGGTGACGCCCTGCTCGTCACCGGCACCGTCGGCGATCACGGGCTCGCCGTGCTCGCCGCGCGCGCCGCCTTGGGGCTCGAGGGCGAGCTCGTGTCCGACGTCGCGCCGCTGAACGGCCTCGTCCGCGCCGCCCTCGCGGCCGGGGGCGCGCGTATCCACGCGATGAAAGATCCGACGCGCGGCGGCGTCACGAGCGCGCTCACCGAGATGGCCGAGAGGGCCGGCGTGGCGATCGTGCTCGAGGAGGCCCGCGTCCCGCTGAGCGACGCGGGGCGCGCCGCCTCCGAGCTCCTCGGCATCGACCCGCTCGCCGTCGCGAACGAGGGCAAGGCGCTCCTCGGCGTTCACCCCGACGCCGTCGACGCGGTGCTCGCGGCGTTGCGGGCGCACCCGCTCGGCCGGCGGGCCGCCCTCGTCGGCAGCGTGCACGCGGCCCAGGGCGACGAGCGCGGGGCGGTCCTGCTCGACACGGGCTTCGGGCGGCGGCGCCTGCTCGAGCGCGACGGCGAGCCCCTGCCGAGGATCTGCTGAGATGCATGAGGTGTCGCTCGTGCACGCGCTCTTCGACCAGCTCGACCGCGCGATCGCGCCGCACCCGCCCCAGGCCGTGCGCCTCGTGACCCTTCGTGTTGGCGAGCTCGCGGGCGTCGAGCCCACGCTCCTCCGCACCGCGTTCGAGGGCTGCCGAAGCGAGCGGGGCTTCGCGGCGGCGGAGCTCGCGATCACCGAGGAACGCGCGGCGTGGACGTGCCGAGAGTGCGGCGCGGCGGTGCCCGGCGGCGGCCCGCTCGGGTGCGCGTGCGGCGGCCACGCGCGCCTCGCAGCGGGCGACGCGCTCGTCTTCGATCGGGTCGAGCTGGAGGTGGCGGATGTGTGACGTGTGCGGCTGCGGAGACCCTCGCAAGATCACGATCGACGTGCACGCGTCGCTGCTCTCGGAGAACGACCACGAGGCGGCGCACCTCCGCGAGCACTTCGCCTCGAAGCGCGTGCTGGCGCTGAACCTCATGGGCTCGCCGGGCTCCGGAAAGACCGCGCTCGTCGAGGCCATCGCGGGCTGGCTGTCCACTCCGCGCGCGCGCCCGCCCCTCCGGCTCGCCGCGGTGAGCGGCGATCTGGCGACGTCCCTCGACGCCGAGCGCCTCGCGCGCGCCGGGGTCCCGTCGGCCGCGATCACCACGGGCTCGGCGTGCCACCTCGACGCGTCGATGGTCCACCACGCGCTCCACGGCCCGCTCGCCGCGGCGGTGGACGACTGCGACGTGTTCTTCATCGAGAACGTGGGCAACCTCGTGTGCCCCGCGATCTACGATCTCGGGGAGGCCGCGCGCGTGGTCGTGCTCTCGGTCACCGAGGGCGTCGACAAACCCCTCAAGTACCCGGTCATGTTCCGCCGCGCCGATCTCGTCGTGTTCACGAAGACCGACCTCTTGCCGCACCTGCCCGGGGTCTCGCTGGGCGAGCTCCACGCGAACCTCGCGCGCGTGATGCCGGCGCCACGCGCCCTCGAGGTGTCGGCCACGAGCGGCGCGGGCGTGGGCGAGCTCGTGGCGTGGCTCGAGGCCCTGCGCGACGCGCGGTGTGGGCGACCGGCCGAGGTGCACCAGCCCGGCCCCGAGCCCGGGTAGGCTGACCACTGAAGGAGCACACCATGGCGTACGACGAGGGGCTCGCAGAGCGCATCCGCGAGGGGCTGGCCGACGAGCGCGACGTCACCGAGAAGAAGATGTTCGGCGGCGTGGCGTTCATGCTCCGCGGGAGCATGTTCGTCGGCATCGTGAAGGAAGACCTGATGGTCCGCGTGGGCGCCGAGGCCCACGAAGGCGCCCTGCGCGAGCCGCACGCGCGGACGATGGACTTCACCGGCAAGCCGATGCGCGGGTACGTGTACGTGGCGCCGCCCGGCTACGCGCGCGACGACGCGCTCCGGGCCTGGCTCGCGCGCGGCCTCGCGTTCGTGAGCGCCCTCCCCGCCAAGGGCGAGGGGAAGCGGCCCGCGAAGGGGGCGGCGGCCTCCCCGGCGGCGCGCCCCCCGCGCAAGGCGCCTGCGAAGGGCACCCCCAAAAAGACTCCGCGGCCCAAGGCACGCGCGACCTGACCTCGACGCGCGAGTCGACAAGCGGCAGGGAGGCCCACTGGCCTGGCGGCGGTCACGAACGCGTTTGCCAGGTGCCCTGAGCGGTGACAACTTGGAGCGCGTGCGCACCAAGAGCCATCGAATGCTCCTCGCGGGGTGCGTGCTCTGGGCCGCGAGCGCGTGCAGCTCCTCTGCCGAGGACCCGAGCTTCTTCGCGGGAGTGTCTCGCACGGGGGGGCCTTTCGCGGACCGGTCCGGGACAGCCGAGCGGCGGGCGACGGTGGCGCGGTACCCGTTCGTCGCCATCGTGCTCGACGAAGGGCGCCACCACTGCTCGGGAACCTTGGTTCGCCCCGACCTCCTGGTCACCGCGCGCCATTGCCTCCTCGCGCGCGACAGGGTCAGCGTCGTCTTCCCTTCGGACGGAGTGTTTCGCTTCGGCGTCGCGCCGGCCGCCGGCAGCGTGGTCGTCGAGACGAAGGACGTTCTCTCATTCGAAGCCGATGCGCCGAGCTCCTCGGGGCTCGCCGAGAATGACATCGCGTACATTACCCTACAGGAGGGCTCTACCCGCGCCGTCGCGGGCCCACTCCCGGCGATCTCGTTCACCCCCCTGCCCCCAGGTCGTGCGCTCGCCCTCGTGGGGTTTCCCGACTATCGGCCCGCGCCCACCAACCGCATCGAGTCCGCGAATTGCTCGACGACCGGCAAGGTGGGCGATCAAGCCCCGTACGGGAAGGGACTGATCGAGACCTCCTGCGCGGCGTCGAATGGCGACTCCGGAGGGGGGGTCTTCGCCTTCACGAACGACGGAGCCCCGGTCCTGGTCGGCGTCGTAAGCCACACCTTCGCCGTCAGCCCCGAGAGCGTCGAGGTCATCGTCCCCACGGGCAAAGACGCCTTCGGCAGCTACGTGCCGGCGAGCATGAGCGCGCTCCCCCGGGCGACGCGCAGGTAGTCTTCGCGCCGTGAGAGCGCCTGGGTGCCCCTCATGGCTCAGCTGCGACGCGCCACGAGATGCACGTCCGGACGCGATCGGGGCCACCGACGACCCGCGCGGGCGTCCGATTGTTGCCCCGAGGGGCAGGTTGCGCTAAGCCACCCGAGATGAAGCGCCTCGTCCCCGTCGCCCTCGCCCTCGTCGCCCTCGCCGCCGCATGCTCGAGCACCCAGCGCCGGGGAGTGTTCGAAGACGGCGTGCCCGAGTCCGGTGTCCCAACGGAAGACGGCGGCACTACCCCGCCCGTGGAAGACGCGAACCTCTTCGGCTTCGACGGAAACATCCCGGACGCGGCGCCGGTCGACGAGTGCAGGAAGATGGACATCGTGTTCGTCGTCGACGACTCGGGCTCCATGTCTTCGGCGCAGGCGAAGCTCAGGTCGAACTTCCCGCTCATGGTGAACGCGCTGAACAACTTCAAGACGAAGTCGAACGCCGATCTCGACTACCGCCTGGCCGTCACCAGCACCGACACGACGCGCAGCGACTTCACGAGGGGCGGCAAGGGCGGGTTCGTATCCACCGCCTCGTGCGCGGCGGGCCCCGCGCGCGCGTGGCTCGAGCGCACCGATCCGAACGTGGCCGACGCCTTCGGGTGCCGCGCCGTGCTGGGTACCTCCGGCAGCGCCACGGAGAAGCCGCTGGAGGCGCTCATGCTCTCGGTCACGGCGCGCACCGCCGACCAGAACAAGAACTTCCTCCGCGACGACGCGCTGCTGGCCTTCTTCATCCTCACCGACGAGGAGGACAGCAGCAGCCCCGCCGTGACGCCGATCAAGCTCATCCAGCAGCTCGACATCGTGAAGAAGGTCCGCGGTCGCTGGGCCGGCGCCGTCATCTCGGGTCAGAAGAGCGGCAGCTGCTCGAGCGGCTCGCACACAGCCTACGAGCGCGCTGCTCCACGAGCTCGTGGTGCGCTCCGAGGACATCAACACGCGCCAGAACAACGTCATTTGGCGCAGCATCTGCCAGAACACGTTCGACACCGCCGTCCAGGACGCGCTCAACACGTTCACGGTCGCCTGCCTGAACATTCCGCCGCTCCCGAAGGGAGCCGGCCGCGTCAGGTGAATCCGCCCCACGACGCAAGCGCGCCGTGGGGCGTGGGTCGCCACTCGCGAAGCCGGGGATCTGCCGGGCCCCTACGGGAGCGTGAGCGTCACGTCGATCGTGTCGCAGCCCTCGGGCTTCTTCTCGTCGTTCTTCAGCTCCCAGTACACCGGGGTCACGTCGCTGCCGCCGTTGTGCGGTGAGTACTCGTGCTCGATCGTGACGGTCACTGGCTTGCCGTCCTGCACGCACGGCAGCCCCGCGGTCTGCGGCCGCCCGCCGGCGCTGTCCACGAAGTGCGCGGTGCCGCGGCAGATCTGCGCCGCGCTCGTGCCCTTGACCTCCGCGCGGAGCTCGAGCTTCGTGGGGCTCTTCGTGAACGTGAACGGCCCGACGTACACCGGGGCGCCGGAGCACGCCGCGCGCAGCGTCGTTGGCGCGCCCGGACGGAGGGCCATGGCGTTGGCGATCGACTTGCCGGAGCGATCCCCGGCGCCCGGCGCGCCCTTGTCGCTCTTCGCGGCCGGCGCAGCCGGCGCGGGCGACGCCGGCGTGGCCGCGGGCGGCGGGGGGACAGGCTCTTGCTTCTTCGTGCAGCCGGCGGCGGTCAGGGCGACGGCGACGGCGGTGAGAGTGATGATGCGCATGGGGCTCCCCAGATCGGTGACAGGCGCCCCATTGTGCCAGAGGTCCAGCGCCGCGGGAATCAGGCGCGCGCGCGACGAGCGCGACGCCCGGCCGAGAAGAGCGCGGCGAGCCCGAGCCCCGCGACGAGCGCCTCGAGCGGCGGGCCGGGCGCGCCCCCACCCGCGTCGCAGGAGCACCCCACGACCTTCGCCGCCGGGCGCCCTTCGCCGAAATCCGGCGCCACGTCGGGGCACGGGCCCTCGGCGTCGGGCGCGACCGGGGGCGCGGCGCGAACCAGCGCCTCGGCGAGCTCGTTCACGTACACCTCGAGCGCGGTGTACTCGCCGTCGAGCGGCCGCTTGGCGTCCTCGGGGTCGGCGGGCGAGAGGCCGCGCGCGCGCTCCCACGCGTCCGCGATCCCGTCGCGGTCGGCGTCCTCCGGCGGCGCGACGGGGGCGAGCCCCGCGAGGAGATCGGGCGGCGGCTTCGCGCCCCAGGCGCCGCAGCGGGTGCGCACGTCCTCGATCGTGCGCCGGGTCACGACGTCCCGCGGGAAGGCCCCCGACCGCGCGAGCACGAGCGGGTACGCCTCCTCGGCCGTGAGCTTGCGTGCAGGATACACCATTCCAGGGAGGGGCCCGTCGAGCCCTGTGTCGACGCCTGCGGGCAGGTCCTCGAAGCTCGGGTGTCGCCCTCGCTCGGCGAACGGGTCGGCCACCCGCCCCACGAGGTTCCCCGGGTCGTCGACCCGGTTGTCGCGCACCACGTAGAGCACGTCGCCGGAGCCCGGATCCTCGTCCTCGAGCACGAACGGCGCGAGCCGCGAGCTGCGGCCCCGCTTCCAGACGTTGCCCACCACGTGGAACGCGCCCTCCGCGGGGTTGTCGTGCACGAAGCCGTCGCGCACGTCGTAGATCACCGAGCCTCGCAGCTCCGCGGGGCCCGTGGCGAAGGCGGGCGCGCGGCGAAAGTGGTGCGCGAAGAGGGTGCGCAGCACCGAGATCCGCGCGCTGTCGGGGCCGGCGATGAAGCCGTAGTTGTGGCGCCCCTCGGGGTGGCCGGTGAGGCTCGACTCCTCCACCGTCGAGTCTTGCAGCGTGAGGTCGCGCGCCTCGTACACGTCGACGGTCTCGTCGGACGCCCACGACGCCGTCACGTGGTCGAGCATGACCCGCGTGTTCCGGGAGAACTGGACGGCGTCGTGGCGCGCGCCGTCCGCGCGGGTCTCGAGCCGCGGCGGCGGGCGGACGCGCAGGTGCCGCACGACGATGTTGCCCACGCTCGCGTCGTAGGCCCCCGCGAGGCGCCCATGCAGCGTGATGCCCGCGCCGGGCGCGGTCTGCCCCGCGATGGTCACGTCGCCCCGGGTCACCTCGACGTCGCCCTCGATCACTCCCGAGACCGCGAACACGACGACGCGCGGCCCCGCGCGGTCGAGCGCCTCTTGCAGCGAGCCGGGGCCTCGCGCGGCGAGGGTCGTCACGATCACCGCCGGCCCGCCGCCCGCCGGGCCCCCCCGCCCGGGGAGCGGGGGGGGGGCCGGGGGCGGCGAGAGCCCCGCCGCCACGGCGGCGGAGAGCCCGCGCGCGCCCGACGGAACGCAGCGACCGAGGGCGCGCACGGGCGCAGGCGTCGGGCGGGCGGGGACGCCCGCGCGCATGGCGCGGCGGGCCGCTCGCGGGCGCGCGATCGACGGTTCCCTGGCGAAACTCGCACCCGCGGATCGGGCGCTGAGACCTTCGAAGGCCCGCGAGGAGCCACCTTGCCGGCCATCACACCCGGCGGGGCCACTCCGTACGAGGAGGGCTGGTCCATCCAGAAGACCCAGCAGGCGGCCGAGATCCCTATCGAGGAGGCGCGAAGAAGGGGCCAGATCCTGGCTTGCAGGAGCACGGCCCCGACTGCCCCAGCCAAGACAAGTTTTGGTACGAGGCCACGGAGGCCATCCCGGGCCCCACCACCGCGCAGATGATGGCCTACGCCAAGAAATACCAGCGGCGAGGGCCCGACCCGGACAGGCGGGGCGCATACACAGGCCGGGCATCGACGCCGACGGCGAGAGGCAGTACCGCAACACCGCCGACCGGGAGAAGCTCTTTCCGCCCGCAACAGGCGGTGCGGGCTGGCCGGTGGGCGCCACAGGAAGGGGGTCGCAGGGAAGCTCGAGACCGCCATCGGCTCATGTGCGCACCGCGCGTCGTGGTCGAACAGAGGTCGACCCAAGGCGCGGCCCGACGCGTCGAGGGCCCGACCCTAAGAAGACCTGGTCAAGCCCTGACACAACACCCCCTCGGACGTGTGCTACGCCCTTGGCGTGACCACCGTGACCACCGGCGTCTCCGACGTCTCCGCGCTCCCCCCCACGCGCCGCCTGAAGTCGTCGATCCCCCGCTACGCGGCGGGGTTCGGCATCATCGCCGCGGTTTCGGTGGTCGGCATGCCGCTGGCGCTTCTGCTGCTGCCCTCGCGCACGCTTCGCATCAAGCTCACCAACGTGCTCGGCAAGATCACGGGGAGCGCCGTCACGTGGATGTCGGGCGCGCGCACGACCTTCGTGAACCGCGAGGGCATCAACGACCAGTTCCCGGCGATCTACGTGATGAACCACACGTCGACGCTCGACATGTTCCTCGCCATCTGGCTGTGCCCCATCGGCGGGTGCGGGGTGACGAAGAAGGAGGTCACCAAGGTGCCGTTCCTCGGGCAGCTCTACAAGCTGTCGGGCCACCTCCTCCTCGACCGCGGCGACAAGAACCAGGCGGTCGGCGAGCTCACCGCGGCGGCCGCGCTCATGAAGAAGCACCGCCTCGCGTGCTGGATCCTCCCGGAGGGCACGCGCAGCCGCGACGGCAAGCTCCGCCCGTTCAAGACCGGGTTCGTGCACCTGGCCATCGCCACGGGGCTGCCGGTGGTGCCCGTGGTCGTGCACGGCGCCGACCGTATCTGGCCGAAAGGTTTCACCTTTCACAAGGGTGAGCTCCCCATCGAGGTGCTGCCGCCGATCGACACGTCGGGCTGGACGGCGGAGACCTCGAAGGAGCACGCGCAGGCGGTGCACGACCTCGTCGCCGAGACCCTCGCTCGTCGGTGCGCGCCCTCGGGCGTCAGCTGAGCATCGGGGCGGCGCTCTGACGCGCCCCTCCGGGCGCGAACAGGCGCGGACGCGGACACTCTCGAGCCCGTGTGCGTCGTGACGATCGTCTTCGACATTCGCGCGAGGTGCTCTAAGACTCGAAGGGTATGCTGAAGCGCCTCGCGTTCGTGCTCACGCTCGCGCCCTTCGTCGGCGCGTGCGAGCCTGGCGTCGCCCCAAGCGAGGACCCGCAGCTCATCGAGCCCACCCCCACCGCGGTGACCCCGCCCGGGCCTCCGCCGGCCACACCAAGCGCAAACGACGGGCGCTGGCTGATGGCCTATTACGTGGGCTACGAGCGCAGCCTGCTGCCCCCGGCGGACATCGAGTGGGCGAACCTCACGCACCTCGCGGTGGGCGCCGTGCTCCCCAAGGCCGACGGCACGCTCGACACCACGTACGCCATCGATCCGGTCAAGGGTCCCGCGATGGCGAAGGAGCTCGTGGACCTGGCGCACGCCAACAACAAGAAGGCCCTCGTCATGGTGGGCGGCGAAGGCACGCACGACGGGTGGGTCGCGGCGGCGGCCGAGAAGCGCCTCCCGACGCTGGTGAGCGCGCTCGTCGCCCTCCGGAAGGCGGTCGGCTACGACGGGTACGACCTCGACTGGGAGCCCGTGCCCCCGGCCGACGAGCCCGCGCTGCTCGCGCTCTTCCGCGCCCTGAGAGCGGCCGATCCCGGCGCGCTGCTGACCATGCCCGTCAACTGGCTCGCGACGGGCACCGCGGCGGTGTCCGGGGTGTACGCCAAGCTCGCGCCCCTGGTCGACCGCCTGAACATCATGACGTACGGCATGGCGAGAGACTGGCCAGGCTGGAAGACGTGGCACTCGTCGGCGCTCGATGGCGCCGCCCCCGGCACACCCTCGTCGGTGAAGTCCTCGGTCACCGCGTACCTCGCCGCCGGCGTCCCCGCGGCGAAGCTCGGGGTGGGCGCGGGGTTCTACGGCACCTGCTGGGGCGGCGGGGTGAGCGCGCCCGGCCAGACGGTCGGCACCTCCAAGGTGCTCGCGAACGATCACGTGATGAGCTATCGGGCGATCGTCGAAGGGTATCTGAAGCCTGGCGCCCGAAAGTGGGACTCGGTCGCGAGCGTGCCGTATCTCGGCTTCGCCGCGCCCACCGGCGCGCAAAAGTGCACGTTCGTGACCTACGAAGACGAGGAGTCCGCGGCGGCGAAGGCCGCGTACGTGAAGACGGCGGGGCTCGGCGGCGTCATCGTGTGGACGCTGAACCAGGGGCACCTGCCGTCGCGCCCTACCGGCGGTCGAAACCCCATGATGCGGACCCTGCACGACGGGATCCGGTAGCGGGCGGCGCGAGCGGGCCCGCGCTACGCTCGAGAGAAGTCCGATGCGCTCCCCCACGCCCACGCCCGCCCCCGCGCGCTCGCCGGTCTACGCCCTCGCCGTCGCGCTCGGCGCGCTCGTCGCGTGCGGCGCGGCCCTCGACCTCCCCCAGGAGCCGAGCCTGACGACCGCGAGCCCGGTGGACGGCGGGCAGGCCCCGCTCCCCCTGCCCAGCCCCCCGCCACCCGACGCGGGGTCCGGTGACGCCGGCCCGACCGACGCCGCGGCCGACGCAGCCGACGCGGCCGACGCCGCGCGCTGCCCCACGGGCATGATCGAAATAGGTGGAAGCTGCATGGATCGGTACGAGGCGCCGAACGAGGCCGGCGCCCGGCCACTCGCGTTCAAGACCGCGCCGGAGGGCGAGGCCTGGTGTGTCGGGCGGGGCAAGCGCCTCTGCACCGAGACCGAGTGGGTGCGCGCGTGCGAGGGCCCGTCGGGCAACGAGTTCCCCTACGGCGACGCGTACCGCCGAGGCGCCTGCAACGACGACAAGAGCTGGCGCGTCCCGAACTGGACGACGCTCGCCACCTACCCCAGCGCCACCGCGAGCGCCGAGGCCGCGCGGCTCTACCAGGCCGATCCGAGCGGCGCGCGCGCGGCGTGTGTGTCTTCGGAGGGCGTCCACGACCTGCCGGGCAACGTGGCGGAGTGGGTGGTACGCACGTTTCCCCACGCGAGCAACCACGAGCACGTCTTGAAGGGCTGCTACTGGGCGGGCTGCTACGGCGGGGCTCACCCGAGCTGCGCCTCGGCGAACTCGGCGCACCCAGGCGCCTTCCGCACCTACGAGGCCGGGTTTCGCTGCTGCCTCACGCCCTGAGCCGCCCGACGACTGCGCCGCTCAGAGAGTGGCGAGGAGCGGCTCGAGGAGGCCTCGCTCGCGGACGCCCTGGCCACGCCTGAACGCCGCGATCTCTTCGTCGCGCACATGCGTGAGGTCTGCAAAGGTCTCGCGCAGCCACTGGAGCGTCCGCAGCGCGAGCGCCGCGTGGCGCGCCTCGTCGTCCGCGACGCCGCGGTAGAGCTCCGCGAGGCGGGGATCCGTCTCGGCGCGGCTCGCCTCGTCGGCGCGGGCCGCCGCGAGCGTCTCGCCCACGGCCCCGCCGCGAAACACGTCGCGGTAGAGCGCCTCGGCCGCCCGTGGCCCCGCGCGGAGCGGCGCCGCAGCGGCCTCGAGGGGACCAGGACGGAGCGCGCCCCCGCCGAGGCGCGCGACCCACGCGAACGTGTCCGACGCGTGGCGCACCTCGTCGGCGAGGGCCCGCGCGGTCTCCGCGAGCAGCCACGTCGGCGCCCCGAGCGCGACGAGCTCGGCCACCGTGCGCGCGAACGCGGCCACGCTCGCGTGCTCCTCGAGCGCCGCAGCGCGAAGCCTCGCGAGCGCCGCGGGCACTCGCTCGTCGGTGGCCTCGAGCAGGCCGCCCTCCACGTCTTCGGCGGGCGCAGCGCCGCGCTCGGGCTCGGCGCGCGCCACGTGCACCTCGCCGTCCACGACGAGCGGCCGCCCCTCGTAGATGATGGGCCCCGCCTGGCACGTCCCGGTCTTCGAGAAGGTCGCGCCGTTGAAGCCGAGGGCACAACTGAGCGGCGGACCGCAGTCCGCGTCAGTCCGGCAGGTCTTCCCGACCACGGGCTTCGACGGCTTCGCCACCGCCTGCGTCGTCGGTGCCGTCGTCGCGACGGTCGTCGGTGCCGTCGTCGCGACGGTCGTCGGTGCCGTCATCGCTGACGGGACGGTGTTCGCGCTCGGCGCGGCGCTCGCGCTCGGCGCCGACGTCGCGAGAGGCATCTCGGGCGAGGGAGATGTTGCGGTGGCGGGCGGTGGCGGCAGCTCGACGGCCGCGGGCGTCTCCGGCTCCTTGCACCCGCCGAGGATCGCGAGGTTAACGAGGACGAGCGTGGGGATACGCGAGGAGGTCCACATGACCGAGAGCATACCCTCTCGGTCTGAGGACAGGACATAGGTGACACCTTAAGGACAGGACATAGGTAACAGGTGCGACGTCCAGGGATGCCCTGGAGGAAGGACGGAACGATGGACCTGAGGGAAGAGCTCGTGTTGCGGGCGAAGGCGCCCGGCGCGTGCATTGCGGCGCCGTGCCGCGAGTTCGGGGTGAGCAGAAGGACCCGCGGACGAAAGCCCCACCCACGCGGTGGCCGTCCGCGCGCATCCCATCCCGCGCACCGCGCACACCGCGCACCGCGCCCCCACGCAGGGCCAGAACAAAATGGGAAAAGGCCCCACCACACTCTTCCGCGCTACCGTTGCTCCCTCTCGGGCCTGGCGGGTTCACGTTTCCGAGTCGGTGAGACCGTGACCCCCTCTCTGTAGTCCTCCCCCGGGGCCCCGTCGAGTGAAATGCACGGGCTCACCGCCCACTCTCCGAGCGGCCCCCCCAACTTGATCTCTCGGCGCAAGGTGACACCATGCCCGCCTCGCCGGGCACCCCGCCAACGCGCGAAAAGGAACCGTCCATGCGCGCTGCCGTCGTCGCCTCCGTACTCGCCTCGTTTGCCTCGTTCGCCGCGGGCAGCACCTTCACGACCCCGGCGCGCGCCGAGACCGCAGCGGGCGCTGAGGACGGGGGCGCGCTCGTCTACGAGAGCGGCCAGGCGCGGCTCTTCGCGGGCACGCCCGCCCGGCTCGACGCGCGCTCCCGCGCCCTCCGCGGCGACGCGAAGGCCCGCGCGGTCCTGAAGGCGCTCGCGCCGGCGTCGCAGACGCCCGGCCTCTCGCTGGTGCGCACCTCGAGCGAGCGCTTCGGGGACGGCGACGAGATCCTCTCGTACGGGGAGGTGTACCGCGGGCTGCCGGTCGTCGGCTACGGCGCCACGGTGCGGCTCGATCGGAGGGGCGAGGCCGTGTTCTCCTCCGTCGAGCTGCCGAGCGCGCTCCCCGCGACCACGTCGCCGCGGCTCACCCGCGCGGAGGCGGCCGACGTGGTCGCGCGCAGGTTCCACATCGCGGTGACCGACGCCGACGCCTACCTGCTCATCACGCACACGTGGGAAGGGCCGCGGCTGGCGTACGCCGTGCTGCCGTCCGCGCCGCTCGCGTCCGGCGCGCGCCCCCGCTTCCTGGTCGACGCGAACGACGGCGTGCTGCTCGAGGCGCGCGACATGCGCACCTTCGTGGACGCGCAGGTGCACGCCTCGAACCCCGAGAAGAGCAAGCCCCTGCAGCTCTTGCCGTTGGCGATGGACCCGGTGGCGGGCAAGCTCGAGAACCCGTTCCTGGCCACGTTCAATTGTGTCGACCGCAAGGAGGTGCGCGACCTCTCGTTCAGCGGCTTCAAGCTGAAGGTCCACGTGTGCAGCCTCGCGCAGCTCGCCGTCCCGAACGCCGCGGGCGCCTTCGTGTACGCCCCCAAAGACGTGCCCGATCCGGGGGCCGCCGAGGACGAATACGCTGAAGTTTCCATGTATTACCACGCCACCCGGGCGTACGAGTTCTTCCGCAAGCTGCAGGGCGTGGCCGACGCGCAGGTGGTCGCCGACAAGCCGCTCCGCACCATCGCGAACCTCCGCCTCGCCGCGGGCATCCAGACCGGCGACATCGCGAGCGCGGGCGATCCGAACAAGCCACTCGAGCCCTTCCAGAACGCGTTCTTCTCCCCGAAGAGCGGCGGCCTGGGCGACATCTTCGGGCAGATTTACGGCTTCTCCGACGGCGCCATGTGGTTCGGCCAGGGCCCGCGCCGCGACTACGCCTACGACGGCGACGTGGTCTACCACGAGCTCGGACACGCGGTGGTCGACCACTCGCTGAAGCTCGGGGCGTGGACCATCGACCCGCGCGGCGCGAGCGCGGCGCCGGGCGCGATGAACGAGGGCCTCGCCGACTACTTCTCGTCGGCCATCACCGGCGACGCGGACGTGGGCGAGTACGCCTCGAAAGACTTCTCCGAGACGGCGCGCGTCATCCGCACCCTCGACAACAAGGACACCTGCGACTCGGCCATCGTCGGCGAGGTGCACTTCGACTCGACCCTGTTCTCCGGCGCCCTCTGGGAGGCTCGCACGAAGCTGCCCGAGGCCGATCGGGAGAAGCTCGACGCGGCGATCTACAAGAGCATGCGCACGAACGCCGGCCGCAGCCGTGCATCTTACATGGATCTCGCCAAGCTGTTCCTCGCGACCGTCGGCGCGGATCTGCCGGCGGCCAAGCCCGTGCTCGAGGCGGCGTTCACCGGGCGCGGCGTGCTCCCGCTCTGCGGGCGCGTGCGCACCTTCGACGGCAAGCCCGTCGAGGCGCCGCAGGGGGGCCCGTACGCCGCGCCGGGCAAGGCCGCGGTGGGCCAGCGCGAGCTCGCCCCGGGCATCGTGCAGCTCAAGGCCGCCATCCCGGCGGGCGCGCTCCGAGCCACCTACTCCTTCAAGGTCATCGACCGCGGCGGCGGCGGCGGCCTGTTCGGCGGCGGCGGCACGCCGTTCACGCCCGTGGTGCTCGTGAAGTTCGACGCGCCCATCACCTGGACCACGACGGCCAGGGTCACGAGCGACGCCGACCTCAACCTGACGCTCGAGGCGAAGGCCTCGTCGATCACCTTCGACCTGCCGGAGGGCGTGAAGGAGGTCTACGTGCAGATCGCGAACAACGGCGATCAAGACGGCTACTACGGCACGCAGAGCGTCGCTTTCGAGCTGCCCCCCGCGCTGCCCGCGCCCGCGCCCGCGCCTCCCGCCGCGCCTCCCGCGGCCGCCGGTCCCACCGAGACCTCGGGCTGCGCGGTGCGCGCGCCGGGGAACGCGGGCTCGCCCAGCGGCCACGCGGGCGCCGCCCTGCTCTTCGCGACCGCCCTCGGGGTCGGGCTCGCCGCGCGCCGGCGCCGCGGATAGCGGATGACGCGCTTTCGGGCATGCGCGGTGGCCGGAGTGCGCTATCAACACGCTGTGAAGTCCGCGACCTTTGGCACGCGCGGTGGCAGTCGGGGACGTGGCGTCCGCGGCGTGCGCTCCGTCGTCGTTGCGGCGGTCCTCGCCGCTGGCGCGTCGCTCGGCCTCGCCTGCTCCGCCGATGAGACGCCCATGTCCGACGACCTCGAGAGCGATCTGACCTCGTTCCGCTCGTCGGCCGACCCCCTGGAAGACCGTGACTTCGCCGACGACCTGGACCGGCGCTTCATTCGCGCGGCGAGCGCGAACCTCGACGAGGCGGCCTTCAGCAAGAAATGGGACGCGTCGCTCGAGAGCTCCGTGCTCTTCATGCGCGCGTACCCCGCGGCTTACCACGCGGATCTACTACAGATTCCAACAAAGCGCATCCTCGGGGCGGAGGGGCTCTGCTTCGGCGATGCGCACCCTGACAACTTCGGCTTCTTGAACGTCGGCGGCGCGACGGTCTTCTCGTTCAACGACCTCGACGACGCCGGGTACTGCCCAATCGCGTTCGACGCGGCCCGCTACTTCGCGGTGCTCCGCCTCTACTTCGACGACAAGGACCTCAGCGCGGAGGTGCTCGAGCAGTACGTCGACACGGTGAAGGACCCGCTGCGCGCGGTGTGGCTGACGAGCTCCGCCGCGCCCGACTGGGCCGCCGTGCGCGCCTCGGTGCTCGCCGACTGGACCCGAGGCGACTCCCTCGCGCTAGGCGGCGAGCTGTCGGCGCTCGAAGGGCCCGAGCGCGAGGCCGTGCTCCGCGTCGCCGGAGCCGACCCCACCCTCTCCACCTACCGCGTGCTCGACCTCGCCGCCTTCGCCCGGAACGCGGGGGGGAGCGGCGGCCTCCGACGCTACTGGCTCCTCGTCGAGAAGGGCAGCGGCGCGGCCACGCGGCGCACGATCCTCGAGCTCAAGGAGACCGCGACGCCCGGCGCCGCCTTCGGACGCCACTCGAAGCAGCTGCCGATCGCCTCGCGCCTCACCACGCTGAAGTCCACGTTCTGGGGCGGCTCGCCGAACGACGACTACTTCCATGTCTCGCTCTTGGGCGGGCGGTTTCTCGTGCGCGACCGCGCCACCAAGAAGAGCGTAAAGCTCGATCCGAAGGGCGGAAAGGCCACGATCGACGTGCTGCGGGCGCAAGCGAGCGTGATGGCGCGGCACCAGTCGAAGTACTGGCGCTCGGTCAAGAAGGACGACCTCCGCGCGTGGCTCCACGCGTCGAGCAAGACGCTCGCGCACAGGTGGCGCGACACGTACGAAGCGGCGCGGTGACGCGCGGCGCCTCGGGCCGTGGACGCGCGCGCGACGGCGCGCGACGTGCCCGCGCCGCGCCCGTGGTCGACGGACGCTCGCCGCCACGCGAAGAGGCGAACCCTTTGCGCTTTTCTGAAAGCCCACTACCGTAACGCCCCGCGCGATGCCCGCGCGCCCGTCAAGGGGGAGCCTCCGTGAATCCGTTGAAAGAAGTCCAGCTCATCCTGCTGCGAGAGCTCCGCAAGAACTTCCGCAGCGTGAAGGGCATCGTCTTGCTGCTCATCTCGCTCATCGGCAGCTTCGGCGCGGCCCTCCTGCTCGTGAAGTTCCAGACCTTCAAGCGCGGGCAGATCGACGAGGCCGCCCGCACCACGCAGGGCTCGGTGGAGGTCACGGCCAGCGCCGTGAAGGAGTTCATCCACGACGGGCGGGTCAAGGCGCTCACGCCGGTCTACGGCGAGACCACCGCCAAGTACATCGCCGACTCGCCCGAGGTGCTCTACGCGGGCCTCATGATCACCATCTGGCTTACGCCGATGCTCATCGCGCTGCTCGGCTTCGACTCGTTCTCCGGCGACATGCAGCACAAGAGCGTGCGCTACTGGACGCTCCGCACCCGGCGCGGCTCGTACTTCGCGGGCAAGTTCTTCGGTCTCTGGAGCACGGTCTCGGCCGTGACCCTCGCCATCCACGCGCTCATCTGGGCGGTGTGCATCTTCCGCGGGGAGGCCACCGCCGCCGAGACGCTGTCGTGGGGCGTGCGGTTCTGGGTGGTGTCGCTCCCCATGAGCGCGGCGTGGTGCGGCATCGCGGTGCTCGTGAGCTCGTTCTTCCGCATGCCGATGGTCGCGCTGCTGACCACGTTCGCCGTGAACTTCGCGCTGTGGCTCGTGTGGGTGATCGGCATCGCCTCCGAGACCAACGCGCTCCTCTATTTCTACCCGAACTTCTACGACAAGCTCCTCCTCTCGCCGCAGCTGTGGACGGCCGCGGGGGGCTTCGGAGCCTGCGCGCTCATGGCCACGCTCTGCGTGGGCGGCGGCACCTTCATCTTCGCCAAGCGGGACGTCTGATGAGCACGACGGAAGAGACCACGACCGCCAAGGGCGACGAGCACGCGCCGCCGCCTCCGGCCGAGGCGGCCGAAGCGGAGGGCGCCGCGACCGAGCCCGTCGACGCGCCCGCCGATAGATCGGATAAATCTGCCGAGGCCCCCAAGCCCTCGAACGGCGACGCCAAGAACGCCAAGGCCGCCGAGCCCACCGCCGCGCAGGCGGCCTCCTACGAGGACAAGGAGTTCGTCGCGCCCGCGCCCAAGAAGAAGGGCAAGAAGACCGCCGAGATCGCGGTGCGCCTCACCAAGGTCACGAAGCGCTTCGGGGTGAAGACCGCGGTCGACGGCATCTCGCTGAAGATCAAGGCGGGCTCGGTGTACGGCCTCATCGGCCCGAACGGCGCCGGAAAGACCACGACGTTCTCCATGATGGCGGGCTTCCTGCAGCCGACCGAGGGCGCGGTCGAGGTGCTGGGGTTCACGCCCTCGCACGTCGACGAGCTGCGCGGCCGCCTCGGCGTGCTCCCGCAAGACGCGCTGCTCCCCAACACCGACACCGTGGGCGAGTTTCTCTCGCACATGGCGGCGCTCCAGGACATCCCCTCCGACAAGATCCGGGCGGAGGTCGAGTCGGTGCTCGCCGAGGTCGACGGCCGCGACTGGATGAAGCTCCGCTGCAGCCAGCTCTCGCACGGTATGGCCAAGCGCGTGCAGCTCGCGCAGGCGCTGCTGGGCGAGCCCGAGGTCGTGCTCCTCGACGAGCCCACGGCGGGCCTCGACCCGCGCGTGGCCTACGAGGTCCGGCAGATCATCAAGTCGCGCAAGGGGCGTTGCACGCTCATCGTGTCGAGCCACAACCTGCAGGAGCTCGAGGAGGTGTGCGACGGCGCGGCCATCCTCGACCGCGGCCGCGTGGTCGCGCACGGGTCGATCGCCGAGCTCACGGCGTCGTCGCAGGAGGTGCACATCAAGCTGGCGCCGGGGCCTGTTCCGCTTCAGGAGCTGCGGGCGCTCCCGATGATCAAGCGGGTCGAGTTCGACGACGAGAAGAGCGAGATCGCCGTCTACTTCGAGCGCGGCACCGTCGACGCCGAGACCGTCATCGGTCAGGTCCTGTGGGTGCTCCTCAACAACCAGGCCCGCATCAGCGGCGTGACCAAGGGCAAAGGCCTCGAGCAGCGCGTCATGGAGCTCACGTAAGTCAGCGGACTGTCTCGCGACGCTGATTCACGCCGGCGCCCGGCCGCGCGGCGGCCTGGTCACTCTTTGCGCTCGAGGGTCCCGTCGGCGTGGCGCGCGAAGCGGCCCTCGGTCGGGCCGTGGTTCGGATCGTCGGCGGGCCACGGCCAGCCCCCGAAGCGCGTGCGGCGGTAGTCCGCGAAGGCCTCCTCGATCTCCGCGCGCGTGTTCATGACGAACGGGCCGTGCTGCACCACGGGCTCGCCGATGGGGCGGCCCTGGAGCACCAAGATCTCGCACGTGTCGGCGCCCGCCCGGAGCTCGACGGGCGCGTCGGTGCGCACCACCGCGGCCGCGTGGGCCTCGAGCCGTTGATGGCCAATCCCGAGCGAAGGCCCTTTGAAGAAGTAGAGCGTGCGGACCGTGTCCTCACGGGCAGTAGGGGGCAGCGTCCACCGCGCCTCGGCCTCCATGCGAATGCACCAGATGGCGACCTCGGCGTCCTCGCGTGAGGCCCACGACTCGGGTGGCGGCGGCGTCGCGCCCGGCGCTTGCCCCGCGAGCGCCCCGGCGATCACGGTGACGGTCGTCGTGCGACCCGCGGCGTCGGTCGCCTGCACCCGCGGGATGCCTTCACTCCAGAGCATCGCAAAGTGGGGCTTCGCGCGCTTCTTCTCCGAAGGCAAGTTGAGCCATATCTGAAAGAGCTCGAGGGGGTTGGGTGCCTCCTGCGACAGCAGCGGGAACATCTCCGAGTGAACGATGCCGTCGCCCGCCGTGAGCCACTGGACGTCGCCCGCGCCGAAGCGGGCCGCGGCGCCTAGCGAGTCGGCGTGGTCGATGAGCCCCGTCCGCACGATGGTGACGGTCTCGAAGCCGCGGTGCGGGTGCTGGGGGAAGCCAGGGACCGTCTCCCCGTGGTACATGCGCCAGCCGTTCTTCGGATCGAAGTCCTGCCCCAGAGAGCGCCCCGAGAGAGAGGCCGCCGGCCCGAGGGCGGCGTTGCCCGGCGGGTACGGATCGTCGTGGTGCACGCAGAAGAGGAACGGGTCCACGGTGACCCAAGGGAAGCCGAGCGGGAGCGTCTCGAGGATGACGTCGTTCACCTGGACACCGTAGCAGCCCTGCGTCGTCGAGGCCGGTGTGCTGACGCTCGACGCGCCCCGTCACCTTCCGGCGCGGTAGCCCGGCTGCTAAGCTGGTGGGTGTGATAACGGTGTTCACACGGAGGCGGGGCGACGAGCCCCGGAAGGAGACCTTCCGCGGCAATCGGCCGGTCAGCATTGGTCGGAGCCCCGACAACGACGTGATGCTGCTCTGCTCGCTGGTGTCGAAGCACCACGCGACGGCGCACGTCGAAGGGGATGCCGTGGTCATTCGCGACCTGGGCAGCGTGAACGGGACGTACGTCAACGGTCTCCCAGCGCGCCAAAGCGTCAAGCTCGCCCGCGGAGATCGCGTGCACATCAGCGATTTCGAGCTGTGGTTTGCCACGCCCGACTCGGCGGGTGAAGCCCCTGAGGACCGGACCATCGCCAGACCCCCCGCGCCCTCGCGCGAGGAGGCCGCCACGCGTGAGGCGCACCTGGCGGAGGCGCTCACGCGCCGCCTTCGCGCCGAGAGCCTGTCGCGCGAGGCCATGCTCCGGGTGGTCGACGCCATGGTCGACATCATCGCGAGCAGCGAAGGCGGCCAAGACAAGCACTGACGGGCTCGCCGCGGGAGGAGGCGGTGTTGGCTCGCGGCCGGTGTGAGCGTGACCGCGCCGCCACGCCACGCCCGCGGCTCAATACATGCGCGCGTCGGGCGTCGCGCGGTGCCACGCCAGCGTCGCGGCGAGGCCGTCGTCGTAGCTCGTCATGGTGAGCTCGGGGAAGCGTGCCCGCAGCTTCGAGCCGTCGAGCAGGATGGGCTGCTGCCAGAGGTGCAGGATGTCGACGAACGCCCGCGCGAGGGGATGCACGAGCGCCGCCGCGCGCACGAGGGCCGTCGGCATGACCGAGAAATTCCCCATGCCAGCGACGCGGATCGCCGCGCTGAGAAACCCGCGCGCGGTGGTGTGCGCCACCCCCGGCAGGTGGAACAGCTCGCCATCGCTGCCGTCAGCGAGCCCCACGGCCACCAGCACCTCGGCGGCGTCGGGCATGTAGACGAGCTCGATGGTCGCGTCCGCGGGGCCCCACCATCGCCCTCGTTGACCCTGCGCGATCGCCTGCAGAGGGCGGCCGGTGAGCGTCTGCACGTGCGGCCCGTAGAACTCGGGCAGGCGGATCATCGTCCAGCGGATCCCGGCGGCGCGGATCCTCTCTTCCTTGTGGCGACGGGCCTCGCCGAGCCGCGAGCACGGCGCGAGCGGCGCGTCCTCTGCCACGAGCTTGCCGGGCGTGCCGCGCCCGTAGACCCAGACGTTGGCCGGAAAGACCAGCCGAGCGCCCGAGGCCTCGCAAGCCGCGAGCGCCGCGTCGAGCAGCCGTGCAGTGAGTGGCACCCAGTCTTTGCCGATGGCGACGTTGGCGAGATGGAAGACAGCCTCGCAACCCTCGGCAGCGCGCCGCATCGACGCGACGTCGAGCGCGTCGCCTACGATGGCGACCGCCCCGTCGGGCAGGCGCGCCTTTCTTTCGTCGCGGACGAGGGCGCGCACCACGTGCCCCCTGGCGAGGGCCACGCGCACCACGTTGGAGCCGAGACCGCCTCCCGCGCCCGTGACGAGGATCGTGCTCATGGAGAGTGTTCTCTTCGCATCTTTGGCGCCGATTCGCGGGATCGCAGGCACTGATGGCCGCGGGCCTCGTGCTGAGTGTGCCCCCCACACGCCCGTATGTATAGAAACACTCACGCGCGCCGCTCGGCCTCGAATCCGGCCGAACGTCAGCGAGACGACAGCTCGACAGTTCGGTCCGCGCCGTCGTGCGCTTCTCGTGGCCGCGATCGGCGGACGCCGACGACGACGGCGGCTGAACGAGCGAGCGGGAGGGTGCAATCGCGCTCAATTGCCAGTGGCTCGGCGCTTGCTAAGCTTGCCGGATGAAATCGCTTCGCCTCCGCACGCTCTTTGCCACGGCCCTCGCCAGCCTCGTCGCGTCGTCAGCCTCCGTCGCGGCCTGCGGCGGAACGACCACGACGAACACGCCCGACGGGGCGGTCGGGCCGAGCCCTACGACGACGACGACGACCACGGCGACGACGCCCCCCGCGCCGGACGGTTCCCTCCCCGACGGCGCGCCGCCCCCTGGCGACTCGTCGACGGCAGACGCGGCGATCGATTTCAAGCCCGCCTCGTGCACTCTCGAGGACCTCACCAAGGGCCTTACGAGCGCCAAGCCCGCGAAACCCTTCAACTACGTGGAGCTTCGGCAGACCACGCTCCGTTTCGATGACGGCGGCTACGTCCCCGACACGTCGACCGCGATCGCCTCGGCGGGCACCCGGTGCGGCGGCGCGCCCAATCCAGCGGCCTGCGACGCCGCCGTGACCAAGGCCTCGTCCACGAAGGACCTCTTCCCGCCCACGGGTGGTCGGCAGATCCCGATGGCGCGCTACCTGGTCGTGCAGAGCGGGGCCGACGTCACGGTCGTGGCCACCCGCGCGGAGCTGCTCGCCTTTCTCGGGCCGATCGACACCGGCAGCGAGGCCAAGCTGCTCGTGAGCGCCGACGGGTACGAGCCGCTCTGCGGCCCCGACAGCGTCCGCGAGGTGGCCGGCGCCTTCGAGGTCGTCGCGCGCAAGTCGACCGAGTGTCTGAACCAGTACATGGGATACGTCCTCACCGTCACGCCGGCGGGCGTCGTGACCGTGAAGACCACCGTCGACCTGCGCGATCCCGACGCGGGCTGCGCGGTAGCGGGCCGCCGCCCGGAGGGCTTCTCGCCGCGCGCCGCGACCGACGAGTCCGAGCTGCTCCAGTACCTCGGCACCATGCGGAGCCTCGAGGCCGCCAGCGTGCCCGCGTTCCTGCGCCTCGCAGACGAGCTCCATGCGCACGGCGCGCCGACGGCGCTGGTGGTCCGCGCGGAGGCCGCTGCGCGCGACGAGGTCCGGCACGCCGCGGGCTTCTCGCACCTGCGCGCCGCGTGCGGCGCCGCGACGACCGACGACGCGCTCGGCGACCTCCCCATGACGCCACGCTCGCTCGAAGCGATCGCCGTCGAGAACGCGGTGGAGGGCTGCGTGCGCGAGACCTTCGGCGCGCTCGTGGCGAGCTACCAGGCCAGGAACGCCACCGACGACCGCGTGCGGCGGCTGTTCACGAGCATCGCCGAGGACGAGCTCCGCCACGCCGAGCTGGCGTGGGACGTCTCCGAGTGGCTCGCGTCGCGACTCGACGACGAGGGCCGCGCGAAGGTGCGTGAGGCGGAGGCTGCCGCCGCGCGGGCGCTCGGTCAGGGCGTCGCACGGAGCGAGCCCGGTCCCGAGCTGCGCGAGCGCTGCGGCCTGCCCACTCGGGCGGAGGCGCGCCAGCTGTACGACGCGGCGTCCGAGCTGTGGGCGGCCTAGCAGCCGTCGATTTGCTCCCGTCGCCCCCGCGCCGCCGCAACGGCACGGGCTGCGTCGCGCTCCTCCGGTGCCTGCTCACCTACAAGAGTACAAGAGTAGGCTCCGCGGGCTCCTCGGATCGCGCCTTGCCCGATGCCGCGCGGACGGCGCGCGGGCTCGGTCCGTTGATCAACGGGGTGCCAGCTATAGCTCGCTAGCTAGCCCAGAGAATTCATGAGGCTTCCGCGCGAGCATCGTGTGGTGATTCCGCTTCGAAACCCTACGTTTTCGCAATTGCAGCGGGGCGCTCGCTTTGATAAGCGGCCTCATGCGATTGGTCGTCTTCGGCGCGGGCTACGTGGGTCTCGTCACCGGGACGGGGCTGAGCGATCTGGGCCACGAGGTCCTCTTGGTCGACATCGACCCCGCGCGCATCGCCATGCTCGAGGAGGGGAAGATCCCCATCTACGAGCCACGGCTGGCAGACTTGGTGCGACGCAACCAGCGGAGCAAGCGGCTGCAGTTCGCGACCAAGGTGAGCGCCCCGTTCGACACCGCGGACGCGTACTTCATCGCGGTCGGCACCCCGCCGAGGCCGGACGGCGCCGCCGACGTGAGCGCCGTGTTCACCGCCGCCGAGACCATCGCGCGGGAGGCCAAGAGCGCCGCGCTCGTGGTCGTCAAGAGCACGGTGCCGGTCGACACGTGTGACGCGCTCCAAGGGCACATCGCGGACGCGCACGCCGAGCTCGAGGTCGTCTCCAATCCCGAGTTTCTCCGCGAAGGCGACGCCGTCGCCGACTTCTTCAAGCCCGACCGCATCGTCCTCGGCGCGCGCAGCGAGCACGCTCGTCGGGTCCTTCGCGACCTCTACGCGCCCCTCCAGCTCTCCGGCGAGCGCGTGGTCGTCACCGATCCGCGCTCGAGCGAGCTCGTCAAGTACGCGTCGAACGCCATGCTCGCCATGCGGGTCTCCTTCATGAACGAGCTGTCCCGACTGTGCCACGCCACCGGCGCGGACATCCACGCCGTCCGCCTCGGCGTCGGTACCGACGCGCGCATCGGCAAGAAGTACCTCTACTCCGGCCCCGGGTACGGCGGCTCGTGCTTCCCCAAGGACGTGCAAGCCCTCGCGGCGCTCGGCAAGGTGCATGGGGTGCCCATGCGGCTCGCCGAGGCCACCCACCTCGCCAACGAGGAGCAGGCCGCCTTCATCGCGACCCTCGTGCGACAGGTCCTCGGTGACCTCCACGGCAAGCGGGTCGCCTTCTGGGGCCTCGCGTTCAAGCCCGAGACCGACGACGTCCGCGAGGCGCCGTCCGTCAAGCTCGCCAACGCCCTGCTCGAGGCCGGCGCGACCGTCGTCGGCCACGACCCGGAGGCCAACGACAACTTCGCGGCCGTCATGGGCGGCCGAGTCGCGGTCACTCTCAGCGACTACGACGCGCTCGACGGCGCCCACGCCGTCGTCCTGCTCACCGAGTGGCGCAGCTACCGCGCGCCCAACTTCGCCGAGATGAAGAGGCGAATGGCCCCAGGGCCGCTCGGGACCCCCCGGTCCTCGTCGACGCGCGAAACATCTGGCGCCCTTTCGACGTCATTCGCGCTGGCCTTCGGTATCAGGGCGTGGGCGTGACTGACAATCCTGTCCGACCCGCCGATAGAGCTTCGCATCGCTGACCGAGGGGGGATCTATGGCCAGGATGGTCGTTACCGGAGGCGTGGGCTTCATTGGGTTTCACGTCACGCGGGCCCTCGCAGCTCGCGGCGACCAGGTCGTGGTCCTCGACGACTTCAGCGATGCGCCCTACCCCGAGGTCGAGAAGCGTCGCAACGCCGCCGACTTGCTCGCCGACTTCCCCAACGCCGTCCGGATCATCGAGGGCTCCGTTACCTCTCGCGCCACGGTCGACTCGGCTCTCGACGGCGCCACCTCGATCGTCCACCTCGCCGGCCTCGCGGGCGTGCGCCCCTCCTTCCTCGACCCCGCTCGCTACGTCGCGGTCAACGTCGAGGGCTCCGTGAACGTCTTCGAGTCCGCCGCGGCGCGCGGCATCCTGCGCGTCGTCGCGGCGTCGAGCTCCTCCGTGTATGGCAACGACACGCCGCTCCCCGCCCGCGAGGACGCCCCCTCGATCGAGCCCGCGTCTCCCTACGCTGCGAGCAAGCGCTCCATGGAGCTGCTGGCCCTCGCCTGCGCGCGACGGGTCCCCGACATGAGCTTCTCCGCGCTCCGGTTCTTCACCGTGTACGGCCCGCGGCAGCGCCCCGAAATGGCCATCACGAAGTTCGCTCGCGCGCTGCTCAAAGGCGACCCGCTGCCCATCTTCGGCGACGGCTCCATGCGCCGGGACTTCACCCACATTAGCGACATCGTCCAGGGCGTCCTCGCCGCCGAGCGGCGCACCTCCACGGGCTTCCGGGCCTTCAACCTCGGCTCGGGTTCTCCGATCACGCTCTCGGACCTGGTCGTGGCGCTCGCCGCCGCCTCCGGGCGCTCCTCGGAGCTCATCCACGAGCCTCAGCCGCTCGGCGACGTGGACGCCACGTTCGCCGACATTGCTCGCGCGGGCGCCGAGCTCGCTTGGCAGCCTCAGGTGCCGTTGGCCTCCGGCCTCGCCACGGTCTTCGACTGGCTCGCCAACCGCCGGTAGCCTCCGACGACATCGCCCAAGGCGCTGCTCAGCTTCGAGGGGCCCGGCAGGCAAGCTTCGCTCGCGCCGAACACCACCCGAAACTGGCAATTCACAGCCGAGAGCAGTGGCGCGGCGGCACGTGGTCGTGGCAATAGGGAAGCGTGCGTCCTACACACTCTCGCCACACGCACCCGTCGCTCGTCTCGGCGGTCGTCGCGCTGTCGTCGCTCGTCGCCACGTCCGAGGCCCGCGCGAGCGGCTCCTGGTTTCCGGTCGAGACCACCCGCGTCCCGGTTGGCTTGAACCTCGGCGCGGCCGGGGGCGGCGGCCAAGGGGTCGGCGCGCTCCTCGGCGGCGAGGCCAGCGTCGTGCAGTGGTCCGACGGGTTCTGGTACGGCGGATACGTCGACATGCTCCACGACTTCGCGCGCAGGTCGAGCCGCCTCAGCGCGGGCGGCGAGATCGGCTATTGGCTCTTCGGAGTCGACGCCGGGTTCGTCCACGACTTCGCCGCCGGCGCCAGCGGCTTCCGCGTGCGCGGGCTCGCCTCGATCGCCGTGGTCTCGCTCTACGGCGGCGGCGGGAGGCTCTACGGCGGCGGCGGCGGCGCGTCCACGGGCTTCGTCGAGGTCGGCGTGCTCCTCAAGTGGGCCATCCTCGAGCGCGCGGACGGCTCGGGGTGGCGGCTCGGGTTTCCCTGACCCACAATCACCACGCGGCGCGCCGCCGCGGCGCGTTCGCTCACCGCGCGGGGCACCCTACGAACGTCTGGGGCCATCGCCCGGCCTCGGGCGTGAGGTGTCCAAGCTCGGCGCCGCTCGTCATCTTCTTCGCGAGGGCGAGGGCGGTCGGCTCGGCCGGCGAGATCACCGCGAGATCGTAGCGGAAGCCGTACGTGTTCGTGGTGGCGAGCGCCGACTCGCTGCAGCGCGCCGCGGTGGGCGAAGCCTCGGCGACGAAGCACTCGGCCAGGAACGCCCGAAACTCCTCCACGAAGGCGCGGTTCGGATCGACCGTGTGCGCGTCGATGTCCTTGTAGTAGCTGCACTCCGAGCGGTTCGCGACGTGGTTCACCTCGTGCACCAGGGTCGCCGCGAGCTCGCCCGGCGCGAGCTCCTCGTCGATTGTAAAATACACACGATTGCCCCACTGGTAGCCCGCGAGCTCCTTCTCCAGGGTGGCCCCGAGGGACGCGTCTCCGAGCCACGTGCGGTCGGCCGGATCGGGCGGGGCGCCCTTGCACGCGGGCAGCTTGTAGTCTTTGCACATGTGCCAGCGATCGATGCCCCGCGCGCCCGCGATGGACCCCAAGAGCACGTCGCCCGCGCCGATGCGGTCCACCGTGAGCCGCGCGAGCTCACGGGAGAGCGCGGGGGCCTCCCGCCGCGCGGCGACGCGCGCGAGCACCTTCAGCGCCTCTTGGATCTTCTGCCGCGCGACGGGCGAGAGCGGGACCTCGGGGTTGGCGTCGACGAAGCGGTAGCTGCGCCGCGCGATGTCGTCCTCCGACTCGGCGACCTCGCTGGTGGCGCCGGAGCACCCGCCCAGCGAGCCGGCCACGCAAGCGGCCACGAGCCCCGCGACGCAGGAGCGAGCGAGCGCTCGGAGGGCGTGAACGTCTAGGCGCATGACGATTCAGGGTACGCCGCACGCCTCGCGCGGTCACGGGATCCCTCGCGCGAACGGCCGTGGTCCTGTACACCGACGGCGCTCGCCCGACCGCTGCGAGAGCGCCGGAGATCCATCCTCCACCTGGAGGGTTGTCCAGGCGACGCCGACCGGGAAAGGTGCTGAAGTGCGCGGATCGCGCCCGTGTGGGGCGCTCCCGTTGCCCTGAGTGAACTCATAGAATGAGGTGTGCGTCCGCTTACCCGCGCGCGCGCGCCTGCGGAGAAGCCATGAAGCACGTATCCCTCCTCGTAGTCTCTCTCGTCCTCGGCGCGACGGGCGTGTTCGCGGGCTGCGTCGGTGACTCCCCCGTCGCGGCCGACGGCGGCGCGCCCACCGCGACCGCGACAGGCACGGGCACCACGCCCGTCCCCGACGCGAGCGTGAAGGACACGAGCGCGCCGGACACGAGCGTGCCCGACACCAGCACGCCCGACACGAGCGCGCCCGACGCGCCGGTCGCGTTCGACCCGAAGGCCGTGCCCGGCCTCGCGCTGTGGCTCGACCCGGCGGAGGGCGTGACCGACACAGCGGGCAAGGTGAGCGCTTGGGCAGACAAGTCCCCGGCGGGCCTCGCGGTCGCCCAGGCCACCGCCGCGAACCAGCCGGCGAAGGGCAACCTCGGGGGGAAGCCGGTGCTCGTGTTCTCCGACTCCACCTGGCTCGCTTCGCCGGCGGCCACCGTCGGCAACAAGCTCGACTTCGGCGTGGGCGACCTCACCGTGGTGGTCGTGTGCAGCATGGAACCGACCACCTCGAACGTACTTGCCGGTGTACTCTACAAGGTTCCCGACGTGGCCGTGCCGCCCTTCGACGGACTCCAGGTCTACGGGAACCTCGCGGGCGGCGGGCGTCCGGGCGCCGGCCTCGCGGGCGAGGGGCTCATCCTGACGGCGAGCGCGGGCAGCACCGTCGCGGACGGGAAGCTCCACGTCCTCGCGATGCGGCGCGCCGGCAACGCGCTCACCCTTCGCCTCGATGGCACGCAGGTGGCCGCCTTGACGGCGACGCCGCGGAGCGTCGACAGCGTGAGCCCACTGCAAGTGGGCGGGCGAGCGGCGATCACGCACAACCTCGCCAACAAGCTGGCCGACGTGCTCATCTACAGGGGCGCGGTGTCGACCACCGACTTCGCGAGCCTCGAGGGCTTCGTGCGGACCAAGAACGGCATCTGAAGACGCGGACCGACGAGCCCTCCTCCACCTGGAGGATTGTCGGCGCTCTGCGCGTGACCAACAGTGCGAGGCGCGGGGATGACCCTCCGCGCCTTCTTCTTTTCGGGAGCTCAAAATGACCCATCGCGCTGCCTATTCGCTCGTCCTCGCTCCGTTCGTCGTCATGGGGGTCGTCGCGGGCTGCTCGGGCACCGACGCGACCGCCGGCGACTCGGGGGCGCCTTCCGCCACGGCCACGCCGACCACGACGCCGACCCCGACACCGACCCCGTCCACACCCCCGACCGACGCCGCCGCGCCCGACACGTCGATCCCCGACACCGGCACCCCCGACGCCCCCGTCGCCTTCGCGCCGAATCAGGTCGCGGGGCTTCAGCTCTGGCTCGATCCCGCGCGCGGCCTCACGCAGGCCGGCGCGAAGGTCTCCGCGTGGGCGGACCAGTCGAGCGCCGGGAACACCGTGTTCCAGGGGAACGGCGACATCCAGCCCAGCGTGGGTCAGGCGGGCTCGAAGCCCGTCCTGGTGTTCGCCGCGCGCACGTGGCTCCAGCGCGACCCCGCGACGACCAAGCTCGACTTCGGCACGGACGACGTGCTCGTCGAGGTGGTCGTGGGGCTCGACTCCCGCACGACGGCGCTCACCGGTGTACTCTACAAGGGGCTCTTCCCGGCGCCGACGTTCGATGGCCTCCAGGTCTTCGCCAACATCTCGAGCGACGGCAAGCCGGGCGCGGGCCTCGACGGCGACAAGCTCAAGCTCCAAGGTCCCACCGCGCTCGCCGCCGACGGGAAGCTCCACCTGATCGGCTACCGCCGCGTCGGCGCCCGCGTCTCGCTCCGCGTCGACGGCGTGGAGGTGGGGAGCGCAACTGTGCCCGCGCGCTCCGTCGACAGCGTGAGCGAGCTCACCGTGGGCGGCCGCCCAAGCGAGGTCCACAACGCGCCGAACAAGCTCGGAGACATCCTCGTCTACCGTGGCCCCGTCGGCGACGCCGACGTCGCCAAGATCGAGGCCTTCCTGAAGCAGAAGGACGGCATCTGACGAGCGCTTTGACGACGGACGAGCGCGGACGAGACTGGTCACCCGATTGACCAGCCGATCGCCCCGACGGAGGGCCGAGCTCCCGCGTCGTGGTCAGTCTTGTCAAAGGCTTGAGCGATCCGCGGGCGCGTTCCTGCTAGCCTCTCCTGGGTGGTCACGCGGGGCGAGTTGGGGACATCCGAGAGGGCGCGGGAGGCGCTCGTCGCGTGCGGGCGGGGCGAGCTCGCGCTCCTCGACGCGCTCTCCGCCTTCGTCGATACCTCGGGCGCGCTCGCGGCCGGCCTCACGGTCTGGAGGTCGGGCGCGTTCGTCAAGCAGACCTGGCTCGGGCTCCCGGCCTCCTTCGAGCGCGCGTACGTGGAGCAGTTCCACGCGGCCGATCCTTGGATCGAAAGGGTGCGCGCGCTCTCGGTGGGGTCGGTCCTCGTCAGCGAGGATCTGCTCCCGCGGCGCCAGCTCGAGGCGGGGGCGTTCCACGCCGAGCTCTGCCGGCCGCACGGGATCCGCGACATTTACGGCAGCCGGCTCGCCCGCGTCGGCCCCTACGACGTGACGCTCGGCGTGCTCCGACCTCGCGACGCGCGCGGCGAAGGAAGGCGCGAGGCCGCGTTGGTGGAGCGCCTCCTGCCGGAGCTCGGGCGCGTGGCCGACGCCGAGGTGGTGGCGCTCCGCCGGGCGATCGCCGACACGTCGCTCGACGGGCTCGCCTTCGCGGTCTTCGTGCTGATGGGCTCGAGGCCGGAGGTCCTGCTCGCGAACGCCGCGGGCCGAGCGCTCGTCGCCTCTGGCATGGTGGAGCTGCTCACCGGAGACATCGTCGTCGACGGCGAGAGCCTCTGCGGGTGGCTCGGCGCGGGGGGGAGCGGACGCAGGACCACGAAGCACCGGGGGGTGCGGGTGAGCGCGGGCCCTGCGCGAGAGCTGCACGGAACCTCGGTGCGAGATCTCTACGTGCACGACCCGGTCAGCGTGAACCACGAGCTCGCGGCGCGCGCGCGGCGCGCCTACGGCCTCACCGAGCGGGAGACCCAGATCGCCCGGCACCTCCTGCTGGGCAGGGCGCCGAAGGAGATCGCGGCGGCGAACGGGGTCTCCGTCGCGACGCTGCGCAGCCAGCTACGACAGCTCTACGCGAAGGTAGGGGTCGAGGGGCAGACGCAGCTCGTGGGGGCGCTTTCGTGCCCCTGACACGGCGCGCGAGCCGCCGGCGGCGGTTCACTCGAGCGCCTCGGTGACGGTCGCGAACGCGGCCGCAGGGGACACCTCCTCGCCCGCCGAAAAGAGGCTGCTGCGCGGAGACACGTCCGCGGGCAGGCAGGCCGAGTCGCCTGGATTCGAGAAGTAGAACTTGGTCCCGGTGAACTTGGCGCCGGCCTTCAGCACCTTCGTGATCGACCGCTTGCAGCCGGTCTCCTCCACGATCGCGATGTGCGTAGCAGGCGCGCTGCAGAGGTCCTGCTCGTAGAGCGGCTGCGTGCAGGCCGGATCCGCGAATTTCTGCTGCGTCTCTCGGGCAGTGACCGTCCGCACGGTGCCGGGGAGGCACCGCTTGACTCCGTCTGCGAAGGAAGACGGCGAGCACGCGACCTCCCCGTCGAGCAGGGTCTGCGCTTGGCCGACGGCCTTGTCGGCGACGGTGTACTCGCGCGAGCGGAGGCGTCCGGAGCCGACGGAGCGGCTCGCCACCGCGGGGAACGTGGCGGGGTCGACCGTCGCCCCCAGTTTGTACGCGGAGCGCGCCGCACCCGGAGGGGCGGGCAGCGCCGCGCACGTCCCGCCGCCCTTGGCGTAGAGCGCGCTCACCGGCTCGCCCAGCGCGCGGTACTCGAGGCGGTAGCCATCGCACTCGCCGGCCCCCTTCTTCGCGAAGATTTGTGCGACGGCGGGCCGCGCCCCGCAGGCCTCCGACTGGTACGAGACCGCGACGGGCTCGCTGCACGCCGCGTCCCCGAACTCCGACTCCGGCGTTGACGACGCCGCGGCCGGTACGCACCCGAGGGCCTCCCCGCTCACGTCCGAGAGCGACTGGAGCGCGCACTCCGCCTTCGACGACGTGATGGCGAGCTGGTAGACGGCCGCCGCGCCGTCGGCCGAGCGGACCTGCGTGACCGTGAGCGGGCCCGCGGCGACCTCGGACGTGGTGAGCTCCGCGAACTTCGCGAGGTCCACCTTGGTCGTCGCGTGCAGCGGGGCGTCGGGAGAGAACGCCTCGCACGCGCCGTTCGACTTCCGGTAGGCCTTCGGGCCCTCGAGCTTCGCGCCGATCTCGTACACCTCGACGCCCTTGCCGCAGGAGTCCGCCGTGGCGGTGAACTTCGACGGCTCGCACTCGGCTGGCGCGCGCGCGGCCAGCAGCGTGCACGCCGCGTCGGCGAACAAGGGATCGCCGCCCACCAGCGGGAGACAGCGGAGCTTGCCGTCGGCCCCTTGGCGCGGCGCGCAGTCTGTGCCTAGCGCGCTGTCGCTGAACGACTGGAAGACCTTGGCGCCCCCCTCACCCGAGAGGACACGCGCCTTCAGGCGGCTCCCCCCACGAAAGAGCGTGAGCCCGCCCGAAGCGTCGTCGGGCGAGGGCGTGGTGCTGGAGCAAGCCGCGAGCAACAAAGTGGCCAAGAGGTAGGGGAGAGCGCGCATGATCGGGCAAGATAGCGCCAGCTGAAGTGTGCGCCGCCGCGTTTAGGCCGGCATCATCCAACTGGAGGAGGCGCGACCCTGGGCCGATGTTCCGGGGAGTGCTACAGCCGGTGGAGGCAAAGCTCCCCTCGAGGTCCCATGGCACGCGCCCGCTCCGTCTCTCCGCTCGCCACGCTCGCCACGCTCGCCACGCTCGCGGCGCTCGGTCCGGTCTTCGCCGCGTGCTCGAACGAGCCGGCGGGCGCCACCGATGGAGGGGCTGTGGACGCCGCCCCGACCACCACGACGACCTCCCCCACCGCGCTCGCCGACGGGGCGCCGCCCCCGCCCACCGACGGGGCGCCACCGCCGCCGCCCACCGACGGAGCGCCGCCGCCCCCGCCCACCGACGGTGGACCGCGGCCCGCGAACGTCGTGGGCAATGGGGGTATCGCCGCGTGGAAGGCGCTCTCGGCGGCCGAGAAGGCCAAGGTCGGGGCCGCGCGCACGTTGTTCCTGCACATGTCGGTGGGGCAAGACCTCGAGAACGGCGTCGAGGCGAACGGCGTCAATTTTCGCACCTACACCGCCTCGAGCACCGCCGCGGCCGGGCTGAACGGGGGAATCTTCCGCTCCGGCTTCGGCGTCGACAACGGCAACCCCACGCGGAAGGTGCAGGTGTGGGAGGCCGAGTCCGCCAAGGCGGCGAACAACCTGAACGTCGCGATCATGAAGTACGGCTACGCCGACGTGACCGCTCCCTTGCTCGCGACCGCAAAGTCGGCATACGCCGCGGCGGTCACGGCGCTGAAGGCCAAGGGCATCAAGGTCGTGCACGTCACACCGCCGCTCGTGTTCGACGCGACCGAGAACCCACCGAAGCTCCAGCTCCGCGACTGGATGTTCGCGACCTTCCCAACAGATCCGATCTTTGACCTCGTCGACGTCGAGAGCACTCACCCGACGACGGGCGCGCGCTGCGAGGTGGGGGGCGTCTGGCAGATATGCCAGGCCGTACGCTCCACGGCCGCGTGCCTCAGCGATCAATCGGGCCCGGGCGGCGACGACCCGAGCCAGGGGCACCTGTGCCCCACGCAGGCCACGCGCATCGCCCCGGCCTTCCTCTATGCCATCTACCTCGCGGTGAAGTGACCACGAGGCGCGCGAGCTCCGCGGGCGGGGCGGCTCAGGATCATCCGGAGGAGTCGGCGGCGGGGAGGGAGCGGCGGCGCGGTGGCGGGGAGGCCGGCGTCGTCCCGAGGGAGGGAGGGGCGCCCCTTTTTCGGCGCCGGCGGGTCCGTCCTCAACTCGGACGGCGTTCCGCGCGGGTGGGGGCGGCGCCCAGCGCGGACAGCGGCGTTGACATGACTGGCGACCGCGCGAGAACGCCGACCCTCAAACAGGGAGGCTCCTCCCGCCGGCGCCGAAACAGAGGCACCCCTCCCTCCCCCCCTCCCTCCCTTTGGCGGCGCCTTGGTGTGGGGAGAGAGGGAGAGGCGCACAACGGGCTACGGCGATTGCCCGACGTGTCTGCCTTCGGGGGACGGGTAAGCGGCCAAGCGCGACGCGAGCGCGTGCTCCATCACTTCGTGGGAGGCAGGCGCTCCCACACCACCGACTGCCCGGCCCCACCGGCCACCTTGCGGGCCATCCACGGGCGGAGCACGGGCATCACGTAGAGCCCTGGTCCCGCGCCTGTCTCCGTCGTCGAGAAGAACGCCACCATGCGCCCGTCGGGGCTGCACGCGGGGTAGCGGTTCTCGCCCTGGCGCTGGGTGAGCCGGCGCAGGCCGCCGCCCCGCGTGTCGGTCGCGACGAGCTCGGCCCCGCCCTGCACCTCCACGGTGAACACGAGCAACAGCCCTTGGGCCGTATCGCAAAACGAAGGAGCGCTCGCCATGAAGCCGGCGGGAGACACCGGCGCGCCGTCGACGTGGACGCGTTGAACGGGCGCGCCACCCACGTAGGCCATCTTGCCGAGCGGACCGAACGCCGGGTGGTGGGCGAGCGGCGACGCCGGCCCCGCGGTGAGCTTCCCCGCGTCGTTCGGCTCGCCGACCATGATGAGCGACTTGCCGTCGCGCATCACGGTGACGGCCGTGCGGGTCCCGTCGGGCGAGAACGCGAGGCCGAGCGCCGAGCCCGGCAGGTTGAACGGCAGGATGGTGCCGGCCACTCCCGTCGCCACGTGGAACGGGGCGTAGTCACGGCTGATGAGGTAGAAGAGCCGGCCGCCGGGGCCGAACGCGGGGGACATGACGGTCGAGTCGGTGGGGCTCTCGAGGGCCTGCCCGAACCCGTCGGCGTCGATGCTCTGCGCCGTCTGCCAACGACCGGCGCGCTGGGCGAACGCGAGCCGGCTCGCGAACGCGCCGGGGCGACCGGTGAGCGCCCCGAGGAGGGCGTCGGTGACGCGGTGGGAGGCGGCCCTCGGGCTCGTGCCCGCGGGGACGGGAAACACGCCGCGGTAGAGCGGCCTCGGCGCCGCGCTCGGGTCGGCTCCTGGGGCGAGCGGCGTGGCCCCGGCGGTCAGGTAGGCCTCGGCCACGAGGGTCGGCGTGCCGGCGGGCGCGCTCGGGTCGAGCGTGAGACGCACGACCGCCTCAGCGCCCTTGCCCCGCCACGCCACGAGGTCGATGAGCGAATCGCGCGTGGCCGCCGGATCGGGGGCCTTGTCGTCGGCGAGCACCTCGTACGCGCCCGACAGGTCGAGATCGTTGCGCACGACGTCGCGCGCGGTCCTGTCGGCCTCGCCCGCGGGCGGCGTGGGCACGAGCCCGAGCTTCGGGCGCGGCGCGATGCCGCCGGCCGAGCCGTCGACCTCCACGGTACCGAGCGCCGAGTCGTCGGGCGGCGAGGAGGGCGGGGAGCTCGACTGGGCCAGCGCCTCGGGGCCGACGGCGGCGAGCACGGCGACCGCGGCGACCGCGAGGGCGGACCGACACAAAGAAGGGTGGACTCGAGGGCTCGTTCGCGTCACTCGCACTGGCTCCGGACTGTGCATCGGAATCCCACCGACAGCGTTTTTCCAAGCATATCTGGATAGTTGGGCGGCGGTGGCGGCAGCTCTCCGCCGCTCGCGCGGACGCGCGCCAAGGTGGCCTCGACCTCGGCGTCGAAGGCCGCGTTCCCGCTGAGCCCGACCACCGAATAGCCACCCATCCGACGATCGTTGCCTATCGACACGATCGCCTCGCCCCGCAGGGTCTTCAGGGTCTCGAAGGGCACTTTCCCCCGGATCTGGAAGTGGGCCAGAAACCATGAGGCGAGCTGCGCGCGGTAGAGGTCGGCCGCGCGCCCCTTCAGCGGATCTGTCTCGGTGCCGTGGTCGGAGCCCGCCGCCGCGCCGAGCGTGGTGGAGGCCCCCGCCTCTCCCGCTCCGCCGTCGCCCTCGGCCGAGGTGGCGACGCTCGGCCCGGCGTCGGTGGCCGCGACGGCGCCGGCGTCGCGCGGGTTCTTCGGGGGTGTGTCGACGTCGGCGTGCGGCGAGGGCTGGGCGGTCTCTTCCTTGGAAACCTTGGCCTTTCGTTCCCACGCCGACGGCAGCTTGCCCGGGTTCTGGCTGCCCTTCTTCAGCAGCGCGACCGGAGTGATCGAGACCGCGAGCGGCCGCGCGTTGTCGTCGGAGATCGCCACGGTGACCGGCGCCGGCGGCGGAAGGAGAAAGAGCGCGACCACGGCGAGCTGCGCCAGCACGGCCGCGCCGGCGGCGACGACCACCTCGCTCGGACGGAACGCGAGGGCCGCGATCACGGCTTCCGCTCCTCCTCGGGCTCGACGAGCAGGTTCAACGACGTGACTCCGGCGGTGCGGGCCGCGGCGACCGCGCGCGCCACCACGCCGTAGCGCGCCTCCTTGTCGGCCAGGATGTACACCTCGTGCTCGCTCTGGACGCGCGCGTTGGTCTGGAGCTCCTGCTCGAGGTTGGCCGTGACGTCGCGCTCGCCGAAGAGGATCTTCTCTTCTTTGGTGATGGTGACGACGAGCTTTGCGTCCTTCAGCGGCGTGTTGGCGGCCTTCACGTCGGGCAGATCGACGTGGAGTCCGGTGGTGAGCAGCGGCGCCGTGACCATGAAGACGATGAGGAGCACGAGCATCACGTCCACGAGGGGCGTCACGTTGATGTCGGTGAAGCCGCCGCCACCGCCGTCCGAGCTGCGGCGCCCGCCCGCGAGCGCCATCTCAGCCACGCTCCGACGGGGAGCGAGTGGACGGCGTCCGCGTCGAGACCGGACGCACCGACACGAGCGGGATGGGGACGTCCGCCTTCTCCTCCGCGATGAGCGCGACCCACTCGGCGGCCGAGGCCTCGAGCTCGGCGACGAGCTCCGCCACGCGCTTGTCGATCGCGTTGTAGAAGACGACCGCGGGGATGGCCGCGGCGAGACCGATCGCGGTCGAGATGAGCGCTTCGCCGATCGCCGGCGCGACCACGGGCAGCGCGGCCGACTTCGCGGCGCCGATACGCACGAAGGCGTCCATGATGCCGTACACGGTGCCGAAGAGGCCGATGAAGGGCGCGGCCGAGGCGATGGACCCGAGGGGCGAGAGCAAGCTCCGCGCGTGGCGGCGCTCGTCGACGATCGCGCGGTCGGCCGCGGCGCGGAGGCGCTCGAGGTTCGTGGTGCCGCGCTCCGAGAGCTCGCGCACGACCCGGGCGCCCGGGGAGTCGAGGCCGCCGCCGGCGAGCTCGAAGAGCGCGGCGCCCGAGCCGAGGCCCTTCGCCGACTTCTCGAATTGTTGCGAGGAGCTACGCAGCCTCGTGAGCTGCTGGAGCTTCAGCGCGGCGATGAGCCATACGCCCACGGAGCAGAGCACCAGCAGCACCACGGTGACCTTCACCGGCCACGACGCGTGCCCGATGAGCTGCACGAGATCGAACTCGATCTTCGTCTCGGCCGGTTCGACTCGAAGTGCTCGAAGCCATCGAAGCAAGGGGGACCTCCGCGACGGACCTGCGCGGCGCCCCTCGCCACGCCCCCGTGCCCTCCGATTCTAGCCGAAAAATGCCCATGGGTCGCGTCACGCGTCCGCGCGACGGACACGAGGCGCCGCGACGGGCGCGCGGCTGGTGGCGACGGCTGGCCGCGTGTGGCTCATGGTACGCTGAGACCGCCGCGATGACGACCGAGCCCCTCTCGTTGCCCCGCCCGCGCGGGTTCGCGCTCCGCGCCGCCTCCGAGTTCTACGCGGGCTTCACGCCCGGCAGCGGTATGGCGACGGTCGACGGCGCTGGGCGAGAACCGAGCCTCACCCTCGCCTTCCGCCTCGACGGCACGTACGAGGCCGTGGCGGTGTGTCTCCGCGAGGAGGGCGATCGCGTGATCCTCGAGCCCGCCGGCACGACCGATCACCGCGCGCTGCGGGCGCAGGTCGCGCGCATGCTCGGCCTCGACCAGGACCCGGACGCGTGGCTCGCCGTGGGCGCGCGCGATCCCGTCGTGGGGCGACTCCAGGCCGAGTTCCCTGGGTTCTTCACCGCCGCCAAGCCCTCGCCCTACGACGCGGCGTGCTGGGGCGTTCTCGCCGCGCGCCTGCCGATGACCCAGGCGGCGACCCTGAAGACGCGCCTGGCCGAGCAGCGCGGCGACGTGGTGAGGCTGCACGGCCGCGCGCACGCCGTGTTTCCGTCTCCCGCGCAGCTCGAGGCGCTCGACGCGTTCCCGGGCCTGCCCGAGCAGAAGCTCGCGCGGCTCCGGGGTGTCGGCGCCGCCGCGCGGGCCGGCAAGCTCGACGCCGAGCGCCTGCGCGCCGCGGACGTGGCCACGGCGCTCTCGGAGCTGCAAGAGCTGCCCGGCGTCGGCCCGTGGACTGCGAGCCATATCCTGTTTCGCGGCGCGGCCCTCCCCGACGGGCTGCCGACCGCCGAGCCGCGGGTGCTCCATGGTCTCGCCGCGGCGTACGGCCTCGATGCGCCAACCGACGAGACGCTCGCGACCCTCGGTGTGCGCTGGCGGCCCTTTCGTATGTGGGTGTGCGTGCTCCTCGCGCGCCACCTCGCGCGAGCGGAAGGTGGGCGAGGGTGGCGCCACCCGGGGCTCGCGAGAGAGCGCGCTGCGGCCGGGCGAAAGCTCCGCCGTACGTAGCGCGTGGACAGGAGATGCCGTACGGTCGAGTCATGAGAAGAGCTGGCTTCGCGGTCCTCTTGTGCGCCCTGCCCGCCGTGTACGCCGCGTGCGAACCGAGCACGCCGGGCGACGGCTCGGCGGACGCCGGGCTCCAAGACGTAGCCGCCCCCGACACGTCGACCCCCCCCGGGACCGACGCCGCGAGCGACACGGCCACCCCACCTCCCGACACGGGGGTGGACGCGGGGCCCCGTGACGCCAGCACCGACTCGAACACCGCGGACGCCAGCGCCGACGCGGGCGGCGACGCCAACACCGACTCGGGGACGGACGCGGCGACCGACGCGGGCGCGATGGACGCGGGCGCGGACACCGCTCCGCCGCCCCTCCCGGTGGCCACCACGATCGACACGGACGTGGATCTCTACGACGCCAACGACACGCACGTGCTCTACCGCAAGGTACCTTTGGGCAACGCGCTCCGCTATTGCGAGTCGCGCGCCTGCGCGACCCCGCGCCAGGTCGGGGTCTCGAACTACAACGCGGGTAAAGACTACTTCGCGGCGTCGACGACCAAGTTCTACGTCTTCCGGGACCACCAGAACTTCCAGGCCTCGCTGCACTCGTTCTTGCCCACCACGTTCCCTGCCGTCGCGACGCAGGAGCAGCTCGTCGGCGCTGGCTGGAACGGGCGTATTTTCGTGTCGGCGTACTCCCAGACTCGGTCGCAAATCTCGGTCACCTACACCAAGACCCCCATCCTCGGCGCGCCGACGACCGCGTTCGGCGTGACCCCCATCGTCACCGACCAAGTGCCCATGACCCGGGGCTCTCATTGGAACTTTGGGAGCGACGCCAGCTTGGGCACGGGCTCGATGGCGCCGACCGTCACGGGCGCTACGCTCCCGGCGCTGGCGACCCCCGCCGCGCGCATCGGCACCAGCGCGCGAGGCGCGACCGTCCCCCACCCGGTCGCGGTCATCCTCCGCGACGGGAACCTCGAGGCGTGCCCCACCGCGGGAAATTGCGCGGCGTGGATCAACCTCGGCCCGCTCGGCGACACGTTCAACCTCGACGGCACGAGCCTGTACGTGGGCGGCCCCACCGGCCTCGGGAAGTGTGCGCTCTCCGAGATCGCCACCCTGGGCACCTGCACCCTCACGCCGCTCGTCGTCGGCGACCCCATCGCCTCCCGCGTGATCCTCACGGCGTCTCAGGTGTGGTTCATCACCGGCGGGACCCTCAAGTTCATTCCAAAGTAGCGACGCGGGGCCAACGGACGGCACGAACCAGGCGCAGGCCCGACCCACTCGTGGAGCCGGGCCCGCGGTAGACTGACGGCCAGGGCCGCACCCGAGGTCGCTGTGCGCGATCGCGCGCTCCGGATATGCTGTTCCGCGCGATGGCCGCCGCGAAGCCCAAATCGAAGCTCTCCCTGTCGCTCGCCAATGTCCGTGATCCGCGCCGAGCGAAGCTCTCCCCCGCGGAGAAGAAGCAGTGGAGAGGGCTCATCGCCCAGGAGGGCCTCGACGACGGCGACGAGGACTCCGTCCAGCTCGTCGACGTCCTGGAGGGCGGCGCCGTGAGGTACCAGCTCTACCTGTGGTCCTTCGGTAGCGCCGCCCTCTTTCCGGCGGGGAAGACCAAGCCTGTCGGCGGCGCAGTGCAGCACACGTTCCGGGCCAACGACCTGGAGCTCTGCGCAGCGCTCGCGGCCGCCTGGAAGGCGAGCGCAAAGAAGCTGAGGCTCCGCGAGGCGCTGAGGTTCGAGCTCGCGAAGGAGCCTCTCCCCCACGAACCTGGAAGTGAGCCCCGGAGGGGCGAACGAAGGTCTATGGCGGCCCCGAGCCGAAGGCGAGGGCGCCCAAGGAACGGGGGGGGGCCCCCGGGGGGGGGGGAGGGGGGGGGGGCCGGAAGGGGTGTCGCCACGGCCACGACCCAGCCCGCGGGCGGTGGGGTGGCCCACGCGATCGCCTCGCTGCGATCGCTCGCGAAGGCGGGCAAGGGCCGCGAAGCGTCCCGGGCCGCCGACGCGCTGAGGGACGAGACCTTCACGGCGTGGCGCCTGTACCCGAAGCTCCTCGTCGACGACCTCTCCGCGGATCAGCGCGCGGTGCTCGAGGTGTTGCTCGATCTGGAGCTCGCGCGAGATCTCGCCAACTGCGGGCTCTTTAATCGCGACGCGCACCTCGCGCGCTTCCTCGGCCGGTCGCGGCCCGGCCCGAGCGACGTCACCCTCGAGGTCGGGGAGCGGACCGTCCCCGTCTGGTGGGCGGTCTCGGCGGTGGGCTCGGGGCACGCGCGGCCCGACGAGGTGCTGAAGGGGTGGAAGAAGGTGCCGACCGTCGCCGCCTTGGCGGCGTGGACAGAGATCGCGCGCGACGGCGCGTACGACGTCCTCACGGTGCGCGCCACGTCGATGAAGGACGCTGGCTTCTCGTCCAAGCCGTACATGGTCGACTACCGCACGCGCGTCGTCTCGCTCCTCGCGGACGTGTCGCTCGCTCTCGGGGCCGAAGGCGAGAAGGCGGCGAGGGCGCTCACCACGAGGCTCCCCTCGTGGGGCGGCGCGTGGCAGGTCTTCGTGGCGATCGCGAGCGGGCTCCGCCACGCGAACGGTGCCCCGCTCGACACCGCGTACGACAAGACCTTCGCGAAGCTCTGGGAGCGCGTGGGCGGCGACTCGTTCCACGCGCCCGCGTTGGCGACCGCGATCGAGGAGGCCCTGCCCCGCGAGCGCGCCAAGGCGTTCGTCGCCGGGCTCAGGCCGCCCCGCGGACGATGACAGGGGCCTGCACGAGGTGGAGCTCCCCCCCAGCTCGCCTTCGAACGACGAGCGCCTGGAGCTAACAACGTCGTCGTCGCGCGCTGCGCCCGGCTACTTCGGGCCCTGCTGCTGGGTCGGCGCGACCGCGAAGACGAGCACGTACTGCTGCGGCAGCGCGACCTCTCGCACCTTGGTGAGGCCCGCGCGCGCGGCCGTGGCGACCACCTCCTCGGCGGCGAGCCTGTGCTCGGGCGGCGGGCCCATGGTGGCGCCCTTCGCGAAGTCGACGATCGCGACGCGGCCGCCCGGGCGCAGGCGCTCGCGGAGCTTGGCGAAGTACGCGTCGCGCGCGTCGATGTGGTGGAGCGTGTCGACGACGAGGATGACGTCGACCGCCTCCGGGATCTTCGGATCGTGCGGCGCGGCCTGAATGGCCACGATCCCGGGCAAGGCCTCTCGCTTCGCGCGCTCGGCGAGATACCGCACCATGTCGGCCTCCACGTCGATGGCGAACACCTTCCCCTCGGGCACGCGACGGGCCAGGCGGACGGAGAAGTACCCGGTGCCGGCGCCCACGTCCGCCACCAGGCTCTTGGGCGTGAGCTCGAGCGCGTCCAGCACGGTGTCCGGTCTCTGCCATTCGTCGCGCTCAGGCGCGTCGAACACCTTCGTCCACCCCTCGGCGCCGTCGAATCGCTTGTGGAGCCCCTGCCCGTGGTGACTGTGGCCGTGCGGCGCGGGGCCGTGAGGCGGAGGCGGCGGCGGGGAGAGCGGCGACGGCGGCGAGGCGCAGCCGGCCGCGGCGAGCCCGACGAAGCAGAGCGGGGTGACGACTCGACGCCTCATGATGCGATCTCCACTTGCGGAACCCCTAGCACGCCGAGAGCGCTCAGCGCACACGGCCGCGCGACGCGGGCGAGGGCCTCGATCCCGGATACCATGGGGAGATGCGACGCCGACTGCCCCTCCTCCTCGCGTTCACCGCCCTGCTCGCGCTCGCCGCGATCTCCCGCTCCGCGCGCGCCGACAGCACGATCACCCTGGAGGGCGACGTGCCCACGGGCGGCCCCGAACATTTCTTCGTGCCCTTCGAAGTGCCGGCGGGCACGAAGGAGCTCGAGATCGAGCACGACGATCTCTCCGCGACGAACATCCTCGATTTCGGGCTCGACGACGCGCAGGGCTACCGCGGCTGGGGCGGCGGCACAGACGAGCACGTGGTCCTGAACGAGCGCGCCGCGAGCCGCGCCTACGTCCCGGGCCCGCTCGATCGCGGAGGCTTTCGGGTCGTCGTCGGCAAGGCCAAGCTCGTCGCCTCTCCCGCGAAATACCGGATCAAGCTCACGTTTCGCGACGCGCCCACGCTCGCGCCTCAGCCCGAGCGAAGGCCGTACGCCCCGTGGCCCGCGCTCGCCACGGGCGCGCGCTACTACGCGGGAGACTTCCACGTGCACTCGCGCGAGAGCACCGACGCGAAGCCGACCCTCGACGAGATCGCGGCCTTCGCGCGCTCGCGCGGCCTCGACTTCGTCGAGATAAGCGACCACAACACGGTGACCCAGCACGACCTCTTCGCGGACGCGCAGGCCCGCCAGGCGAGCCTGCTCTTCGTGCCCGGGATCGAGCTCACCACCTACGCTGGCCACGCGAACGCGATCGGCGCGACGCGCTTCGTCGACCACCGCCTGGGCCAGCCCGGGGTGACCATGGGCGGCGCCGTGGACGCGGTCCTGGCGCAGGGGGCGGTCTTCTCCATCAACCACCCCCTGCTGGATCTCGGCGACGTGTGCATCGGCTGCGCGTGGAAGCACGACGTCGCACCCGACAAGGTCGGCGGCTACGAGCTCGGCACCGGCGGTCAGAAGGAGGGCGCGCGCCTCTTCCTCGACGTCACTCTCGCGGCGTGGGAGGCGCTGCTCGACCGTGGCTCGCACGCAGCGGCGATGGGCGGCGGCGACGACCACGCCGCGGGCAAGGCGACGGGCGCGTTCGCGAGCCCGCTCGGCAGCCCGACCACGCTCGTCTATGCGACCGAGCTCTCCGCCCCGGCCATCGTCGACGCGGTGAAGCGCGGGCGCACGGTGGTGAAGCTGCAAGGCCCAGAGGACCCCATGGTGGAGCTCTCCACGGAGGGCGGCGGGCTCCCCGGCGATCGCCTCCGCGCGCGGAGCGTGCGTGTGCGCGCCAAGGTCACGGGCGGGCGCGGACACCGAGTGCGCTTCGTGCGCGACGGCGCCGTGGACACCGAAGCCGAGATCACGAGCGATCCCTTCACGCTCGAGTCCACCGTGAGCGAGGCGACCCTCTCGACCGCGAAGCCTGGGCGAGAGCTCCGCGTTCGCGCCGAGGTGGTGGTCGACGACCGACCGCGCACGATCACGAGCCACCTGTTCTTCACCTACGACCCCGCCGGCTCCGCGGCGGCCGAGCGCGACGCGGTCGCGCCAGGCCCCGGGTCGGGCTGCGGCGTGGCGCCCGCGGGCGGAGGCGTGTCGCTCGCGATCGCGTCTTCGGCGGTCGCGCTCGTGGCCTATCGCCGGCGGCGGCGCGCGCTCGGGGCCGCCGGCGCAGACCGCGCGGCGTGAGCGGCGATCTTGACAGCGCGTGTCCGCGAGGCCTCCGCCACGAGGTCTCCATCGTGTTCCCGCGACCGGCCCGTTCACTACCCATCAAGGGGATGTTCGTCGGCGAGTGCTGGACGATCGCGGGATCGTGGGATCGCGGGATCCTGAGGGGTTATGGGTGCACGACGCACCCGCCGACCACCTCGCCGCTCCACTTCGCGCGCATCGCCTCTTTGATCTCGGCGAGCGGGAACGTGTGGGACACGTGCGGGGTGATGCGCCCCTCCCCCGCCCACGCGAGCACCTGCGCGAGGCGCGGGGCGCGGATCGACGGATCGCGGATCGTGGAGATGACCGCAGGGCAGCCGAGCACGTCGACGCCCTTCATCATGATGAGGTTCGTGGGGAGCTGGTTCGCGTTCGGCGCGCCGCGCCCGCCCTTGCCTCGGGACACGCTCGGCGTCGACGCCCACCCCACGAGGAGGAAGCGCGCGCCGAACGCCACGCAGCGGAGGCTCTCCACCGAGATGGGCCCGCCCACACCGTCGTACACGACGTCGACGCCGCGACCGTCGGTGAGGGCTCGCACCCGGTCGCGCAGCGAGCTGAGCCCGTCGGGAGCGTCGTCGGGGCCCACACGCAGGAGGTGATCGGCGCCGTGCGCGGCGACGAGATCGAGCTTGGCGGCCGAGCGCCCCGTCGCGATGACGGTCGCCCCGAGGAGCTTCGCGATCTGCACCGCGGCGAGGCCCGTGGCCCCGGAGGCGCCGTGGATGAGCACGGTCTCGCCCGCCTGGAGGCGCCCTCGCGCGATGAGGCAGTGGTAGGCGGTCTCGTAGTTGCCGAGCAGGTTGCAGGCGGCGTCGAGGGAGAGGGCGCCCGGTACGCGCAGGATGGCCTCGCGCGGAGCGACCGCGTACGTGGCCCATCCACCCCAGCGCTGGTAGTCGCCGAGCGTGCGCGGCCCCGCGAGGAAGGGGTCGACCAGCACCTCCTGACCCAGGGTCAGCTCGGGCTGCCCAGGCGCGTTCGCCTCGGGACCGAGCCACGCGATCGCGCCAGCGTACTCGAGCCCCGGCGTGTACGGCGGCTTGGGCAGGTGCTGGTACTGGCCGCTCGTCATGATGAGGTCGACCCAGCCGACCGAGGCGCTCTTCACGTGCACGATGACGTCGCGCGGCGAGAGCGAGGCGACGTCGATGGGCGGCATCGGCTCGAGCGCGATGCGCTCGATGGCCTCGGGCGGCGTCTCGGCGAGCTCCGTGACGACAGCGCGGACGGCGGCGGGGGCGGGCGCGCCCTGCGAGGAGTCGTACATTGGCGCGAGCGTATCGCGGCACGAGCGCCTCGCAAGCGCGTCGCGAGCGCGAGCGCGCGAGGCGAGCGCTGCTAGGCCAGCGCTGCTAGGCTCGAAAGATCCGCGCCGACTTCCGCCGCACCGAAGGAGCCCACTCGCCCGTATGAACGATCCCCGCCTCGCACGCCTCGCTCGTTCGTCCCGCTCCCCCTCGCCCGGCGCGCGCGCCTGGGCCGCGCTGCTCGTCGCCCTCGCGGCGTGCGCGCCCCTCGCCGCGTGCGGCGACAGCGACCCGCCGATCGACGAAGCCGACGCCGCCGACGCGGCGCCCCCCACGGACGACGCGACGCCGCCACGCGACACTAGCCCGCCGACCGACGCGAGCCCGCCCGATGGCGGGCGCGACGGGTCCACCGACGCGACGGCCGACGGCGCCCGCGACGCGACCGCCGACGCGCGCGACGCGGCCCCAGGCACCTGCGCCACGGACGACGACTGCGAGGGCCGCTGCGTCGGCGGGACCTGCGCCGCGCCCACGCACACCGACGGGAAGGTCTCCCCGAGCCTCGGCGAGACCGACATCGACTGCGGCGGCCCCACCGCACCGACCAAGTGCGGCGAGGCCAAGAGCTGCGCCCTCGACCGCGACTGCTCCACCGCGGTGTGCAGCACGGGGAAGAAGTGCGTCGTCGGCGCCTCGTGCCGCGGCGGCCCCAACGGGCCCTCGGGCGTCGACACGTGCGGCACCGGTGAGCCCGGGACGGCAGGGGCCGTCGTCGAGAGCTGCTGTCGCTCGCTCCCGCTGCCCACGCGCACGACCCGACGCCTCGACCGCTACGAGATCACCGGGGGGCGTGTGCGCGCCTTCCTCGACGGCCTCGCCGCGGCCAATGGCGGCGTCGCGAACGTGCGCGCGTACGCCCTGGCGTACGCCGCGGCCAACCCCACCTCGCAGCTGGCCGAAGTGTTGAACGGCTACCCGGGGCTCCTCGACGTGCTGCCCGATCGCGCCGGCCCGAGCGCGCGCTTCCCCATGCCGGTGCACCTCGGCGCGTTCCCGCTCGACCCCATCAACGCGCTGGATGGGTGCTTCGTCGGCGACGGCGGCTACGGCCACGCCACCTACTGGCAGCCCTCGACCCACATCAAGCCCTATGGCATCGGCTACGTCGACGGGACGGGCTTCGCCGACGGCGTGCGCAAGTACAGCCGCGAGGAGCTCGACAAGAAACCTGTAAACTGCATGATGCCCCTCCTCCTCGCCAGCTTCTGCGCGTGGGACGGCGGCGAGCTCGCGCGCACCGACGACTTCCGCGAGGTGTGGGGCCGGCGCCCCGAGGTGATCGGCGCCACCACGGTGTACATCCCGTGGGCCACGCTGCTCAACGTGGGCCAGTTCAACTGGCGCAACGGGCACGGCACCACCTGCAACCCCGCCTGGCCCGGCTGCGTGAACCCACAGCGCTATTTCTACGTCTTCCCCACCATCCGTCCGGACGGTCAGGGTCACCTGCCGGCCGACGACGACACGCCGGCGATCGCGGCGCCCGGGCGCTTCCCGCTCGACGTCACGGCCATCAAGTCCGCGGGCGGCGACGGGTGGTACGACATCGGCGGCAACCTCATGGAGGCGGCGTGGCCCACGTCGCAAGGAGCGATCAACCCGGGCGCGAGCCAGGTGACCGACGTGTGCGACGTGACCGCGGGCCCAGGGTTCGGCGAGGAGGCGTGCGTGCGACGCGGCAACAACGGGGTGCTCCGCTACGCGGGCCCGCTCCCGCACGTGGCGCTCGTCGGCTCCAGCTTCGAGGGGCACTCGCGCAGGAGCGAGCGTTACCTGTCGGCGGCCGCGCCGAACGAGACGCTCATCGTCGCTGGCGACCTCAAGCCCGCGACGTTCCAGTACGGAAAGGTCGGCGCGAGGTGCGCTCGGTAGCTGCGCGAGGCGCCCGCCTCTCGCGCTCCGCGATCCGCGCGCGCACGCGAGCGCGGCGGGTGCACGGGCCGTCGACCCTCGTGTAGGCTCGGGCTGTGCTCCGCCGAAGTCGTCTCCCCTCCTCTGTCGCGGCTGCTGCGGCCTCGCTCTTCCCGCTCTGGTGGACCCTCACCGCCTGCGGCGAGCCGCCCCCGCCTCCGCGCGCGCCCGAGCCAGCTCCCACGCCGGCGCCTCCGCCCAAGCCCGCGCCCGCTCCGGCGGCCCCCGTCACGGTCGAGCCACCCAAGCTCACCGCGGCGCCGCTCAACGCGCCTGCGCGGTTCGCGTGCAAGCTCGCCCCCATGGTGTGGTCCGCCAAGACGCTGAAGCTCCAGCGCGCGCCCGGAGCGAAGCCGTTCGCGAGCTTCACCCAGTCGGCGGCGCTCGCCGCGACGATCCCAGCGGGCGAGGCGAGCGCGGAGGGCCTGTACCTCGAGGCCAAGCTCGGCGGGGTCGACGCGCGCGGCTACGTCGAGGCCGACGCCGTCCCGCTCTACCCGGCGGGCGCGATCGCGCTGCAGGGTGTGGCGGTCATCGCGCCCGGGCAAGCGCTCGCGTGGCAGAAGGCCGAGGTCGACGCGGTCAGCTTCACTGTGCCGCTCGACCCGCGCGTCGCGCTCGGTCCCTCGGCGGCCACGTCGATCACCACGAGCCAGCCGTGCGCCTATTTCGGCACCAAGCCCGCCGCGTTCGACCCGCTCACGGTGACGGGCTCGACCTCCCGGGAGGTCAACATCCCGAAGCAAGCCAAGATCCCGCTGTCCACGCAGCCGGGTGGACCACCCGCGGTCGTGTTCGATTTTACCGCGCGCACCGAGAACCTGGACGTCCTCGCGCGGAACGGGCTCGAGGTGCTCGTCGGCTACAAGACTCCGGGGTACGTCCTCTACGGGTGGACCGCGCGCAGCCTGCTCGTCGGGCGAACGGAGACCGTTCAGCGCCCCCCGGTGCTGGCGACGCCGCCGCCGAGCGCCGCCCCGCGGAACACGTCGATGGGCTGGAAGAAGAAGCAGTGCGACGCGGCGCTCCCGCTCGTCGCGTCCCGCGGCGACGAAGCCTTCGTCTTCGCGACGGTCGCCGCCGGCACGCCGGTGGAGACCGCGGGCACGGTGCGTGGCGTCACGCTCGTGGCGCTCCCGGGGTCGGATCTCCTCCCCGCCGACGACGTCACCTTCGGCGTGGATCCTGCGGGCCTGCAGGGGTGCCGGGACCTCCCGTAGGCGCTGCGGCCTCTAGTTGCACAATACACACGTGCAGAGTGCATCCTCATGCCCCGGCGAGCCTCGGCCCGGGATTGGTTCGGCGCGAGGGAAGATTCGACGCCCGCCCGCCGTAGAGGCATCCCATGGACTCTCTCCTCGAGCCCCTGCCTTCGACCGCCGCTCTCTCCGCGACCGGGCTCCCCGGCCCGTGGGCGTGTATGGAGTGCGGCCATCGGCAGGCGGACGCGGCCGCGTGCGAGGCGTGCGGCGACTCCCCGCTCCTCGACCTGCGCCTGCGCCTCACGCGCGAGACCCTGGCGGAGGTCGACGATCGTCGTCGCGCGAAACGGGGCGATCGAGTGCGCTACGCTTCGGTGCCCGTGGGCGTCGTGGTCGTGCTCCTCGCGTGCGAGCTCGTGCCAGGGGTGTCAGCCGTGCTCGTGCGCATCCTGCCCTTCTTCTTCGGCTACATCGCCGCGATGATCGGCGTCGCGCTCGGCGCGATGTTCGCGGTGAACGCGGCCCTCCCGTTCAGGGCGCGGTTCCCCTACCTCGCCGACTACGGACGAGAGTCGTAATCGCGGGCGAGCGCCCGTCTTCGCGCGTCACCGCTCCGCGGCTCAGCGAAAGCGCGCTTTGCGCACGGAGAGGAGCCACGCGCGCACCTCGGCCTCGTTCGGGGGCTCGGCGGGGAGCGGGCTCTTCTCCGCCGCCGCGTCGAGGCGCGCGAGCGTGGCGTCGACCCGCGCGCGCCATGCCTCGAGCTCGAGGGGCTCGAGGCTCACGCGCTCGCCGGCGCGCTTCTGCTCCACGAGCTCGGCGGCCTCCTCGAGGCCGTACACAGGGAGCAGCCGTGGGAGGCTCGCCTCGAGCGCGCCAGTCTCGAGGAGGTGCACGCCCGTGAGCGCGGTCCGGAGCACGTAGAGGAGCTTCTTCACCGAGGCGCCGTGCGCGAGCGCGCGGAGCTGGTTCTGCGCGAACCCACGGTAGTGCCGGTGAGCGCGGCGGCTGAGCGAGCGCTCGGCGAGGGGGCGGAGCTCGGCGAGCAGCGGTGACGCGTAGCAGACCGTGCGCCCGAGCACTCGCTCGAGGAAGTTCCCGTTGCCTTGCAGGATCCCCGCGAGCACATGCCCGAGCTCGTTCGACGTGTAGTCGATCTCCACGCCGTCGAGGACCTCGGCGCGATCGACCGTGGTGGCCGGCAGCTCGAAGCCGAGGAGCTCGGCCGTGTCGCAGACGTGGATGGCCTTGAGATCGAGATCGCTGTCCGGCGAGGGGAACCCGTAGGCGTGCGCGCCGCTCAGGTACACGACGACGTGCTCGCGCTTCTGGCTCTCCTCGGCGAGCACGCGCGCCATCACGCCGCGCTCGCCCTCCGACAAGAGCCCCGCGAGCGGCTCCTCGGCTTCGCTCGTGACGGGCGCGGCGTCGGCGCGTGGTTCGCTCACTCGCTCCACGAGACCTCCGGCGGGGCCTTCGCGTCGCGCCCGAGCGGGCCGGGCGAGGCGTGAACGAAGCGGCGCGCGAGCTCCTCGCCGACCTTGCGGAGCAGCGCGTCGGCGCGCACCAGATCAGGACGCTTCGGGAGCGGCGAGGCGTCGCGCGCGGCCTCGAGCTCGGGCGCCATGGCCTCGGCCTCGGCGAGCACCTCGTCGAGCGGCACCTCGCCGCGCTTGATGGCGAGCAAGCGCTCGCGGTGCGCGCCGGTGGCCTCGAACGTAGGCTCACCCTCGCGCAGCCAGCGCGTCGCGGTCGCGAGCAGCCGGAGCAGGTTGTACGCGTTCTTCGGGCGGAGCTCGCGCGGCAGGTCGAACCCGGCCGGTGACGATCTCGCGAAGCGCGCGAGCGCGGCGAATTCGTTGGCCTCGAGGAGCCCTTGATCGGCGAGCGAGCGGTAGAGCTGCTTGACGTACTGCTTGGCCTGGTGGTGCGCGTCGGCCTCGGTGGGCGCGAGGCGCGTGGACACCGCGGCGACCTTCGTGGCCACGGCGTCGAGCGACAGCGAGGGGTCGTCGCGCAGCCAGCCGAGGACGGCGTCGCGGTGCTCGGCGAGCCGCAGGCCCTGCTCGAGGCGACGGAGCTGGCCCAGCGCATAGCGCCCAAATGTGCCGTAAATTTCGATAGATACGAAGGCGTCACGCTCGGCGAGCAGCCACTCGCCCACCGGGTCTTGCGCGCGCGCGCTCGGGACGAAGAGCATCTCCAGGGTGTTCGGATCCGCCCGGAGCGCCTGCCGGATGGCCTTGCCGACAGCCCAATACGTGGCGCTCCCGTCGGCGCTGACGAGGTCCTCCGGAGGAGCGACGAGGCCCTGCGTCCACGAGAACGGGAGGGCGAAGGCGCCGCGAAGATCGGTGTCGGAGCCCTCGTCCGCGAGGCCCCACGCGCGAGAGCCGACCGTGGCCTCGAGGACCACGCAGGGCGACAGCGCCTCCCACGCGTCGGCGCGGCGGTGCGCGAAGAGCACTTGCCCCGTGCGCCTCGGCGACAGCTCGGAGCGCGCGTAGCGGACGACGCCGTGGCCGACGAGGGTGATCTCCAGGGTGTCGCCGTCGAGCTTCGTCACGCGGCCGAGCGATCCCTGCGGGACGCGGCGCTCGCCCACCACGCGATCGACGCGCGTGACGACCTCGGTGCCGTGGGGGAGGGGCACGGCGCGCGTGTCGAGCTGCGTGAGGTTGCGGAGGCGGAGATCCACGCGATCATTGTGCCACGATCCGCGCGGCGCGGGCGAGCGGGCGGCCGTGGAGCGCGTGTCGCGAACCTACTCAGCGGTGTGCGGCGCGCTCGGGGGCTCCGGGGCGCGCGGCGCGACCACCGCGGCCACCCACGCCACCATGAACAGCACGACGAAGACGATGATGGCGATCGTGTTCGCGCCCACCTTGGTCTTTCGGGTCGCGCGGGCGTCGGCGAGCGCGCGGCGCTCGGCCTCCCTCGTGGGATCGCGGGGCGTCGGGCGATAGGTCGACTGCGCGGGGCGCGCCTCCTCCGCGGAGACCTCGGCCACGCGCGCGGCGAGCCGCCCCGCGGTCTCGGCGAGCTTCGCGAGGCGCTCGCCCCAGAGCCAGCCCTTCGCCCCGAGGTCGAGCGTGTCGTCGGTCCGCGTGACGTCGATCGACCCGAGCTCCACGAGCGCGCTCCGCAGCGCCGCGTCGGCGAACACCGCGCGCACCGCCGCCGCGGGCGCCCCCTCGACGATGAAGGCGCGATCGAAGGCCGGGTCGCCCAGCTGCACGTCGATCGCCATGCCGCGGTGAAGATCGATCGTCTCGGTGAGGCTCTGCGGCCGCAGCTCGAAGTCGAGCACCGGGCCCTCCATGGTCACGGTCACCTCGGTCCACGGGCTCGCGCCGCTGCCCTTGCCACGGCTCGTGAGCGCGCAGCGCACGGGGCGCCCGCCGACCCGGCCCGTGAGCACCCCGCGGTCTTCGTCGAGGACGGGGTCGGTGAGCACGAGGGCCGCGCGCCGCAGCGCGGAGCGCTTCCGGAATCGCCGCCAGACCCACCCGAGCCCGGCGGAGCCGAACGTGAGCACGAACGGCACAGCGAGCAGGGCCAGGCTCTTCGCGTCCACCCGAGGAGCGTACGTGCCGGCGAGGAGGCGCCGCAAGCGCCCACAGCGCGATCGGCCGAAGAGGAACGCGCGACTACGGGGCGAGCACCACGATGCGCTGCTGCGGGAGAGACTCGTCGACCTGGGTTATCCGGTAGCCCACGGCGGCGGCCTCGCGTCGTATCTGCACGAGCGACATCTTGTGATCGGGCTTGATGCTGACGTTCGGATCTTCGGCGCGGTACTCGACCCACACCACGCGCCCTCCCGGCGCGAGGGCGGCGCGGAGCTGGGCCATCGTGAGGTCGGGGCGCTCGAGCTCGTGGTAGACGTCGACCATCAGCACGAGGTCGACCGAGGCCGCGGGCAAGCTCGGCTCCGATGGGTTCGCGAGCACGGGCGTCACGTTCAAGAGCCGCTCGCGCGTCAGCTTCTGCTCGAGGAGCGCCAGCATCTCGGGCTGCACGTCGACGGCGAACACGCGGCCGGTGGGGCCCACACGCCGCGCGAGGTGCACGGTAAAATAGCCGCTCCCCGCGCCGAAGTCGCACACCCGCGCGCCCGCTCGCGCGCCCGCCACGTCGAGCACGTGCTCGGGCCGCTGCACGGCGTCGCGGCCCGCCCGATCGAGCCACGCCGCGCCCAGGTGGCTCATGGGCCTCGCGAGCTTCCGGCCGAGATAGACGCCGTTGCTCGGGGGCGTGGGCGTGGGGGTTGGCGGGGGCGTGGGCGGCGCGCACGCGTCGCCGCTCAAGGCCGCGGGTGGGATCGGCTCCGGCGATCCGGCCTCTGCGTCCGCTTCGGCTCGGGGCGCGACAGGCGGGATCCACGGCGCGGCGTCGGCCTGGGGAGCCGACGGCACCGCGCTACGGGAGCACGCGGCGCACGCAGCGCTCGCGACGAGCGCGAGCGCGAGCGAGGCCCCCGCGCGCTTCAAGGCGGCGCGTTCTTCGCGCGCGCCACGGCGGCCCGCACGGCCTCGAAGCAGGCGTCCGCGGCGCCCGGCCCGAGGCCCACGAAGTAGGTGCCGGGTCGACCTTCGGTGCCGGGGAAGCCCGAGATCGTGAGGCCGTCGTCGGCCGGCACGTCGAGCCCTGCGGCGAGCGGGTGGCCCGCCAAGACCCCACCGCGCGTCACCGTGGCCTGAAGGAGCGGCAGCGACATCACGGCGGTGCCGCGGCTCGCGCCGTGAGTCCCCACGAGGAGGTGAGTGGCGTGCAGCGCGAGCACCATGTCGTGCTCGGCGTCCGGATCGGCGGGGTTCTGGCGGCGGCCGAGCAGGCTCCCGAAGAACCCCGACGCGGCGGGGTTCTCGCGATGCGTGAGCCATACACGCATCGCCTCGACGCTCAGCGACGCGCGCTCGGCGTGGAGGCGCAGCGCAGCCCCGAGCGGCTCGGGCACCTCGGCGAGCGCGAGCTCACGCGAGTGGCTCGCGTAGAGCGCGGCGGCCACCTACTTGGTCCACTCGGTGTGGAACGAGCCGGGCTTGTCGAGGCGCTCGTAGGTGTGTGCGCCGAAGTAGTCGCGCTGCGCCTGCGTGAGGTTCGCGGGCAGCCGCTCGCGTCGGATGGAGTCGTAATAGCCGAGCGAGCCGCTCATGGTCATGAGCGGGATCCCGGCGCCGATGGCCTGCACGACGGCGCTCCGCCAGCCGGCCTGGCGCTCGCCAAGCTCACGCTGAAAGCCAGGATCGAGGAGCAAATTCGAGAGGTTGGCGTCGAGGTCGTACGCCTCTTTGATGCGCCCGAGGAACTGGGCGCGGATGATGCAGCCGCCCTTCCAGATGCGCGCCAGCTCGCCGAGATCGAGGCCCCACTCGCGGGCGTTCGAGGCCTTGCGCAGCAGGTCCATGCCCTGCGCGTAGCTGCACGCCTTCGCGCAGTAGAGCGCGGCGCGCACGTCGGCGACGAGGCGCTTCTTCGCGGCCGCGTCGAGCGTCGCCCCGCCGGGCTTCGGGCCAGAGAGCACCTTCGCCGCGGCGAGGCGCCCCTCGCGGTTCGCCGACAGCAAGCGCGCCTCGACCGAAGACGCGACAGTGGGAATGGCGGCGCCCACCTCCGCCGCGTCCTGGACGGTCCACCGGCCGGTGCCCTTGGAGGCGGCCGCGTCGACGATGAGGTCGACGAGCGCGCCGCCGGTCTCGGGATCCTTCTTGCGGAAGATGTTCGCGGTGATCTCGATGAGGAACGACTGGAGCTCCCCCGAGTTCCACTCGGCGAACGTGTCGGCGAGCTCCTCGTTGGTGAGCCCGCCGAGCGTCTTCAGCACGTCGTAGGCCTCGGCGATGAGCTGCATGTCGCCGTATTCGATGCCGTTGTGCACCATCTTCACGTAGTGCCCCGCGCCGCCTGGCCCACAGTAGGTCACGCACGGGCCGTCGGCCTGGGCCGCGATCTTCGTGAGGATAGGGGCCATGTCGTCGTAGCCGGCGCGATCGCCACCGGGCATCATGGAGGGGCCGTGGCGCGCGCCCTCTTCGCCGCCCGACACGCCCATACCGAAGAAGCGTATTCCCTTGGGGAGGAGCTCCTTCGCCCTTCGCTCGGTGTTGCGGAAGTACTCATTGCCCGAGTCGACGATCATGTCGTCTTTCTCGAGATACGGCAGGAGCGCCGCGATGGTCTTGTCGACCACCTCTCCCGCCTTCACGAGCAGGATGATGCGGCGGGGCCGGCGCAGCGACGCGACGAGCTCCTTCACGTCTTTGAAGCCGAGCACGTTCGTGGCGCCCTCGCGCGCGGCCTTCGCGACGAACTTGTCGACGGGCTCGGGCCACGCGTCGTAACCGCCGCACGAGAAGCCCTTCTCCGCGATGTTGAGCGCGAGGTTCTGCCCCATCACGCCCAGACCGACCATGCCTACTTCGAGCTCGCCCACGTGCGCCTCCCGATCTCACGGCGCCGCGCCGCGGGGCCGATGATACCCACCGGGGGGCGCCGGCGGCGCGATTTCGAGCGCGCGCTGCGCGGCCACGATCGCGTTGCGTGCGAATCGAGGGCCGCCGGCGGCACCTGCGCCATCGCGGGACGTGTTGTCCCCGCGCGCCGCCATCCGAGGGGCGCGGGTGCCTACTTGCAGTAGCCGAGGTCGCGGCTGTTCGTCGCGAAGGCCACGCACTTCTTCGGGAAGGCGCAGTCGGCGTCGCGGCTGCACACCGTGAGCTCGCCGGCGCTGCACGCCGAGCGGCAGACGGTGCCGCCGATGTAGAAGCCGCGTTGGAACTCTACCGGGCAGAGGCGCCCATTCACCTTCTCGGTGTCCACGGCGGGCGGCCCGGCGTCGGTCCCGCCCATGCAGCAGGTGGGGGCGGCGCCAGGGCAGTTCGCGGGCGCGGCGCACTCCCAGCGGCTGCGCGGGCCCCGCGAGCCCGCCGCGCAGGCGACCTTGCCCGACACACACATCGTCGTATCGAACCCGGTGGCGCCCGACCCGGTGCCGCTGCAGCAGGTCTGGTCGCCCGTGCAGTAGGGCGTACCGCTAACCTCGAATGGGCAATAGAAGACGGTGCCCGCGGCGCCCGCGTCGGGCGAGCGGAGCTTCGGCGGCGCGCCACAGTCCGGAGGGCCGCCGTCACCTGGGAGGCCGCCGTCACCTGGGAGGCCGCCGTCACCTGGGAGGCCGCCGTCACCTGGGAGGCCGCCGTCACCAGGAGACGCGTCGACGGTCGCCCCGTCGCGCGCGGCGTCGACGGTCGCTCCGTCGCCGGGCGTCGCGTCGAGGGACGGCGACGCGTCGGCGCGCGGGGGCGCACCTGCGTCTTTCGGCGGGACGGGCACCGGCGGCCCGCTGGGCTGAGGCTCGGGGGTGCCGGAGTCGATGGGGTCGGCGGTGGTGGAGCAAGCGACCGCGAGGAGCGCCGCGCCACCGACCAGCGCGCTGAGGGACCAGGCGACCGCGCGGAGGTGTGTATTCACCGTGCAAGACTACCGCGCCCAGGGGGCCCACGCACAAGCGCAAACACCAACGATTTCGAAATAGTACGCCACAGGCGCGGCACGCTGCGCGCTCCCCGAGCCGGTCCCGGAGCACGGCACGCGGGGCGTGGCAGGGCGCGGCTCAAGGGTCCGCGGGGCGACGCGCGGGCACGAGGAGCCCCTCGGGATCGAGCGTCACGGATTGATCGCGCAGGAGCCGGCCGACCGCTCGCTTGAACGCCTTCTTGCTCAGCCCGAAGTGCCGGCGAATGACCTCCGGGCTCGAGCCGTCGCCCACGCGGAGCGCAGCGACGCGCAGCCGCTCGAGGACGTGCGCCGCGTCGCGATCGAGCTCTTCGTGCGCGAGGCCTCGCAGCGACAGCTCGATCTTGCCGTCGGCGTGGACGTGGCTCACGCGAAACCGCGCCGCCTCGCCGCGCGCGAGCCCGTGCGGCTCGCTCGCGGGCACGAGGCCCACCTGCCGCTTCTCGACGATGACGAAGAGCCCGAGCCCAGGCTCGTTGCGCCACGCCTCGCCCGCGACCCACTCGCCCACCGCGTAGGTGCGGCGATCGCGGAGCAGCTCGGCGACGCGCATCGTGCCCGCGAGCCGGCCGGTGTCGTCGAGCACGAGGCCCACGGCGTACCGGTTCCCCACGCGCAGCTCCGCGGTCTGGAGGGCGTGCGGCACGAGCAGCTCCTTCGGGAGCCCCCAGTCGACGAACGCGCCAATGCGCGTGGCGTCGGTGACCTCGAGGAACGCGACCTGCCCGAGCGCGAGGCGCGGGCGGGCGAGCGTGGCGAGCGGGCGGTCCTCCGAGTCGAGCGTGACGAACACGTCGAGCTCGTCGCCGACCTGGGTGCCCTCTGGCACCTCCGCGCCAGGCAGCAAGATGACCGGCGCGCGCTGCGGATCGGGAGCGTCACGGCGCAAGCCGAGGAACGCCCCGGGGGGGCCGAAGCGCACCACGGGGAGGGAGGCGACGCGGCCGAGGAGCTCGAGGTGCGGCATGGTGCGCTCTCCCTTACCGCGTCTGGAATGCCGCGTCTCGCCGGGCTCAGGTCTCGTACTTGCGAGGCGCCTCGCCCTGCCAGGCGCGCAGCTCGGCGCGAGGTGCGTCCGCGTTGGCGGGATCGAGCTCGATGACGAGGTGCGTGCGGGCGGCTCGGTACGCTTCCCGGCCGTGCTTGGGGTCCAGCTCTTCTTCCTCGGCCCACGAGCCGAGGTTGATGTAGGTCGCCGCGCCGTCGTGCACCGGCTGCTGTACGGGAATGTGCGTGTGTCCCATCACGACGAAGGCCGCGGGGAGCAGCCGTGCGAGCGTACCGGCGCGGGCGGCCATCTCTTCGGCGGGGTCGAGCTGTCGCTGCATCGACAGATAGCGGTGCGCGATGACCCAGGCGGCGAGCACCCCGAGGGCGCCGTAGAGGACGCGCCCATGAAACACCCCAATCACGGCCACGACCGCGAGCGCGATGCTGGCGAGGAGCCCGAGCGCCAGGCGGTCGAGGAGCACGCTGCCGAGGATGCCGGGGATGGAGCGCGTGACCGGCTGCGCCTGCAGCGCGGCGAGCGCGCGGAGGCGGTCTTTGCCGAGGCGGCTCGCCTCCGCGAGCAGCGCGACGCGGCGCTCGTGCTCGCTCTTCAGCGTCGTCATGGCCTCGTGGAAATGCGCGCGGCGAAGCGCGAAGAGCTCGGCCACGGCGGCGGCGAAGCGCGACACGAGCCCGCCGACCCCGCGGACGCCGAGGCGCAGGCCGAACGCGACGTAGTCGAACACCCCGAGGTGCTCGTGGCCATGCTCCTTCATGCCGTGGGTCTGTCGGACCACGTACCGGAGCAGGGTGCTCGAGAAGCCGTGCATCACACGGCGGGGGTCGAGCGGCGAGAGCGGCGCCATCACGTGCTCGCTCGCGCAGTAGGGGTCGTACTGGTGGCCGTGCTCGATGTAGGCCACGTTCTTCCAGTAGTAGAACCAGGGCTCGAACTCGATGCGGGCGAGGAAATCCGCCGCGTCGATCGCCTCTCCGTGCTGCGCGTCGGCCTGAGCGCGGGCGAGCAGCTCCTGACGGAAGTCGGCCTTCAGCTCGTCCCAGTGGAACTCCACGTCGTGGTTTCCGTGGACCAAGGTGAGCGCGTGGCCGCGGGCGACCAGAGCCGAGAGCGCGTCGAACACCTCGCCGTGGCGCTGCACGACGCGCCGAAGCTTCGCGCGGGCATGATCGGCGGCGCTGCCCAGCCCGTGCCGGTGCTCCTCGTCGGTGAGGGCCGTCGAGAGCGCGTGCCCCGCTTCTTCCTTCACGGTCATGCCGATGAAGTCGATGAAATCGCCCGCGATGACCACGCGCCACCGCTCGCCTACGGGCGGCGTCGCGGCGTAGTGGCGGAGCAGCTTGGTGAGGTCGGAGTCGATGCCGTGCGAGCGGCGCGGCGAGGTGCCGTGATCGTTGAGATCGCTGCCGAGGTGCACGTCGGAGAAGACGAGCAGGCTCTCCCGCGGTGCGCCGGCGGGCGGCGCGACGCTCCTCGCGCTCGTGGCCGAGGTGGCTCGTGCAGCTCGCGGGGCTTGCGGGAACAGCGACACGTTGTTGATGGTGACGCGCGCAACGGGCGCGCGCCGTCATGTCGCGGTCACGTCGCGAAGGTGCGAGCGCCACGCCCACGGTCGCGCTCGAGCTCCCGTTGACGCCGCGGCAAGTCGCTCTCATGATGCGCGCCATGATCCCGGCCAGGCTGGCGCGCGTGGCGAAGCGAGCCCCTCGGTGAGTCCCGCCCCGGCGGTCGGGAAGCCCGCGCCGGCCGCGCGCGCCGGGCTCGCCGGGTTCGCGGCGCTGTCGATCGCGACGTCGCTCCTCGTCTTGACCCTCAAGGTCGCGGCGTGGCGGCTCACCGGCGCCGTGGGGCTCCTCGCCGACGCGCTCGAGTCGATCGTGAACGTGGTCGCCGCGATCGCCACGCTCTACGCGCTCCGGGTGGCGGAGCGGCCCGCCGACGAAGATCACGAGTTCGGCCACGGCAAGGCCGAGTACTTCGCGAGCGGCTTCGAAGGCGCGCTCATCGGCGTCGCGGCGCTGGCCATCGTCGCTGCCGCCATCCCGCGGCTCATCCACCCGGCGCCGCCGGAGGCGAACCCCGTGGGCCTCGCGGTCTCGATCGTGGCGAGCGCGCTCAACTTCGTCGTCGCGCGGGTGCTGCTCTCGGCGGGCAGGCGCCACCGCTCGCCGGCGCTCGAGGCCGACGGTACCCACCTCATGACCGACGTCTGGACGTCGGTGGGCGTGCTCCTGGGGCTCGGGATCGTGTTCGCGTCGGGAGTCGCCCGAATCGATCCTATCATCGCGATTTTACTAGCGATTCACATCCTCCACGAGGGCGTCAAGATCGTGCGGCGGGCCGGCATGGGGCTGCTCGACGGCGCGATGGCGCGCGAGGGGCGCGAGGCGCTCGTGAAGATCCTCGACAGCTACGAGCCGCAGGGCGTGCGGTGGCACGCGCTGAAGACCCGCGACGCGGGGGTGCACACGTTCGTCTCGGTGCACGTCCTCGTGCCCGGCGCGTGGCCGCTGGCGCGCGCCCACGACGTGGCGCAGCGCATCGAGGACGCGATGCGAGCGTCCCACGAGCGGCTGCACGTCATCACCCACCTCGAGCCCCTCGAGGATCCACGCGCCCACGACGACGACTGGCCCTGAGGCCGCTCAGCGGTCGCCTCGACTCACCCGCAGCACGACCACGCGGCCGGTGCGGGTGGGAGTCGTGTGCTCGTGGGCGCACCCGGCGAGCTTCATGGCGCGCTTCGCCTCGCGGAGCTCGAGCTCGGCGCGCTGCCCCTTGATGAACACGAGGCGGGCGCCGTCGCGCGCGAACGGCGCGGTCCACCCCAAGAGCGCCGCGAGCTTCGCGACCGCGCGGGCGGTCACGGCGTCGAACGCGCCGGCGAGCTCGGTCTCGCGGGCGTCCTCCGCGCGCTCGGCGATCACCGACACGTTGGAGAGCCCGATCGCCTCGGCCACGTCGGCGAGGAACGCGGCCTTCTTCTGCGTCGCCTCGAGCAGCGTCACCTCGAGGTCGGGGCGCGCGATCGCGAGCGGTATTCCGGGTACGCCCCCGCCCGAGCCCACATCGAGCACCGAGGCGCCCGGCGGAAGCGAGGCGAGCTCTGGCACGATCGACAGGCCGTCGAGGGCGTGCTTCGTCCACACCAAGAGCGGATCGGTGACGGCGGTGAGGTTCACCCGCTCGTTCATGGCGAGCAGCCGCGCGAGGTAGTCGCCGAGGCGGGCGAGCTGCTCGGGCGTGAGCGAGACGCCCAACTCGCGGAGCGAGTCGGCCAGGTCCGGAGGTACCGGCAGCGGCGGCGGGGACGGTAGCGGGAGGGGCTCGCGCGTGCCTTGCGTGCCTGACATGCGCGCTGTGTAGCAGGTCACGCCCCCGGCGGGCGCGGGAGCTCGCGGACGACGGCGACGAGGTTGTGCAGCACCGCCGCGGTGGCGCCCCACACCAGCTCACCCTCGACCTGCCACCCGACCTTCGGGAACACGCCGCGCGCACGCGCAGAGAAGACGCGGAGCGGCGCAGAGAAGGCGCGCGCGACCTCCACGGGGTCGGGCTCGGGCACGAACGGGCCACGCAGCCACGCCACGTAGGGCGTGATGACGTACCCGGTGAAGGTGACCACGTCGTCGAGCGGGCCGAGCACGTCGGCCTGGTCGGCGGGCAGCCCAAGCTCCTCGCGCGCCTCCCTGAGCGCGGTCTCGAGCAGCGTGATGTCGCTCGGATCGCGCCTCCCCCCCGGGAACGAGACCTGCCCGCCGTGCCGCCGCATGGTCTCGGGCCGCTTCGTTAGCCACACGTGGGTGTCGCCGTCGCGCTCGAAGAGGCAGGCGAGCGTGGCGCTCTCGGCGCCGGCAGAGCCCACCGGGATCTCCGACCGAGCGCGATCGGCGAGCCGAGCGCGGAGCGCGTCGCGGAGAGCAGACTCGGGGAGCGGCGAATCGAGCATGGGGAGCGGCCCTAGGGCGCGACGCCGGGCGAAGTCGATCGCGGCGCGACGCAAGAAGACTCTAAGGACGGTGAGCTTCACCGAGGAGGGGGCCGGGCGCGAAAATTCGGTCAGAAGAAGGGGTTCTTGTCGCGCTCGTCGGCGAGGGTCGTCGTGGGGCCGTGCCCTGTGACCACACGCGTGTCCCCTTCGAGGGTGAAGAGCTTGTCGCGGATGGATCGAAGGAGGGCGTCCGAGTCGCCGCCCCAAAGATCGGTGCGGCCAATGCTTCGCTTGAAGAGCGTGTCGCCCGTGAAGAGCACGCGCTCGCGGCCGTGCGTGAGCACGAAACACACGCTGCCCGGGGTGTGTCCCGGGGTGTGCAGCACGCCGAGCTCACACGCGCCCGAGGTGACCGTGCCGCCGTCGACGAGGGTGCCTTCCATGTGCGTGCTCTCGGGCAGCGCGATGCCGAGCATCGCGGCCTGCACGGGCAACATGTCGTAGAGCGGGCGGTCCTGCTCGTGGATGAGCGCTGGTACCTCGTACGCGCGCACGAGCCCGGGCGTGGCCCCGACGTGATCGATGTGCGTGTGGGTGTGGACGATGGCGGTGGGCACGACGCCGAGCGCGTCGAGCCGCGCGCGGATCTTCGGCAGCTCGCCGCCGGGGTCGACCACGATGGCGGTTTTCTTGTCTAGATCCGCGATGATAGAGCAGTTGCACCCCAGCGGCGCGACCGCGAAGTATTCGACGTGCAAGGTCATGGTGGACGCTGTAGCACTCCGCGCGCGCGCCGCGGAGCGCGGTCGCCGGGGACCGAACCGCGTTGCCACGCGCCTCCGCCCTTGCTGTCATGGTCGCCATGCCCACGTCGCAGCACACGGGTGACCGCGAGCTCGTCGCGCCGAGCTCGCTAATCGCGCGCGCGCGCGCCCCGCGCCCCACCCTCGCCGGCCCGTTCGACGTGAAGGATCGCGAGGTCGCGCCGCTCTCCGCGTCCACGGTGCGCCTCGCCCGCGCGGTGACCGAGGCGATGTTCGCGACCGGCGAGGGCCCGCCGCCGGCCGATCGGCTCGAGTGGGTCACGACCGAGCTGCGCGGCTTCCTGGGGCACTCGCCGGACGCCTCGCGGGTGTTTCGGCTCTGCCTCTTCTTGGTGACCGGCCTCGGCCCGCTGCTCTCCCTGCGGCTCGGCTTCGCGTCGCGCCCGCTCGAGGAGCGCACGAGGTTGCTCGAGCGCGTCGAGAAGAGCCCGCTGTCGACGGCGCTGCTCGGCCTGAAAGCTGTACTCTGCATGTTGTACTTCGAGCACCCGGACGCCGCGCGCTCGATCGGGGCGCCCGTGGGCGACGAGGGCTGCAAGGTGAAGGCTTGATCCCCGTCGTCAGCGGCCGGTCGCACCCCCGCGACACGCCGCTCGTGCTCGACGCCGACGTGGTGGTGGTGGGCTCCGGCGCTTCGGGCGCGGTGGTGGCCTGCGAGCTCGCCGAGGCCGGGCACCGCGTGGTGGTGCTGGAGGAGGGCCCGTTCGTCCCCGGGCTCGACCACGGCGCGATGCGCGTCAGCGAGTCGCTCCGCCACGTGTGGCGCGGCGCGGGCCTCACGGTCGCGTACGGACTGGGCGACACGCCGCACATCAACATGACCATGGGGCGCGTGGTGGGCGGCTCGTCGGTCATCACCGGCGGCGTGTGCTTCCGCGTGCCCGACGCCGTGCTCGGCGTGTGGCAGAAGGAGCGCGGCCTCCACGAGCTCTCCGAGCGGTCGCTCGAGCCCTGCTACGCGTCGGTCGAGCGCGCGGTGCACGTGGAGACGGTGCCCGAGCACATGCGCTCGCGGTCGACGCAGCTCTTCGCCGAGGGGGCCGCCCGACGCGGCCTCGAGATCAAGCCCATCCGGCGCAACACCGAGGGTTGCAACGGCTGCGGGCGCTGCAACTTCGGCTGCCCGCACGTGGCCAAGCTCAGTGTAGACCTCACGTATCTGCCGCGCGCGGCGGCGAAGGGCGCGCGCATCTACGCCGACTGCCTCGCCGACCAGGTGCTCATGAAGGGCGAGCGCGCCGTGGGCGTGGCGGGCCACCTGCTGAACGGAAAGGGCGGCGGGCCTGGCGACACCTTCGTGGTCCACGCGCCGCTCGTGGTGCTGGCGGCGGGCGCGGCGTTCACGCCGCTGCTCCTCCGGCGATCAGGCGTCACCGGGGTGTCCGGGCAGGTGGGAAAGAACGTCACCGTGCACCCTGGATTCCGCATGATCGCGCGCTTCGACGAGGAGGTGCAGGGGTGGTCGGGCTCGATGCAGGCGGCCTACACAGACTCCCTCGAGCACGACCGCATCACCTTGGTCGGCCTGTTCATCCCGCCCGCGATCATGGCGGCCACCATGCCGGGCGTCGGCCCCTCGCTCCTGCGGCGCGCGGGCCAGGTGAAGCACCTCGCGGTGTTCGGGGGCATCATCCACGACGAGGGCGGCGGTCGCGTCTGGCCCGGCCTCGGGCGCGAGCCCATCGTCACGTACCGCATGGCGCGCGAGGACCGCGCGCTCGTCCCGCGCGTCATCCGCGAGATGGGCGAGGCGTTCTTCGCGGCCGGCGCGCGCGAGGTGTTCGCGCCCGTCCTCGGCGCGCCAGGCATGGACGCCGACACGTTCCGCGCCTTCCCCTTCGAGCGCGTGCACGCGCGCGACATCGAGTGCTCCTCGCAGCACCCGCTCGGGAGCTGCCGCATGGGCAAGACCCGCGAGCACTCGGTGGTCGATCCTTACGGCAAGGTGTGGGACACCCGCGGCCTCTACGTGGCCGACGGCAGCATCGTGCCCACGAGCCTTGGAGTGAACCCGCAGCTCGCCATCATGACGCTGGCCACCCGGGTCGCGTGGCACCTGCGCGACGACGTGCTCGGCGCGCAGGCTCACTGAGGCCCGAGCCTCTCACGCGCCAGACGACGTGCGCGCGTGAGAGCCGGGTGATCCGCGCGCGCGCGGTTACTGGGCGATGGTGAAGTTGTCCACGCAGGTGAGCGCCACGTCGGCGGCCCGACCGACGACGAAGCCCGCGCGGTTGAAGGTGATCCCGCCGACCACGTTGGCGCTGGCCATGCCCCCGGGGACCGGCGCACCGCCCGCCGTGAGCGCGACCGAGATGGCGCCCGACGGGTTGAAGGTGGCCGCCAGGTGGTAGGTGGTGCCGGCCGTGAGGTTCACGTCGGTCGGACCCGCGAGCGTCGTGCCGCCGAGCGACTTGATGTACAGGCGCGGCGGCATCGAGCCGCCGTCGACCCCGGCGAAGAAGCCGGAGGTGATGGTGCCCGCGTTGTCGAGCGCGACCATCGCGTTGGTCTCGAGGCCCGCTGTGGCGGTAGCGACCCAATCGTACTCCACGGTGGTGGGCGCTTGGTTTATGCGCATCAGCGCCACGCTCTGGTCGTCGCCGCACGCGGACTCGCCCTTCAGCGTCGGGGCGGAGAGCTGCGCGGGATAGGTGATCCAGCAGCCACCGATCGACGCCGAGTCCGGACGCGCGAAGGGCTCCAAGAAGGTCGCGACCGGGCCGCAGGTGGCGCTGTCCGCACCGGCATCCGGTGCGCCCGTGTCCGGTGCGCCCGTGTCCGGTGCGCCCGTGTCCGGGGCGCCCGTGTCCGGGGTACCGGTGTCGGGGACGCTCGCGTCGGTGCCACCGTCCGCGAGGCGGTAGCGCGTGCAAGGCTCCGACGCGATGCAGGTCTCCACGCGAGGGCAGTCTTGGGTCGGCTTGAGCGCGCCCTCGATGCAAGCGGCCACCCGCCCCCACGCGTCCGGGAGGCACGTGGCGCGCGCCGTCGCGCAGCCGCTCGCGCAGTCGGTCGTGCACGCCTGGATCTTCGGGCAGAGCTCCTGGCAGGTCGCGTTCGCGTCCAGCCGGAGCCCGACGATGTAGACGCTGAACCGGGACGTCTGGAACTTCGCCTTGCCGCCCTCGAACGTCGCGCCGGGGACAATCTCCCAGGTGGTGTCCTTCTCGTCGTCGAGGCGAAGGACGACGAGGTCGGTCCGCGTGGAGGTGAAGGGGAGCGTGATCGTGATCGGCACCGCGAAGGTGAGCCCGTGCGGCGTGAACGCGACGGGGGCCGACACGAACTCGATCTGGGCGGGCTTCGCCTGCACCTTGGCGGGATCGATTTGGGTGACCTCGACCTTCACGCTCCCCGTGACGGCGCCGGCCGGAATGTCCAGAGTCTCGCCGCTGGGGAGGGCGACCTGACCGCCCGCCGCGGAGACCTCCTTCGAGACGGAACCGCCGGGCACGACCGGGTTTGCGGTCACGACCGGCGGCGTGGGGCTCGGCACCGGGTCGCTCTTGCAGGCCCCGGCGACGAACAGCACACCAAGCAACGCGACCCCGAGTCCCCGCTTAATTGACATTATCCCAGGGTGGTACATCCACGTGCCGCTGACAAGCGCGGGACGAAGGATCGAGCGCGATCAGCGCGGGTGGAGCAACGCGCCACCGAGCCAACCGAGAGAGCTCAGCCAGGCGATCGAAATGAGGGACCTCGCCAGGATTATTCATCAAGCTCATTTCGACGAGCCACGCAGACCGCAGCGAAGAGCTTGCACCTCCGCACCGCAGGACCGAGGGCTGTCCGTACGCTGCAGGTCCGAGGAGCACCGTACGAGCTCTGCAGCAGGGGATCGGATGGCTCGCTGACGCAAACGTTGCGTTGCGGCGCCGGTCGAAGCGGGTAGCGTGAACGGGCTGGTGGGCGCGGGCCGGCGGAGGAGGCTGCGTGGGTCGAATTTCTCGTTCGTCGGGCTCTCGAACAGCGCTGGTCGCGAGCCTCGCTATCGCAAGCGGCGCGGTGGCTGCGTGCAGCTCCACGCCGGCGGCCGCGCCGGCGGCCACGGACGCGGCGCCGCCCGTCTCCGCGAGGGTGGACGCGTCTCCGCCGCCGGTGGTCGACGCGTCCGTGCCCGACTCCGCCGTCCCGTGCGGGAAGAACCTGCCGAAGAAGTGCGGCGTCGGTGAGGCGTGCGTCGAGCCCACCGACTGCGAGTCTCTCAACTGCACCGGCGGCGCGTGCGTCGCGAGCTCGTGCACGAACAAGGTGCAAGACGGCAAGGAGACCGGCGTCGACTGCGGAGGCACCTGCCCCACGCGGTGCGACGGCGAGCCCTGCACCAAGAACGAAGAGTGCCAGAGCACCACCTGCGCGCCCGACAGGACCTGCGCCCCGCCTGGCACCAAGACGTGCGGCGTGGGGCTCCCGAACCCGTGCGAGAACGGCGAGGTCTGCCTGCAGGACCTCGACTGCCGCACGGACTACTGCCGAGCGCTCGCGTGCACCGCGCCCCCGGCGGGCGTTCACCAAGACGGGCGCCGCAACGGCGGCGAGACGGGGATCGACTGCGGGGGTAGCGCAGCCCCTGCCCGGCTCTGCGGGGCGGGGCAGAAGTGCAAGGTCAGCGACGACTGCGTGTCGACGTGCACGGGCAGCGTGTGCGACGCGCCCAGCGCGACCGACGGCAAGAAGAACAACGGCGAGACCGACGTCGACTGCGGCGGACCGAACGCCCCGCGCTGCGTGCTCACCCGCGCCTGCGCGACCGACAACGACTGCCAGCTCCGAGCGTGCGCCGCGAACGTGTGCGTGACGCCCACCTCAGACGACAACGTGAAGAACGGCCTCGAGTCGGACATCGACTGCGGCGGCGGCGCGGTGACGGAGGGCGCCGTGAGCTATCAGGCGCCCGCATGCAGGGACGACAAGCGCTGCACGGCCGCCACCGACTGCCTCTCCGAGGCGTGCTCGCCGACCGGCCGTTGCGTCGCCAAATCGTGCTCCACGGCCGAGACCGCGGGCATCGGGACCTGCGGCACGAAGGAGGTCGGCGAGGCCGGGGCCGCGCACGAGTCGTGCTGCCGGTCGCTCACGCTGCCCACGCGGACCACGAAGCGCCTCGACAAGTACGAGATCACCGCCGGGCGCATGCGCACCTTCGTCACCGCCGTCGGCCCGAACGTGCGCGCGTGGGTGGCCGCCTACGTGGCGGCGAACCCGGGCTCGCAGCTCGACGGGCTCCTCTCGCTCGCGCCGGTGGTGGGGAATCTGTACCCGTCGACGCGCTCGGGTCCACTCAACATCGTGGCCCACCTCGGCGCGATCGACATCGACAACTACGACGGCATTCGCGGCTGCTCGAACTGGTACGACGTCGCGAACCCAGCGTCAGGCAACTTCGGCGCGGGGACCTACTGGCAGCCGGACGCCGACCTCGCCCAATACGGGATCCCACCGCGCACGATCCCGCGGACCACGCTCGACGCGAAGCCCCTCACCTGCGTGACCCCGCTGATGCTCGCGGCGTTCTGCGCGTGGGACGGCGGCGAGCTCGCCCGCCACGCCGACTACATGGACGCGTGGGGCGCCTACAATCAGCCCATGGGGCCCACCGATCCCGGGAGGCCGGCCTACAACTGGTGCAACGGCCGCCCCGGCAACGGCGGCTGGTCGTGCCAGGACACCGCGCTCGGCAACGGCGGCATCTTCTACGAGTTCCCCAGAAACCAGGTGGAGAGCCGCGACCTCAGCATTTGGATCGCGGCGCCGGGCCGGTTCACCACGGACGCGACCTACCTCAAGTCGGGTGGCGAGTCTTGGTACGATCTCATGGCGAACCTCGGCGAGTACACCGGCGATTTCTCTGCCCCCACGTCGAACTTCTGCGACTTCTCCACCGCTCCCGCGCCCGGAGCCACCACGTGCACGCGCTCGAACAAGCCCGTGGGTGCCATCGGAACGCGCTACACGGGTATCCCGCTCGCCGGCATCGTCGGGCGCTCCTGGGAGGGGCACAACTACGGTCGCGGCAACACTGCCAACTTCCAGGTGATGTTCCAATATGGCAAGTTCGGCGGACGGTGCGCGCGCCCCGCGCAGTAGGCGCAGTAGGCCGCTCGCGAGCGGAGGAGCGGAGCCCGACTCGCGCACCCGCTCGCCGCGCTGGCGGCGCGCGTAGATGGCAGTCGCAGACTGAGCACGAGGCGGCGCGCGGAGCCCCCCGTGGGCTCCTCGCCGTAGCGCAGGCCCCGGCGTGGCCCTGACTACGGCGCGTCGCTGGGCCCCTCGCGTCGCGCTGGGTCTCGCGGCGGCGGTTGGCGCTTACGCCTTTGGCGTCGAGCCACGCTGGGTCGAGGTCACACGTCCACGCCGGACCTGGTCCGGAGGGCCCCCCGCGGCGGCAGCGAGCCCGCTCCGCGTCATGCACCTGAGCGATCTCCACGGGACGTCCCCGGGCCACGTGGAGGAGCGTGTGATGCAGCTCGTGGAGTCTGAGCGCCCCGACCTCATCGTGCTCACGGGGGACACCTGCGACCAAGGCACCTTCGCGGCCTACGCGCCGTTCCTCGCGCGCCTCCACGCGCCGCTCGGCGTCTTCGCCGTGCAGGGCAACTGGGAGCACTGGCGCCCCGCGGTGGACGAGATCGAGGCCTATCGCGCGGCCAACATCACGCTGCTCGTCAACGAGGCGAGGAAGGTCCGCGACGATGTCTGGGTGATCGGCTTCGACGACCTGACCGGCGGCTCACCCGACGCGGAGAGGGCGCTCCGCGACGTACCTCGCGACGCGAACGGCGTGAGGACCATCGCCCTCATGCACTCTCCGCAGTTCTTCGACGCCATCGCGGGACGCGTGACGATCGCGTTCGCTGGGCACACGCATGGCGGGCAGGTGTGCGCGCCGGTCGTCGGGCCGCTCTGGCTGCCACCCGGCTGCGGTCGCTACGTGGCGGGTCCGTACGAGGCCCGCGGCTCGTGGATGTATGTCAGCCGAGGCCTCGGGACGTCGATCCTTCCGGTTCGCTTCCTCGCCCGACCCGAGATCGCGATCGTCACGCTGGACGACGGGACCCCGTGAGCCGCGCGGGGTCGCCCCGGCGAACGCGACGACGCTACCGAGGGCACCGCTCGATGGACACGCTCATGTGCACGTCCACCTTGGGCTTGTCGTTGCTGCGGCGCTCGACCGCGGCGATGGCCTTCGCGGTCTCGACCGAACAGGTACCAAAGACGTTGTAGTCGGCCTTCGGCCCCCTGCCGACGACCACGTAGAACTGGCTGCCGCTTGGTAGGAACTCGTCCGGCGCGGGGTTCGACGCCGCCATCGAGAGCGCACCAAGGGTTTGTGGCGCGTGGTTCTCGTTCGGGAGCGAGTAGCCGGGGCCGCCCGTGCCGGTGCCCCGCGGATCGCCGCCTTGGATGACGAAGTCGGGAATGACGCGGTGCCAGATCAGTCCCTCGTAGAACCTGCCCACGGTCCACTGCCCGTTCTTCAGGAAAGGGCGCGTGCCTCGGGCGAGGCCCACGAAGTTCGCCACCGAGATGGGCGCGGCCGCCTCGTCCAGACGGCACACGAGCTCGCCGAGCTCGGTGGTGATGCGCGCGGTGAGCACGCCGCTGGCGTTCTCCGGGAAGCCCGCCATGGCCTGGGCGAGCGTGAAGGACGCGGCGTCGCCGAGCGGGTCCCCGCCGTCGGGGCCCGCCTCGAGCGGCGCGCCTCCGTCGACCGCGCCGCGATCGACCACGCACCCGGTGTCGGGCCGCGCGTCAGTGGCGGCGTCGGCCCCCGGAGTCGCGTCGGGAGGCGGCGCCGTGTCGGCCGCGACGGCGTCGACGCCCGCGTCCACCGCGCCCGGTGCAGGATCGCTGGAGCACGCCAGGAAGGCGCCGGCGCCGGCGGCGATCGCACCGGTGAACCAGAGCACGAGGCGGAGGCGACCGCGTGGAGCGAGACGACCCGGGAGACGATGTGCGCGGCGAGACATCCGCTCACGCTACCACGCGGGGATTGCGTCGCGCGCCCGCGCCACCGCCCCACCTTCAGAAGTGCGTCATCGTGACGCCCACGCCCATCCCCGAGCCCACCGACACAGGCTCGACCTTCCACGACGCGCGGCCCGGGGAGACGACCACCTGCTGCGGGAAGAGGGCACCCGCGACGGCCAGCGCGACGCCGCCGACCTGCACCATCCCGTCGAAGGCCGCGAGCGCCGCGCCACCGGAGGTGGGCGCCTTCGCGGAGGTGATGAACGGACCGACGATGGGCACGTAGAGCCAGTCGCTCCCCGAGCGACAGTCCTGCTGGGCGCCGCAGGTGCTCCCCGCGTACGCGAGCGAGAACAGGTACGCGGAGCCCGTCACGACGACTCCTGCGATGACCATGCCGCGGCGCGCGCGCTCCTCGAGGCGGGAGTCACGGGGGATGCGGCCACCCTCGTAGGCGACGACCCTTGGCGGCGTGTACTGGCCGTCGTAGCCCCCCTCCTCCGGAGCGACGGTTGCGGGCGCGGCGACGTGGACGGGCGCGGCGGGCGTGCCAACGGGCGCGGCCGCGGCGGCCGGGACGGACACGGTCGGAAGCGGCGCGAGCGGCGCGGGCGGCGCGGGCGGCGCGGGCGGCGCGGGCGGCGCGAGCGATGGGAGCGCGGGGGCCACGGTGGGCGCAGGGGTGGCGGCGGGCTCGTCCGCGCGAGCCTGCGACGAGGCGAAGGTTGCCAGAGAGGCGACGGTGAGAGCGACGGCGAGGCACGAGCGGCGGCGGGTGGTCATGGCGTGGACTCCTTCTTTCGAGGGGCCCTATGGCAACCCTCGTGCCACGCGCGACGCGCGGCACTCTCGGCCCGCGACGCGCGGCGAGCGTGCAGGCCGGTGCACACGCGTGCACCCGCCGGCGCATTCGCTCACCGCTGGCGGGCCGACCCTCCAGCTCGGGCTCGGGCAGGCGAGCCCCGTCACCTGCAGGCCTCCGCCTTGCGCGGCGAGCGATCGGCGCGGCGCGCGCCGCGTGGCATGTCTCCTGCTGAGGCACGCGCATGAGATCCCTCCTGCTCGTGTCCATCGCGCTGCTCTTCGCCGCGCCCGCCCTCGCGGACGAACCCCCGACCGCGCCCGTCTCGAGGGGCGCAGCACGCTCGCGGCCCGCCGAAGCGCCAGCCGAGCCCGCCGCCGAAGCGCCAGCGGAGCCACCCGCGAGCACGTGGTACGGGTACCAGACACTGCTCGCCGACGCGGCCAGCGTAGGCCTGCTGTTCGCGTCGGCCGGCGCGGAGAGCGGAGGGCTCGCGGTCACCGCGCTCGTGGGGATGGGCGCGGCCTCGCCGACGATTCATCTCGTCCACGGGCGACCGTGGGCCGCCGGGGGGAGCCTGCTCGTGCGCGGGGCGGCGGTCACCGTGGGCGGTCTCCTCGGGTTCACCGCCGCGTCAGGTTGCGGCGGCAGCGGCAGCTTGGGGTGCCTCTACGGCGGCCTCCCCGAGGCGGTGACCGGCGGCCTCATCGGCTACGCGGCGGCCTCGCTCATCGACGCGGCGGTGCTCGCCCACGAGCCCAGCGCCACCCCGGCGCCCGCCACCGCCGGCATCCGCAGCGTCGCGCCCAGCGTCGACCCGCGGTCCGGCGCCGCCGGCGTGGTCGTCGGCGGGGCGTTCTAACGTGGACGCCTCACGCGCGGGCGCCAAGCCAAGTGAGCTGGAGCCCACGGGCGCTCGGGGACTCGAGGCGAAGTGGGAGCGCGCCCGGAGCCAGCGAGTCGCGTGGGCGAGGGCGCGCGAGGGCTCGGAGGAAGCGCTGGACGCCGACGGCGTCGGTCGAGTTCAATCCATGTCGAGGGCGCGCGCTCTCGGGGAGCCGTACGACGTTGAGCATCGAATGACCGCCGACGACCGGCTCACGCTCGGGTCGAGCATCGTGTTCCTGGCCCTCGCCGGCCTCGCCGCGGTGCGCGCGCGCCGCGAGCCGCTCGCCGTGCCTCTCGGCGCCCTCTACCTCGACCTCTTCGCGTACGACGTGCTCGACCTCATCTCGAGCAACTCGCGCGGGGACGCGGCCCGCTGGTTCAACGCGGCGGCGGCCGCGCTGGCGGTTCCGCTCGCCTTCGAGGTGGTCGCCACGTTCGTCGGCCGGCGACGCCGACTCCGCTGGGTGGCCCGTGGCATCTGGGCGTATTTCTTAGCCATTGCGATTACTTGCGTGAGCCCGATCGCGTTCGCGAGCCCACGGCTCAACGCCTTCGCGCTGAGCCCGGCGTGGGGAGTCGTGGTAGGGCTGGGGCTCTCGGTCGCGCTCGGCGTGTCGTTCGTGCTGCTCGCTCGGCACCTCCGCGAGAGCGCGAAGACGGAGCGCTCCAGCGCCTGGCTGGTCACGGCGGCGGTCGCGCTCGGCGTGGGCGGGAGCGGCACGGACGTGTTTGCGATCGCCGGCGCGCCCGTGCCGCGGCTCGCGGCGTGGGGCCTCTTGGCGAGCGGCGTCCTGCTCGCCGCGGGTACCCTGCGCTTTCGCCTGGTGCGGGACCTCACTCCGCGGGCGATGGCGACCTCGATCGCCATCGCGCTCGGCGGCGTGGTGGCGCAGCTCGGGCTCGCGCGCTCGTGGGGCGCCGGCAGCGCGCTGCTCGTGCTCGCGTCCGTGGTTGTCACGCTCGCCGTGTGGGGCGCCTTGCGCCACGTCGCCGGTCGCTACGCCGAGGGCACCGCGCGCATGCGCTACCACGCGACCCTCGGGCGCTTCGCGGCGCAGATGGCCCACGACGTGCGCAACCCGCTCGCCGCCGCGCGCGGGGCGGCGCAGCTCCTCCTCGAGGAGCACGCGCAGGGGCGCCCGCTGGAGGACGGCGTCCGCTATTTGCACCTCATCGTGGAGCAGACCGATCGGATCACGCAGGTGGTCGACCGATACCAGCGGCTCGGACGCGTGGAGGCCTCGCTCGCGCGCGTCGATCTGACCGCGCTCTTGGGCGGTCTCGTCGAGGCGCAGCGGCTCGCGATGGGCGAGGGCGTCACGCTCACCCTCGCGATCGAGCCGAGCTGCCCGGACGTTCGCGGAGACGCCGAGCTGCTCGCGAGCGCGCTCGAGAACCTCGTGCGCAACGCGAACGAGGCGATGCCCAAAGGCGGCGCCATCCGGGTCGGCGCCGAGCGAC